>NZ_AP014510.1:1875096-2187612 GCF_000828675.1 Thermotoga profunda AZM34c06 | reverse complement strand
AAAGATATGCTCCCCACGAAATTAAATCGCGTTGATGATATTAGGTAGGTACCTGTATTATTATGAACCAATCAAAGGGTAACTTCAAGGAACAGAATTGTTTATCTTCTAAGAACTTTCCTATTCGATGAGGATTTTCAGATAAGATGGGAAAAAGAGGCGGTCATCCGCCTCTTTTTTCACTCTTCAACACTGATTGCACCTGTTGGACAACTGTCAGCTGCATCTTTAGCGCAATCTAATTCAGTCTCGGGTTGGAGAACCTTTGCTTTACCATCATCAGCAAGCTTGAAAACCTCAGGGCAGAGACTCTCACAAACTCCACAGCCAATGCATGTTGCTTCATCAACTCTGACTTTCATCTGTACACCTCCTCTGAATGTTGGGACACAACCCAAAAGTATTATACACTGACAAATAAACCGAATACTTCGGGTTAGTATATTTATATGTGAAATTTTTTCATTCAATCCATGAAATTGTAAGGACGTGATAAAATAAAAACACGGGAGGTGCAAAAATGAAAAAAATCATCTTAGTTCTACTCTTAGTTCCACCATTTGTCTTTGCTGCAACGCCAACGGAAAGATTAACAGATGCCTTGTCAATTGTCAAAGAACTTTCTAATATACCAGATGCAGGTGCTTTCGTTGAACTCCTTCGCCAATCTGAAGGTATTGCCATTTATCCTTCTCTGATCAAAGTTGGTCTTGTGATTGGTGGCCAATACGGAGAAGGTGTAGTCTTCAAGAGGGATGTGACATCTGGGAAATGGTTAGGACCATTATTTGTAAAATTGAGCGGTCTTAGCCTTGGGGCTCAGATCGGTGTGCAGAATGTTGGACTGGTACTTGTGTTGATGAACGAAGACGCTGTAAAAAGTTTTACGTCAAGCAATGTAACACTTGGAGGTAATGTCAGCGTTGCGGCAGGCCCATTAGGTAGATCCCTATCGGCTGACACAGACTACAAGCTCCAGGCATCTATTTATTCATATTCGGTCAGCAAGGGTTTCTTTGCCGGACTCTCATTACAAGGCTCTATTGTTCAAGTGGATGACGAAGCAAACAAGCAATTCTATGGTTCATCAGTTGTGGCATCTGATCTTCTAAAAACTGAACCAAAGACGAAAGAGGCCATCGATTTGGTTAATTATCTGAATAGTCTGATATACTTACAGCCAAGTATCTAAATCTTTTGTCTTCGAGCATCTTTTTTTGAAATCCATATTAATCTTGTTGGGGGCACTGGTGTGTTCAAGCTCGTTAGTGAGTATCAACCAACTGGAGACCAACCGCAGGCTATAGAAAGACTTGTCAATGGCACTAAAAAAGGATACAGATTTCAGACACTGGTTGGTGTAACTGGTAGTGGTAAAACTTTCACGATGGCGAATGTTATATCATCCTTGAACAAACCAGCCCTTGTTATTTCCCCCAATAAGACTCTTGCTGCGCAACTCTATGGTGAGTTCAAAGGATTTTTCCCAGAAAACAAAGTCGAGTATTTCATCAGTTACTACGATTATTACCAACCAGAAGCCTATATACCTACCAGAGATCTTTATATAGAAAAGAACGCAGACATAAACGACGTCCTTGTGCGAATGAGAATGTCGACATTAAAATCTGTTCGAACCAGACGTGATGTAGTAGTGGTTGCAAGTGTTTCAAGTATATATGCCTCCGGTGATCCAGTTGATTTCGATAAGATGAACATCCAACTTCATGTCGGTCAGAAAATATCACCACATTTAATTGCTCAACAACTCGCGAGAATAGGATACACGCGCAGTAGCGAGATAACCGTTAAAGGCTGTTTCAGACTCAGTGGAGATGTAATGGAGATCTATCCAACATATCAGGATGAAGGTGTAAGAGTTGAATTTTTTGGCTCAACGATAGAGAAAATAGAATCTTTTGACAAATTAAATAGATCTTGTATAGAGAATTTTTCAAAATCGACTATCTATCCTGCTATAGAATTTATAACAACGGAGGAAAAACTTCAAAGGGCTATTCAGTCAATAAAAATCGAGCTTGAACAGAGGTTGAATGAATTGAAAAATCAAGGAAAGCTTTTAGAAGCCCAAAGACTTGAACAAAGAACGATGCACGATATAGAATTACTGTCAGCTCTTGGTTTTTGCCCGGGTATCGAAAATTATTCGAGACACTTCGATGGAAGAGCACCAGGAGAGCCTCCTTATACGTTGTTGGATTATTTTGATAAAGATCTGATCGTTTTCATTGATGAATCTCATATCGCTGTACCACAATTGAGGGCAATGTGGAGAGGTGATTATTCAAGAAAAAAGAATCTTGTAGATTACGGCTTTAGATTGCCATCTGCCTTTGACAACAGACCTTTAACCTTTGAGGAATTTTTGAAAAAAGTTCCACAGGTGATATTTGTTTCGGCAACACCAGGTCCTTTTGAATACCAAGTGAGTGAACAAATCGTTGAACAAATAATTCGACCTACAGGACTTGTTGACCCCGAAGTGGAAGTAAGGCCAACCAAATACCAGGTCGATGATCTTGTGAACGAAATACGCAGGATCGTTGAACGCAAGGAAAGAGCGCTCGTGACTGTTCTCACCAAGAAAACTGCCGAAAGACTGAGTGAATATCTCACTGAACTTGGCATAAGATCACTTTACATTCATTCGGAGCTCGATGCAATTCAAAGAATCGAGGTGCTCAAGAAACTCCGACGTGGTGATGTGGATGTAGTTGTTGGTATAAATTTGCTCAGAGAAGGTCTTGATCTTCCTGAGGTGTCCATGGTTGCCATACTCGATTCTGATAAAGAAGGATTTCTAAGATCTGAAACCACATTGATTCAAATTATAGGAAGAGTTGCCAGAAATTTGAATGGTAAAGTACTCATGTATGCAGACAGAGTGACCCCGGCAATGCAGAGAGCTATTGAAGAGACAAATCGAAGAAGGAGGATACAGATCGAGTACAATGAAAAACACGGTATAATACCAAGAACAATAGTCAAACCACTTCAAATAGAGATATTCGAAAAATACATGGAGCAACCTCAACAGATTGATTATACTGAGTTTGCCAAAAATCTCACAAAAGAGGAGTATGTGGCTCTTCTTGAGGAAGAGATGTACAGAGCAGCGAGTGAACTTCGATATGAAGATGCGGCAAAGTTGAGGGACGAGATTTTTAAGTTGAGAGAGGAGTTGAAAAAATGAAATTGATCTGTGAAGCAGCAAAAAAGGCAGGTATTTTTGCAAAAGAAAAGTTTGAGAAAGAACATGTCATCAACGTAAAGACCAGGGTGTCGGATGTAGTTACCGAGGTCGATGTAACGTGTCAAAAGATCATCGTTGATACCATTTTGGAACATCTTCCCGAAGCAAGGTTTGTTCTTGAAGAGGGCGATGGTGGTACGAAAATACCAAACGCCGAATGTATTTTTGTGGTTGATCCGATCGATGGTACATTGAATTATGTTCACTCACTTCCGTATTTTGCAGTCAGTATTGCAAGAATAGATTATGGTGAGATAACGGAAGCGGCTGTATATCTACCAATGACAGATGAAATGTTCTATGCCAAGAAGGGTTCTGGTGCCTTTTTGAATGGCACTCAAATCGTTAACAAGAACAGATCATCGTTGGAGAAATCATTTCTTGTAACAGGTTGGCCATACGATGAGTCATTGTTTGATTGGACACTCAAGAGTATCGAAAGGCTTACCAAAATTACTCAGGAAATCAGGATACTTGGTTCATCTGCGGCTGAATTGTGCTATCTTGCTTGTGGTAAACTCGACGGCTACTGGGAAGTTGGTCTCAAACCGTGGGATACAGCGGGGGGTGTTTTGATCGCAAGAGAAGCCGGTGTTATCGTCACAGGCTTAGAAAAAGATTATGATCTCGAATCAGGAGAAATTGTGGCAGCCATTCCTTCGATCCATGAAAAACTGAGAAAGATATTGAGAGAGATCAAGTGATGAGACCAAAGATTATCGTTGAAGGGACGGTTGGTGCAGGTAAAACAACGTTCATAAATTGTTTGACAAAAAGATTGATGTTAGAACCTCTTTATGAGTTGACAGATCAAAAATTGGTACAGATACTGGAAAGATTCTATGCTGACCCAATAAAATGGGGATTTCAATTGCAAATTTATTTCTTGACCAAAAGATTTCAACAAATGAAGCTTGGATGTGAAAAGATAGATGTAATAATGGATCGCTCAATCTTCTGCGATCACATCTTTCCAAGAGTGTTACTCAAAAGAGGTGAAATGACAGAAATAGAATATTTAATATATGAAGAGTTGCACGATCAGTTGGTTAGTTTATCTTCACCACCAGAGTTGATGATCTATCTCAAATGTTCAACAAAAACAGCTATTGACAGGATTAAGAAAAGAGGCAGACTCTGGGAACTTCAAATCGATGAAGGATATTGGGAGACTCTAAATCAAGAATACGAAGATTTTTTCTCGCATTATAATCTTTCAACTTTGTTGATAGTAGACACAGATCTGTTAGATGAAAATTTTGGGCAAATTGATTTGGTGATTCAACAAATTCTAAAAGATCCCAAAAAATATGTCTATCGATACGATGGTAAATCCTTAAAAAGGAGTGTAGCAAGTGCTTGAAATCGTTGTGGAAGGGACTGTTGGCGCAGGTAAAACAACTTTGGTGGAAATCTTGGAAAGAGAGAGAGCAATGAATGGATTTTATGAAATGAGTGATGAGTTAGCAGATAGAATTCTTGAGAGATATTACCAAGATAAGTACAGATGGTGCTTAACTATGGAACTCTATTTCCTGCACAAGCGCTTTTTACAAATCAAGCAAGCAAATCAAACTGAAAATGCCGTGATGGACCGTTCGATGGCAGGAGATTTTGTTTTTGTGAAAATGCAGAAAAAACTTGGTTTCTTACAATCTATCGAGTATTCTGTTTATGAAAACTTTTACAAAACAATGTCTGAAATATCACCTTCCCCAAGATTGCTTGTTTACATAAAATGTTCCGTTCAAACGGCTCTTCGACGAATTGAAAAAAGAGGGAGAAATTACGAGATCGGTGTGGAAAGATCTTATTGGGAACAACTATGTTATTTCTATGATAGAACCTTCTTAGATGGATCAAACGGCAACGTATTGGTTATCGATGGAGATCAAATAGATTTTGTAGAGAAGCAATCACACAAATCTCTCGTACTCGATGCTATTGATAGATGTCTTAATTCCCGTGGTGTACATTTCCTTGATGAAAGCGGTCTGAAGTATGAGGTAAACTGGTATAATAATGTGTAGATTCTTTAACAAGGTGTGATCTTTATGGAAAAATGGGTGAAAATAGGAGAAGCTCTGAGACAAGCAAGAGAGTCCAAACAAATGAGTATAGATGAGCTTGCTCAAAAAATAGGAATTCCCGAGTGGAAGATCAGATTAATCGAAGAGGGACAGTTTGACAGGGTAGATGCACCATTCTATGTGAAGTATTATATAAAAAGCTGTGCAGAATTCTTGGGTTTGGATCCAGTGGAGTTGCTGGGTCAGTTTGAACCTAAACCGATTGAAACTCGAGAAAAAAACAAAAAGATCGTTACAAATGGCAATTTGATATCTCTTCTACTTTTGGTCATCTTTGCTGCATCTGTGATCTTTTTTACATATTCGGCATGGAAGTTTTTTACAGTACTTAGATCTCCAAAGGTTCAACTTGTGAACCAGTCCAATCGTCCGATCTATTTCAACGAGATGCCACTTGCACCAGGAGAAAGGGTTGATCTACAAGTCGGTCAGCGTTACAGAATCAGTGGGAATGTCGGTGTCTGTTCAGTTTTATCGACCGGAAAGGAATGGAAGATTCGTGTTGAGAATTTCGAGGTGGTTGTGTGGGAGAAATAAAAAGAGTGGAACCAGTGAATCTGGTGATCTTTATCTTTTCACAACACCTCGAATACTGGGTATCCGAACTTTTTCCTGAGTTAGAAGCTTCCTTTGGAAAAATAGATTATGTATCAAAAGAACTGCCGTTCAGTTTGTACACGGCTTATTATGATCGTGAGATGGGATCTGACTTGAAGGGTAAACTTGTGAGTTTTGAGAGGTTGATACATCCTTCACTATTGGCTGATGTAAAGATATTTACAAATCGGTTGGAAGAAAAGTATGCAGTGGAAGGAAAAAGAAAATTCAATATGGACCCGGGTTATGTTCATCATTCGAATTTTGTTCTGGCTTCGACCAAATCATGGGGGAATCGTGTTTATTTAAAAAATGGTATCTACGCAGAAGTGACATTGCTCTATCTGTCGGGAGAATTCAGGCATTGGGAATTTACATACCCAAATTACAGAAGCGAGGATTATAAGAAAGAACTTGAGCATGTTCGTGAATTGTATCTGAGCAAAAGGAGAAAATTTTTGAAAGGTGAGAGAATCGATGAAAATAGGATTGAAGATATTGGGTTGTCCGAAGAACGAAGCCGACTGCGACGTACTGGAGGGGATTTTAAAGAGTAGAGGACATCAGATTGTAAAAAACGTTGATGAAGCGCAGGTAATTATCATAGATACATGTGGGTTCATAGAGTCGGCAAAGAGAGAATCTATAGAAGAGATCTTGGATTTTGTCAACTACAAGAAAAAACATAATTTCTTCTTGTGTGTAAAGGGATGTCTTGTCCAAAGATATCCCGATCAGTTGCGTTCAGAAATACCAGAAGTTGATGCCTGGTATGGAGTACTTTCTCCTTCTCAAATTGCCGATGCTATTGAGAAAAAGGTGCCGTTTCTTGTAACTCAACCCCAGACAATTTACGATGACACCACTCGAACGTGTAAGGGTTCATTTGCCTATGTCAAAATCGCCGACGGGTGTAATAGAAGTTGTACCTTCTGTGCCATACCTTCTTTTAAGGGAGATTTCAAAAGTAGAAGTATTGAGATCATCGAAGCTGAAGTGAATAATCTGGTTAAAAACGGTGTGAAGGAAGTGATTTTGGTTGCACAAGATACAACTGCATATGGGATAGATTTGTATGGAAAGCCTTCGCTTGATGTACTTTTGAAAAAATTGAATTCCCTGGATGGCGAGTTTAGAATCAGAGTTTTGTATTTGCATCCAGACCATATTGATGAGAAAGTCATTGAAGCAATTTTATCATATGAAAAGGTATTACCTTATTTTGACATGCCTGTTCAGCATGGTAGCGATAGGATCCTGAAAAAAATGGGAAGATCAAGGACCAGCTCTGAGCTGCTTGAATTGATAGAACAGATAAGGAATATGAACCAAGATGCGGCAATAAGGACAAGTATTATTGTGGGTTTCCCGGGTGAAACGGATGAAGATTTTGAAAAACTCATGAATTTTCTAAAAAAGGCACGTTTTGATAGACTTGGTTCTTTTATTTATTCGGACGAGGAAGGTACAGTGGCAAGTTCTCTCAAAGAGAAAGTACCAGCTCATATTTCGCAAGAAAGGTATGAGGAGCTCTTAGTCTTTCAAAGCCAGATTTCGTATGAAAGACTCGAAAGATTTGTTGGTCGTACTTTGTCGATTCTCATAGAGGAGTGTCAGAAAAATAAATATGTAGGAAGAAGTCACCTTGACACCCCCGAGATCGATGGAAATGTGTTCATCAATAGTACGAGAAAGATTAGAATTCCAGATTATTACATGGTTCAAATAACCAGCGTAACTGAATATGACATGGAGGGAGTATTGGTATGAATCTGCCAAATACTTTGACGTTGATACGACTTGTTTTGACAATTCCAATATTCGTCCTGGTAATTTTGGAAAAATGGCAATGGTCTTTCCTGATATTTTTGATAGGGGCTTTGACAGATTATCTGGATGGTTTTTTTGCCAGAAGATTGAATCAGATTACCAAAAGTGGAAAGGTACTTGATCAGATCGCAGACAAAGTCTTTGTGAGTTCAGTCATGATCGCATTGATACCCCAAATACCTGCGTGGTTAGTAGCGCTCATCGTTTCAAGGGATACTGTAGTAAGTGCTGTGAGAATCTTGGCAGCCAGCAGCGGTACTGTGATTCAGGCAAATGTGTGGGGAAAGGTCAAGACGGTGTTGCAGATGGGTTTGATCATTTTCATCTTCTTTGAAAATGCTCTTGGCAGTAAAATTCAGTTCATGGAGGCACTCTTTATTTATTCTTGTGCTTTCTTCACCTTTATCTCTGCTTTGATCTATGTTTTGCAGAATAAAAAAGTACTGGGGGGATGAAAGTTGAGAACATTCATTGCAATTGATGTGAACGATGCCGTTCGGAGTGTAGCACAACAATCTATTGAGAAATTGATGAAAAGAGGTTTTAAAGCAAATTGGGTGAGTAAGGAGAATGTCCATCTCACTTTGTTCTTTCTTGGTGAGGTTTCTCGACATCAAATCGACGAGGTAGCGGAGCATTTGTGCCACAGAGTTATAGGTTTTCCGTCTTTTTCTTACATAGTTGATAAACTTGGCTATTTCTCCAAAGGGAATCAACCGAGGGTAATATGGCTTGGTGTGAAATCAAATCAAAGTTTGCAGAAGCTTTATGAAGAGATGAAAGCAGAGCTTGTGAAACACAATTTTTCTTTTGAGGAGAGATTCTCGCCTCATATTACAATAGGTAGGGTTAAGGATTTTCCAAATGCATGGCAAGCTTTGATAGAAGATATCACCTTTGAACCAATAGTTGTTGCAGTTGATCGTTTCAGCATCTATTCATCTCAATTGACACCAACCGGACCGATTTATAAACAGATCTATGAATGTAGTTTTGAAGGAGGATTGATCAAGCATGAGTGAAAAAGAGCAAAAAGCAAAAGCTGAGGTACTTGAGAAAGCGATTAAGAAGATTGAAAACAGTTTTGGAAAAGGTTCAATAATGATTCTCGGTGAAGAGGGTCAGGTTACTCCCGTTGAAGTTGTGCCAACAGGTTCATTGTCTTTGGATATAGCAACAGGTGTTGGTGGATATCCCAGGGGTAGAATCGTAGAGATTTATGGACCAGAGGCAAGTGGTAAGACAACCATAGCACTTCATGCAATTGCCGAAGTACAAAGAAGAGGAGGTATAGCTGCTATAGTTGATGCAGAGCATTCACTTGATCCTGTCTATGCAAAGGCGTTGGGTGTTGATCTGAAAACACTCTTGATATCTCAACCTGACTATGGCGAACAGGCTTTGGAGATAGTCGATGAATTAGTTAGGAGTAATGCAGTTGATCTTGTGGTTGTTGATTCTGTCGCTGCATTGGTCCCAAGAGTTGAGATTGAAGGAAGTATGGGAGATATGCAAGTAGGTCTTCAAGCAAGGCTCATGTCGCAGGCATTGAGAAAGATCGCAGGTAACGTCAATAGATCAAAGGCGATTGTGATATTCACAAATCAAATAAGAATGAAGATAGGTGTTATGTTCGGTAACCCTGAGACCACAACCGGTGGGCTCGCGCTCAAATTTTACGCAACGATGAGAATAGAAGTTAGAAGAGGTGAGGTGATCAAAGAAGGGAACGATATCGTTGGGAATACCGTTACTGCAAAAGTTGTCAAAAATAAAGTCGCGCCACCTTTTAAAAAGGCCGATTTTGACATCATCTATGGTAAAGGTGTTGTAAGAGAAAATGAACTCTTTAACATAGGCCTTGCCGAGGGACTCATACAAAGAAAAGGCAGTTGGTTTTTCTATGTGGCAGATGATGGAAAAGAGTATTCACTCGGACAAGGGAAAGGAAATGTTGTGAACTATTTTGTCGAGAATCCTTCAATAGCGAGAGAAATTGAGATGAAGATAAGACAAAAATACAATTTACCGACGGAGGTACCTAATGAAGGAAACAAAGAATGATTTGCAAGATGCTTTGGGTTACGCGAAAAAATTGCTCAGATTTAGGGCAAGATCAAAAAATGAGTTGAAGGAAAGATTATTTCAGCGAGGTTTCTCAGACCAAATAATACAAAGTACTATAGAGAGTCTCGAGAGGGCTGGTTTGATCGATGACGGGAAATTCGCATATCTTTTTGCCTACGACATGTTGACAGTACATGGGTTTGGACCATACAAAATAAAAGCGAAATTGAAGCAACTCGGAGTTTCACAAGAGGTGATAGATAACGCTGTCAATAAAGTTATGAAAGAAGTTGATCTTTTCAATTTGTTAAAAAGGATTGTCCAGTTACACAAAGTTGAAGATGGGAAGATACGAGAATTCCTTTACAGAAGGGGATTCTCAAGTGAGTATCTACAAGTACTTGACATAGAAGGAGGTGCTAATGAATGATAGCTACCATAATCTCTGTTGCTACAGCTCTGATTGGCTTGGGTTTGGGATACTTTTTGAGTAAATCACGAATAGAAAGACAAAATAGAAAGGCTCAGCAGGATGCGGAATCGATTTTAAAGAAAGCCGAACAAGAAGCTCAAGAGATAAAGAGAAAAGCGATAATCGAGGCAAGGGAAGAAGCTCATAGAATTAAAGAGGAAATCGAGAACGAGAGAAAGAGACGAGAATCAGAACTGAGGTCGCTTGAGGAAAGACTTTTGAAACGTGAGGAAATGATTTCAAAACGTGAAGAAATAGTTGACAAAAAAGAAGTGGCGATTGAACAACTCAGAGTACAACTCGAAGCATCGAAGAAAAAGATTGAACAACGTGAGAAAGAGCTTGATGAGAGATTCAACAAATTAGCTGGTATGACCGTTGAAGAAGCAAGAGCGATAGTTTTAGATGAAGCAAGACAAAAATATGAGCACGATTTGGCGGTCCTTTACAAACAAATCAAGGACACATATGAAGAAGAAGCTGAAAAAGAAGCAAAGAGAATCATTGCAATAGCCGTTCAAAGATATGCGCCTGAGTATGTGGGTGAGATCACCGTGTCGACGGTGAGTCTGCCATCCGATGATATGAAAGGCAGAATTATCGGAAGAGAAGGTAGAAACATAAGAACATTCGAGAAGATAACAGGAGTAGACCTGATCATCGATGACACACCTGAAGTTGTTGTATTATCGAGCTTCAATCCCATAAGGCGCGAAATAGCAAGACTCACTCTTGAAAAACTCGTAGTTGATGGGAGAATTCATCCGGCAAGAATTGAAGAGATGTATGAAAAATCAAAACAAGAAATCGAGAAATTAATCAAAGAAATGGGACAAGAGGCAACCTTTGCCACGGGTGTAACGGGACTTCATCCTGAGCTTGTAAAGTTGTTAGGAAAACTGAAATTCAGGACGAGCTATGGTCAAAATGTACTCGATCATTCAATTGAAGTCGCTCAACTTGCTGGATTAATGGCTGAAGAACTTGGGCTCGATGTTGACAGGACAAGACGTGGTGGTTTACTACACGACATAGGTAAAGCACTTGATCATGAAGTAGAGGGATCTCATACCGAGATAGGTGCGGAAATTGCAAAACGCTATGGTGAATCTGACTACATCATAAACATGATAATGAGCCATCATGGTGAACAAGAACCGATTTGTCCAGAATCTGTTTTGGTTGCAGCAGCCGATGCACTTTCCGCAGCAAGACCTGGAGCAAGAAGAGAGAGTTTAGAGACATATATAAGAAGACTCGTTAAAATGGAAAAGATCGCAATGAGCTTCAAAAATGTTGAGAAGGCTTATGCGATACAGGCTGGAAGAGAAGTGAGAGTAATAGTTGAACCGGAAAAAATAGATGATGCAGAGGCAGATAAGATAGCCTACGAAATTGCAAAAAAGATTGAAGAAGAAGTTGAATACCCTGGCGTTCTGAAAGTTGTCGTAATAAGAGAAAAACGCTCAGTTGCGTATGCAAAATGAACGGGGACTCCTGTCCCCGTTTTTTTACTTCAGGTATATGATTTTATTATTTCATCAAAAACGTCAGCAACTCTATACACGTCCTGCCTTGAGATATCTTTGTGAGTTACAAAACGATATACACCATCAAATGGTGGATTTATCTTTATACCTCTTTTGAGCATTTCTTTTACGAAAAATTCAGCAGGGATAAGATCAAACTTGAAAAAAACCATATTTATATCGAGTTGGTCTTCAAAAACTTTAACATGTGGCAGCTCACTCAAAAGATGGGCAAGCATCTTTGCATTTTCATGATCTTCTACAAGTCTATCAATCATCTCCGTGAGTGCCACAATGCCAGCGGCAGCCAATATACCTACCTGCCTCATTCCTCCTCCCATCAATTTTCTTCCCTTCCTGGCTTTTTCAACGAATTCTTTTGACCCTGCCAAGATCGAGCCAACAGGTGCCGCCAAACCTTTTGAAAGACAAAACATAACAGAATCTGCCGTGGACGAGATTTGTTTTACATCGATATTCAAAGCTATCGCTGCATTGAATATCCTTGCACCATCTAAATGAACTGGTATATGATGTTTGATCCCTAATTCATAAGCCTTTTTGAGATAATCAACGGGTATAACCTTCCCGCTTGAATGAGCGTTTTCCATACAAATCAAGCCCGTCCTTGGATAATGAATATCTTCATCTCTTATAGCCTTCTCTATCCTTTCTATCGAAGGCATTCCATATGGGTCATCTAAAATATGTAATTGGACATTTGATATAACTGCAGGCGCACCAACTTCATGAACAAAGATGTGATTTGAGGAAGGAACTATTACCTCGTCGCCCCTGAGGGTATGAGTTAGTATAGCTAGTTGATTTCCAAAGGTTCCCGAAGGTACAAATAGGGCCGCTTGTTTACCAATTATTTCCGCTGCCAATTCCTCAAGTTTATTCACAGTTGGATCATCTTGATAAACATCATCGCCAACTTCAGCTTCATACATGGCCTTTCTCATCTTCTCTGTTGGAGTCGTGACAGTATCGCTTCGAATATCTATGATTTTCATCACAATTGAGCACAAAACTCTACCCAAAGAGAAATGTGCTCTTCCCTCCTTTCGAAGATTAAAGCTTTTTGTTTATAAAAATCTCAATTCGTTATATTTTTTATTATTTATCTCTATCTATATCTATATTGTCTTTTACCACATTCTATAGTTTCCTTATTTTATTAAATTTCTTTCAATCGGAGCAATCATTTCTTCATACTGTTTTATTTTAAGGTTCAACTTATCAAGAGCCTTTTGCATTTCTTCAACTCGCATAAGCAGCTTGTCCCTTTGTAATATAAGAAGCTGCCTCCTTCTTTCTAAGGTTTCATCACCCTTCTGCAAAAGCCTCGTGTATTCAACCAAAGTTTCAATTTCCACTCCTGCCTTTCTCATGCATAATATAAATTCTATCCATCTACAATCGTCTTCTGTGTAATTTCTAATTCCATTTTCATATCTTCGTGTTTTTGGTATCAAACCAATTTTTTTCGTAATATCTAAGCGTATGCGGCGAAATCCCATATTTTTTACTAACCTCAGCTATTTTCATTAATATACCCCTTTTTAAAGATTTTAGATCACATTAGATTTCAGCTATTCTTACCCATTTTAATTTTTCCTCATTTTTTAAGTTGATAAACCAAGTTTTGATAACCAGTTTTGAATGTCTTTGTCAGCTTGGTTAACATTACTCCCTCTAATAGCTAGTCCTGGTAATACATTTGCATTTGGGCACAATTTCTTTATATCGTGTTCACTACTTCCAAGTCCACTCCCTTCGTGTGTGCAAAATGGAGCAATGGTCTTTCCTGTAAAATCGTAAGACTCTAAAAAAGTAAATACTGCCATTGGCATTGTTCCCCACCAATTGGGATATCTAAGGAAAATCATTTCATATGAACTTATATTTTCGAGTTTATTTGCAAGTTCTGGTCTAGCATTTTTCCTTTTTTCTTCTTTTGCCATTTCCGTTGTTTTATAATAATCTTCTGGATATTGCTTTACTGTTTTGATTTCGAATAGATCACTACCTGTTAGTTTTTGTATTTTTTGAGCAACTATTTCTGTATTTCCAATTGACAAATTAGTAATTCTGCCATTGAAATAATTGTTTCCCCTGCGAGAAAAATAAGCGATGAGAATTTTAGAATTAGCCATTTTCTATTCCTCCCAAATATTATTTTTTCATGTGTTTTTCCCAGAATTTAATAGCATCATTGATCCATCCTTCCGCGATAGTTCCTTCACCAAGTCCAAATCCGTGTGAAAGTCCGGGAAAGATTTTTATTTCTGCATCAATTCCATTTTTTCTTATCTTATTGATCCTATCTTCCATTACTTTATAAGGTACAATCCAATCATTTGTTCCAACACATGCAAATGTTGGAGGTTCTTTCCCTGTTACTTCAGACAAACCAGTATATTGCATGATCACGACTGCAGGACGCGGATATTGTTTCTCACCAAAGTTTTCTGTACCATAACTTCCAAGCCATGTTACCAGCCGTGCCCCGGCTGAACCTCCCCATAGAGAATAGTCTTTCATATCTATTCCAAGCTCGTCAGCATTCTCATACAAAAAAGCAATTGCCCTTGCAAGATCTTCACAACCAGTTTGTGCACCAGGACGATAAATTAAAGCAAACGCATTATACCCTTTTTTACTCAGTTCAAGAGCGTGTGGAAAACTATCCTGCATTGCGCCAACATATACAAACCCTCCGCCTGCACAAATAATTGCTGTTTTTGATCCTGTTTTGCCACGAAAGAAAAATAACCCTGTGTCTTTTTTGCTTGGATCTTGTAATTTTTCTTCATTGGAATAGATATCATAGAAAATGGTTTCGCCTGAATCAGCCTTTTCTTTCAAGTAATTTACAATTTCCACTGTTTTATTTGGATTAATGTTGTTATACCACATAAGTGAAAGTTCCCCAAGAGTATTTCCACTATAGTAATTTTTGTTAGTTGGAAAAAGAAATCTACCAAAATCCTTAAAAGCTGGATCTTTTATTACATCTTCGATTTTTGTATTTGCAGTAAAAATTTTTCGAGATTGGTTTTTTCTCAAGTTCAAATTATTCTCCGATTGTCCTTTAATCTCATCTTGAACACCCCAAAATGCTTTCAACCCGTTATAGATATATTCCATCGCGGCTCTCATATCATGGGAATAGCCTTGTTTAATGCGAAATGCAAAATTACCATCTACACTGTCATCAATGTCGATAAAATAAGGAGAAGATCTCATGAGTTCCATTCTTGCTTTATCATAACTGTATGCAAAATCATTGGTCCCTGTCATTATAAAAACAAAATAATCATAAGGGTTATGCCATTTAGCTGCAGAAAAGATATTTTCGTCATCAAGGGTTGTTCCACAACTCATTGGCAAGAAATAACGAAAGTAATCAAGTCCATATTGAAATATTCGCCAAGTTGCGACTGCACCCATTGAAAATCCACCGAATCCCCGGTGATCACGGGAAGCGATAAGATCTTCTTTAGATGTACCTGCAGCATAGGTGCTATACGTTCCTTCCACCGCAGGGATAAGATCATTTAATAATTCTTTATGGTAATTTCTCGTCAGTTGCATCGCCAGAGAAAAGTTGGCAGAATCCAATCCATTTTCATTTGTATTATTATAAGTCGGACATACTATGATCAGTGGGTTGATCTCGCCTGCAGCGATTGCATTGTCAATGACATTTTTAAAGGAGGATGGTTTAGCCGGAGTTCCGAGCATTGTTGTTTCATCTCCCCAACCACCGTGCATCAAATAAAATACGTCATATTTCTGATTTTCGTTATAACCATACGGAAGATATACAATCGCATGTTTTTTAAGTGGTCTTGATTTTTTCTCATAAGAAAAGGATTCATATGTATCGTAGTATAGATCTATCAATGTTCCTGGCTGCTCCGATGCTTTAAAATAATCGTTAGGAATTTCTTCAATCATCTTTGGAATCACGACATTCTGAATTGTTTTCTTATTTTCTCTTATTGTCACATTCTTTTCTGTCACCTCAGTCAAAAATCCCTCCGCATTGCCACTGATAACAAATAGTATTATGATCAATACCAATTCGATAATAATCACTATTCTTCTCATCTACTCACCTTCCTTTGGGATATGCTAATAAATTATCTTCTGAGTGAGCAAATCCATTTGACGATTTCTGGATCTGTATGTGAAAAGAATGCACTTTCATTTTTATCCAGCATTGCAATTTTCTCCATATCCTCTTGACTCAACTCAAAATCGAAAATGTTAATGTTCTCAATCATCCTTTCTCTGTGCACAGTTTTCGGGATTGCAACAATATCTCTTTGAATTAACCAACGCAAGATGACTTGAGCAACTGTTTTATTATACTTTTTGGCCATTGATGTCAAAATCTCATTTTGAAAGATGTTGTTCCTACCTTCTGCAAACGGAGCCCAAGCTTCTGGTTGGATATTGTATTTCTTCATGAATTCGACACTTTTTGTTTGGTGGTAAAATGGATGTATCTCAACCTGGTTCACCGCAGGAACTATATCATGGTGAACTATTAGATCCATCAAACGATCTGGATGAAAATTACTAACACCTATTGCTCTAATCAATCCTTCACGATAGAGCTCCTCCATAGCTTTCCAGGTGCAATGAACATCACCAAATGGTTGATGAATCAAGTAAAGATCGATATAGTCAAGCCGAAGCCTTTTAAGTGATTTTTCAAATGCTTTCTTTGTCGACTCATAACCTGCGTCTTTTATCCATAGCTTTGTAGTAATGAATAGATCTTCTCTCTTTACAATTCCTTCCTGGATTGCCCTCTTAATAGCCTTACCAACCGCTTCTTCGTTCATGTAGGATGCTGCCGTATCGATCAGTCGATAGCCTACCTCGATGGCTTCATAAACACACTGTTCGCATTGTGTTGGGTCGGTAATCTGAAAAACACCATAGCCCAGTATTGGCATTTCAACGCCGTTGTTCAAAACTACTTTTTGCATGCTGATCCCTCCTATATACACAAATGTATTTGGTAATGCCATAATAAACCTGAGAGTAAGCTCTAAGTCAAGAAGTAATTTCTGTAAAAATATGTTATAATGTTTCTCGGCTGAGTAAATTTATTAACAATTATGAGATTTTTTTCACACGTAAAGGGGGTGTTTTTCATGAGATGGGTTATTCCTTTGCTTTTAGTTGCATCAGTGGTTTTTGCTGCTGAACCCATTGTTATAGGTGTATATGAACCCATGACGGGTCCTTACGCTGCGGGTGGTCAGATGACCATGGAAGGCGTCTATCTTGCACATGAACAAGTGAAGGAAGTTTTGGGAAGACCTATTGAACTCGTACTTGTTGATAACAAAAGTGACAAAGTAGAGGCTTCTAATGCAGTTGCCAGGTTGATCGAATATCACAAAGCTGTTGCAATAATAGGTAGTTATGGAAGTGCTGTTGCAATACCTGGAAGTGAAGTTGCGAACAAGCTCGGGGTGCCTATGGTTGGATGCTCTCCAACAAATCCACTGGTGACTCTTGGAAAACCATTTGCTTTCAGAGTATGTTTCATCGATCCATTCCAGGGTACAGTTATGGCACAATTTGCTGTCGAAAAACTTGGCGCTAAAACTGCTGTTGTCATTCAAGATATTGCTTCAGATTATTCTGTGGGTTTGTCACATTATTTCCAAGAAGCTTTCAAAAAGTTGACTAAAAACAACAAATCAGTTTTGGGAGTGATTTCCTATCAAACTGGAGACCAAGATTTCACTGCACAGTTAACCTTCGCAAACAGTAAGAATCCAGATGTTATCTTTATTCCTGCTGCAGCATACGGTGAAGCTGCTCTCATTATAAAACAGGCACGTGAGCTTGGAATGAAACAGATTTTCTTGGGTGGTGATACCTGGGAAGCACCGGAATTTCTCGAAGTTGGAGGCAAAGCCGTGGAAGGAAGTTATTTCAGTACACACTTTGATACAGAAGCCACGACTACACCTAAGGCAGCAGAGTTCATTAAATCGTTCAGAGAAAAGTATGGCAAAGATCCGAGTGCTTTTGCAGCTCTCGGTTATGACGCTTATATGTTGGTTGTAGACGCAATTAAAAGAGCAGGAAAACCCGATCCAAAAGCAATAAGAGATGCGCTTGCGGCTACCAAAAACTTTGAAGGTGCAACTGGTTATATCACATTAGATCAAAATGGAGATGCCATAAAAGATGCAGTTATAAGAGTTGTGAAAGATGGAAAATTTGTCTATGTGACAACAGTAAGACCAACGGAATAGAGAATGTGCAGGCTTTAAGCCTGCACATTTCTTGGGGGTGCCTTGATGAGTTGGACGTTGTTTCTACAACACTTGGCAAATGGAGTTGCACTTGGTTTTGTTTTTGGTCTTGTTGCAATTGGATATACCTTAGTCTATGGTGTTGTGAAACTTGTGAATTTTGCCCATGGAGATATATTTATGATGGCTTGTTTTTTTGTCTATTATGGAATAGCACTCTTTTCATTTCCATGGTGGTTATCTTTTTTATGTGCGATATTTCTCACAGCATTACTTGGAATATCAATCGAAAAGGTTGCTTATAAACCTTTGAGAGATGCCCCGAGAATTTCTTCATTGTGCTCTGCTATAGGTATGTCTTTTCTACTTGAAAACTTCGCCACAGTTGTTTTCGGTGGTAGGCAAAAACCGTTTTATCAGCCGCAGATTTTGAATAAAACCTTGAATATCGGAGGAGTTAGGATACAACTTGTAACTATCGTGACAATCGTTGTTTCAATAGCTGTACTCTTGTTTCTGAATTATCTTGTGTATAAAACTAAAATGGGACTTGCAATGAGGGCACTTTCACATGATTTTGATACAGCAAGACTAATGGGAATAAACGTAGACAAAACCATTACTTTCACATTTGCAATTGGCTCGAGCCTGGCAGCGATAAGTGCTATATTCTGGGCTTTACGTTATCCGCAAATATGGCCGTTCATGGGTGTTTTCCCTGGATGGCGTGCCTTCACAGCGGCGATAATAGGAGGAGTTGGTAGTATCAAAGGAGCTATGACAGGAGGCTTTCTAATTGGGATGATTTCTATAATGCTTGTTGCATTCCTTCCAGATCTGGCAGGGTATCGTGATGCATTTATTTTCATCGTGTTGGTTTTTGTACTTCTATTTAAACCAACTGGTTTATTTGGTGAGGCATAGGAGGTATATGTGTGTACAAGAAACGATCATTTTGGTTCACGATATCTTTGCTTGTTCTGTTTTTCTTGTTTATTCACTATGCACAAACAAATTTTGATGCATACATTGTAAGAATTATGAACGTAGCCGCGATATATGTCATTCTTGGAGTAAGTCTTAACCTCATAAATGGATTCACTGGACAATTTTCTTTGGGTCACGCTGGATTTATGGCCATAGGTGCTTACACATCTGCTTTACTTTATATGACACCAGAATTGAAGGCGATGAATTTTTTCATAAAACCATTGATATGGCCATTGAATCAAATTCAAATACCATTTTTCCCAGCATTACTCATAGGAGGATTACTCGCTGCATGTGCTGGTTTTCTCGTTGGAGCGCCATGTATGAGAGTCAAGGGTGACTATCTTGCAATAGTCACTTATGGTTTTTCTGAAATAATAAGAGTATTGTTCAATAACTTGCAAAGTATAACTAATGGACCCCTGGGTTTGAAGGGGTTACCTACATATACGAACCTTTGGTGGAGCTGGGGTTGGGCGGTATTCACCATATTTTTCATAAAAAGATTGATTGATTCAAGTTACGGAAGGGCATTAAAAGCGATTAGAGATAACGAAGAGGCTGCAGAAGCGATGGGTGTGAATCTCTTTCGTCATAAAACTCTTGCCTTTGTGGTTGGGGCTTTCTTTGCGGGAATAGCTGGGGGATTACTTGGGAGTTTAGTTATGACAATCGATCCAAATGCCTTTAATATAATGCTCACTTTTCAGATAGTCCTTATAGTTTTACTTGGAGGGCTTGGAAGTATAACAGGAACAGTAATTTCAGGAGTTTTGATTGCGTTCTTGATGGAATGGCTGAGGATTGTCGAAACACCAATGAAGATCTTTGGTATTACTATTCCTGGTATCTCTGGTATGAGAATGTTGATTTTCTCTATCATACTCATGATCGCTGTACTCTTTTTTAGGCATGGAATACTCGGCGATAGAGAATTTTCATGGGAAGGTGTTCTTTCCATTTTCAAAAAGGGTCATTCGAAGGAAGGAGAGTGAATCGTGGCTCTCTTAAAACTTGACAAGGTGACCAAAAAATTCGGCGGATTGATAGCTGTGAACAATGTCTCTCTGGAACTCGAGCAGGGTGAACTCTCTGGTCTCATAGGACCCAATGGAGCCGGTAAGACAACTATTTTCAATATAATAACGGGTGTCTATCCCGCAGACTCGGGGAAGATATTATTCATGGATCAAGACATTACTAAGAAAAAACCACATGAGACGGCAACTTTGGGTATAGCAAGAACTTTTCAAAATATAAAGCTCTTCGGAAAAATGAGTGTTCTTGATAATGTACGCGTGGCATGTCATTATAGATTGAGATCGTCTATTTTTTCTGCTATCTTTGATTTACCAAATTACATCAAAGAAGAAAAAGAGATGACCGAAGAATCGTTAAATTTCCTTGAAGCAGTTGGATTGTACAAACTGAGGAATGAAAAAGCGAGCTCACTTCCATATGGATATCAGAGAAAACTTGAAATAGCAAGAGCGCTCGCCACAAAACCAAAGGTACTGTTGCTCGATGAACCCGCCGCAGGCATGAACCCAGAGGAAACTCTTGAGTTGATGAAATTCATAAGAAAAATCAAGGATGAATTTGGTTTAACGATCTTACTGATTGAACACGACATGAAGGTAGTGATGGGGATCTGCGAAAAGATAACTGTTCTTGATCATGGTTGTGTAATTGCTCGTGGCTCTCCTAACGAAATTCAGAAAAATCCAGAAGTAATCAAAGCATATTTGGGAAGTGGTGCATATGCTCGAAGTTAGGGATCTGCAAGTAAATTATGGAGCGATAAGGGCATTGAAAGGGATATCTTTCAAAGTTGAAAAAGGTTCCATTGTGACTCTGATAGGTTCGAATGGAGCTGGAAAAACTACAACGTTGAAAGCGATCTGTGGACTTGTAAAAGTAAAATCTGGCAAGATATTGTTTGATGGTGAAGAAATAACAAACAAATCAACCAATGAGATTGTTTCCAAAAAAATCACTATGGTTCCTGAAGGTCGAAGAATCTTTCCAAATCTGACAGTCCAAGAAAATCTTTTAGTTGGTGCATTTCAAAGGAAAGATAAAGAAGGTATAAAACAAGATATGGAATTGGTATTTGAACTCTTTCCAAGACTCAAAGAGAGAATCAATCAAAAAGGTGGTACACTTTCCGGTGGAGAACAACAAATGCTCGCAATAGCAAGAGCACTCATGAGTAGACCAGATTTACTCATGCTCGATGAACCATCCTTAGGACTTGCTCCGATAATAGTTGAAGAACTTTTCCAAGTCATCGACAAGATTCATCAAGAAGGTAAGACAATTCTCCTAATAGAACAAAATGCCTATGCTGCACTTAACATAGCCGATTATGGATACGTTCTTGAGACAGGACAGATAGTTCTTCAGGGAACTGGTAAAGAATTACTCGGCAACGAAAAGGTGAAACAAGCATACTTGGGTGGATAGGGTGGGGCTTACTCAAGAGTTAACTTTTTCGTAACTTGACATGGTTGTTGACAGGTGGTACTATGATACCTGGTCGCTCATAAGAGAGCAAGCAAAAGATGAAGGGTCTTAGAAAATAAATAAAAAGGATTGGAGTCTGAACAAGGCTCAAGGTATTTTGTCCTCGGGTCATTGAAATATGGATAGCAGTCCCGCAAATTCTAAAGTCAGGAATCAAAACCTTCTTACATGTTTTGTGGAGGGTTTGATCTTGGCTCAGGGTGAACGCTGGCGGCGTGCTTAACACATGCAAGTCGAGCGGGTATCCGCAAGGATACCAGCGGCGCACGGGTGAGTAATACGTAGGTAACCTACCCCTCAGAGGGGAATAACTGGGGGAAACTCCAGCTAATGCCCCATATAATCCAATGGCGACGGCCGTTGGATGAAAGGAGCGTTTGCTTCGCTGAGGGATGGGCCTGCGTCCCATCAGGTAGTTGGTGAGGTAATGGCTCACCAAGCCTACGACGGGTAGCCGACCTGAGAGGGTGGCCGGCCACAAGGGCACTGAGACACGGGCCCTACTCCTACGGGAGGCAGCAGTGGGGAATTTTGGACAATGGGCGAAAGCCTGATCCAGCGACGCCGCGTGGGGGACGAAGCCCTTCGGGGTGTAAACCCCTGTTGTGAGGGACGAATAAGATCTGGAGGAAATGCCAGGTCGATGACGGTACCTCACGAGAAAGCCCCGGCTAACTACGTGCCAGCAGCCGCGGTAATACGTAGGGGGCGAGCGTTACCCGGATTCACTGGGCGTAAAGGGGGCGTAGGCGACTTAGTGTGTCGGGTGTGAAATCCCACGGCTCAACCGTGGAATTGCGCCCGAAACTACTGAGTTTGGGGCCGGTAGAGGGAGATGGAACTGCTGGTGTAGGGGTGAAATCCGTAGATATCAGCAGGAACGCCGGTGGGGAAGCCGGTCTCCTGGGCCGTGCCCGACGCTGAGGCCCGAAAGCTAGGGGAGCAAACCGGATTAGATACCCGGGTAGTCCTAGCCGTAAACGATGCTCACTAGGTGTGGGGGAGTCATTCCTCCGTGCTGCAGTTAACGCGTTAAGTGAGCCGCCTGGGGAGTACGCCCGCAAGGGTGAAACTCAAAGGAATTGGCGGGACCCCGCACAAGCGGTGGAGCGTGTGGTTTAATTGGATGCTAAGCCAAGAACCTTACCAGGGCTTGACATGCAGGTGGTACCAACCCGAAAGGGAAGGGACCCTTTCCTTTTGGAAAGGGAGCTTGCACAGGTGGTGCACGGCCGTCGTCAGCTCGTGCCGTGAGGTGTTGGGTTAAGTCCCGCAACGAGCGCAACCCCTGCCCTTAGTTGCCAGCGGTTCGGCCGGGCACTCTAAGGGGACTGCCGGCGACGAGCCGGAGGAAGGAGGGGACGACGTCAGGTACTCGTGCCCTTTATGCCCTGGGCTACACACGCGCTACAATGGGTGGTACAATGGGTTGCTACTCCGCGAGGAGAAGCTAATCCCTAAAACCATCCCCAGTTCAGATCGCAGGCTGCAACCCGCCTGCGTGAAGCCGGAATCGCTAGTAATCGCGGATCAGCCACGCCGCGGTGAATACGTTCCCGGGGTTTGCACACACCGCCCGTCAAGCCACCCGAGTCGGGGGCACCTGAAGACGCTTATCCTAACCCGAAAGGGAGGGAAGGCGTTGAAGGTGAATCTGGTGAGGGGGGCTAAGTCGTAACAAGGTAGCCGTACTGGAAGGTGCGGCTGGATCACCTCCTTTCTAGGGAGAGAAGTCGGGACTGCTATCCATCTTTGAATGACTTGAGAGGGCTCGTAGCTCAGTTGGTGAGAGCGCACGCCTGATAAGCGTGAGGTCGGAGGTTCGACTCCTCCCGAGCCCACCATGGGCGGGGACGTAGCTCAGCTGGGAGAGCGCCTGCTTTGCAAGCAGGAAGTCAGGGGTTCGAATCCCCTCGTCTCCACCAATGGAAGGGTCATTGAAAACTGCATAGGAAGCGAAAGGTCAAGGTACTAAGGGCATGCGGTGAATGCCTTGGCGATGGAAGGCGATGAAGGGCGCGGCAAGCTGCGATAAGCCCCGGGGAGCCGCAAACAGGTTTTGATCCGGGGATTCCCGAATGGGGAAACCTGATTGGTCGTAAGACCAATCGCCGAAAGGCGCGAACCGGGGGAAGTGAAACATCTCAGTACCCCGAGGAAAGGAAATCAAACGAGATTCCCTGAGTAGAGGCGATCGAAAAGGGAAGAGCCTAAACCAGTGCAATGTTCAAGCCCGTAGGCGTTGTTGCACTGGGGTTGTGGGATACAGCGGGGTGTGGCTACGGACACACCGAGGAGTTACAAATCTTCTCTTTAGTCGAAGTGCTTGGGATAGCACGCCAAAGAGGGTGAAAGCCCCGTAGATGAAAAGGAGAAGACTCCTTAGCTGTGTCCCGAGTACCGCGGGACCCGTGGAATCCTGCGGGAATCTGGGGGGACCACCCTCCAAGGCTAAATACTCTCCATCGTCCGATAGTGCACGAGTACCGTGAGGGAAAGGTGAAAAGAACCCCGGGAGGGGAGTGAAATAGAACCTGAAACCGCATGCCTACACTAAGTCGGAGCCCGCAAGGGTGACGGCGTGCCTTTTGATTAATGAGTCCGCGAGTTGTCGTCAGTGGCAAGGTTAAGCCGATAGAGGCGTAGCCGTAGCGAAAGCGAGTCCGAATAGGGCGTAAGTCACTGGCGGCAGACCCGAAGCCGGGTGAGCTACCCCTGGGCAGGATGAAGGTGGGCTAAACCCCACTGGAGGTCCGAACCGATGGATAGTGAAAAATCCTCGGATGACCTGGGGGTAGGAGTGAAAAGCTAACCGAACTCGGTGATAGCTGGTTCTCCCCGAAACGCATTGAGGTGCGGCCTCGAGTGGTCTGTGTAGGGGGTAGAGCACTGATAGGGCTAGGGGGGTAACCTCCGAACCCTGTCAAACTCCGAATCCCTACACATAAAGCTCGGGAGGAAGTCTGTGGGGGATAAGCTCCATGGACAAAAGGGAAACAGCCCAGACCATCGGCTAAGGGCCCGGAGAGATGGCTAAGTGGGAAAGGATGTGGTACACCTTAGACAACTGGGAGGTTGGCTTAGAAGCAGCCATCCTTTAAAGAGTGCGTAACAGCTCACCAGTCGAGGTGTACTGCGCCAAAGATGTAACGGGGCTCAAGCCATCCCCCGAAGCCATGGGTCTGTACCGTTAGGTACAGGCGGTAGGGGAGCTTTCCGCTGTAGGGCGAAGGTAGACCCGCGAGGGCTACTGGACGAGGCGGAAGTGAGGATGCGGACATGAGTATGCGAGAGGAGAGTGAGAATCTCTCCCCCCGAATGCCCAAGGGTACCTGGGGAAGGGTCGTCCTCCCAGGGTTAGTCGGTACCCTAAGGTGAACCCGAAAGGGATAGCCGAAGGGAAGCTGGTTAATATTCCAGCACCATCTGCAATCGAGGTACGAGGGGTGACGCAGAAGGGTAAGTGCCGAGGGTAAGTGGCATTCCCTTCCAAGCGGTTAGGATGTTGATGGGTGTAGGTAAATCCGCACCCGGAGTCTGAGCCGTGATGGGAAGGGCCCGTAAGGGTCCAACGGCACTGACCCCATGCTGCCAAGAAAAACCTCGCGTACCGTTTGAGATTGTAGATGCCCGTTCCGTAAACCGACACAGGTGGGCAAGCTGAGAAAGCTAAGGGGAGCGGGACAACCCTCGCCAAGGAACTCGGCAAATTAACCCCGTAACTTCGGGAGAAGGGGTGCCGCATTAGGGTGAACTCAGAGGAAAGGGCAACCTGGAAACTGAGGGAGCCTGAAGCGGTCGCAGTGACAAGGCCCTGGCGACTGTTTACCAAAAACACAGGCCTCTGCAAACTCGTAAAGAGGATGTATAGGGGCTGACGCCTGCCCAGTGCCGGAAGGTTAAGGAGAGGGGTGAGGCCGCAAGGCGTAGCTCCAAACCGAAGCCCCGGTAAACGGCGGCCGTAACTATAACGGTCCTAAGGTAGCGAAATACCTTGCCAGGTAAGTTCTGGCCTGCATGAATGGCGTAACGACTGGGGCACTGTCTCGGCGGGGGGCCCGGTGAAATTTCAACGGGGGTGAAGATGCCCTCAACCTGCGGTTAGACGGAAAGACCCCGTGGAGCTTTACTGTAGCCTGGTATTGGATTCTGACACATCGTGTACAGGATAGGTGGGAGGCTGTGAACCCGGCTCGTCAGGGTCGGGGGAGCCGTCGGTGGGATACCACCCTCGGTGTGTCGGAATTCTAACCTGAACCTGTGAAGAGCAGGTTGGGAACAGTGCCAGGTGGGCAGTTTGACTGGGGCGGTCGCCTCCTAAAATGTAACGGAGGCGCGCGAAGGTCGGCTCAGGTGGGTTGGAAATCCACCGATGAGTGCAAGGGCATAAGCCGGCCTGACTGTGAGACCGACGGGTCGAGCAGAGACGAAAGTCGGTCCTAGTGACCCGACGACTTCCGAGTGGAAGGGTCGTCGACAACGGACAAAAGTTACCCCGGGGATAACAGGCTAGTCTCGCCCGAGAGTTCACATCGACGGCGAGGATCGGCACCTCGATGTCGGCTCATCCCATCCTGGGGCTGAAGCAGGTCCCAAGGGTTAGGCTGTCCGCCTATTAAAGGGGTACGTGAGCTGGGTTCAGACCGTCGTAAGACAGGTCGGTCCCTATCGGCCGCAGGCGTAGGAGGTTTGCGGGAGGTCTCCCCTTGTACGAGAGGACCGGGGAGAGTGGGCCTCTGGTGTACCGGCTGTCCTGCCAGGGGCATACGCCGGGTAGCTATGCCCATAAGTGATAACCGCTGAAAGCATCTAAGCGGGAAGCACGTCCCAAGATTAGACCTCCCATCCCGTTAAGGGAGTAAGGCCGGTCCGAGAACAGGACCTTGATAGGCTGGTGGTGTAAGCACCGTAAGGTGTTGAGCCAACCGGTACTAATAGGCCGAGGCCTTGACCTTGTAGCTTCCTATGCAGTTTCCAGTGGCTCTTCGAGGTTTCCTCGGGTGCCGATACCAGAACGGGAAACACCCGGTTCCATTCCGAACCCGGCCGTTAAGCCGTTCTGGGCCGATGGTAGTATGGAGGCGACTCCATGTGAGAGTAGGTAGTGCCCGGGGATTTAAAGAGGCTGCTTTTAAAGCAGCCTCTTTTTTTATCTTCAATTATTTTCAACATCCAGTTGTGAATAGAATATATATCCAACTGATTTGTTTTTAGCTTTATACATGGCTTTATCGGCTTTTTTGATCAAATCTTCTATTGTCTCGCCATCTTGTGGAAAAATTGCCACTCCAGCACTTACACCAATACAAAAGCGATTATCATCAATTATTATTGGACATGAAAGGGTTTTTATTAATCTTTGAACTATTTCTTCGACGTTTCTCTGGTCAATATCTGCTAAAACGATCACGAATTCATCCCCACCAACTCGACCAACTAAATCGTTTTTTCTCACAACCGATCTGAGTCTTTCGCCAATTAATTCAAGCACATGGTCTCCCATGTGATGACCGTGTTTATCGTTGATCGATTTGAATCTGTCTAAGTCTAAATAAACAACCGCAGCTGGTTTGGTTTTTTGCAAACATGCCTTCAGGGTTTTGCGTGATTCGTTTAGGAATGCTCCTCTGTTCATCAATCCCGTCAAATGATCTGAAAAAGCTAATTTCCACAGTTGATCACCAAGCGTTTCTTTGAAAAACCAAAACAATTGGATTGCTACGGCAGTAACACCTATTGCCTCTAAAATGTTTTGTATTTGATGGACATGAGAAATCGCAAAGAATACACTAAGTACAGAGAGGTATTTTGCGTACATGAACAAGAAAACACCTATTTTCAAGCCAGTGAATGAATATCCAAAGACAATGTACACTATCATGAATCTTGCGGTCAGGTCCACAATTGCTGGCAGAAAGAATGATAAATCGATTTGCTCAAGTCTTGGGCAAACAATGTTCAAAATCACAAAAGTCAAAAGCAAGGTAAGTAAAGCAAGCATAACCCCACGGTATTGATATTGGTTTTTCAATGATATCACCCCGTGATCATTTTTGTCAAATTGATTTTATCATTCTGTGTTAAATTGACGTTGATTTTGGTTTCAAAATTGTTGCTCGATCTGAACGAAAATGCCTGTGGTAAAACCTCTTAGGTGGGTTTTTGTTTTTTCTATTGAAGTCTGTGAGGTTGGAAATGAAAAAACTCAATTTTTTGAATTAATCCTATTTTCTTTATTGGGATGAGCCAAAAGTTCCTTTAGTTGTTTGCCTGTGCTCATGAAATAGAGCTTCTCACAAACATTCGTCAGATGGTCTGCTATTCTTTCCAGATGTCTTATTAGAAAAGCTTCCTCTAAGTACAGTCTCATCATCTTTTGGTTCGTCTCTTGGCATGCAAGATTTATCAAATCTTCATGCCCAGTGTTGTGCAATGAATCAACATCATCGTCTTTTTTCCATACTTTAATCGCAAGATCAAGGTCCTTGTGTTCAACTGCCTCGATGGTCTCTTTGAACATAATCAAGATTATTTTGATCATTTCATTCAATGTTTTCCAGCTGTTAAAGCTTTCCATACCCCTTTGAACATGTCTACTGAGTTGGGCAATGTTGACACATTCATCGGCAATTCTTTCAAGATCAATTGACAATCCAATCATTGCAACGACAAATCTCAGATCGTCTGCAAGAGGTTGAAATTTTCCGATGATATCAAAAGCCGTGGTTTGAATCTCAAGATCAAGTGAGTCAAAATAATCGTCCATCAATTCTATGTCTTTTATTAAATTTTCATCACCCGATTGAATTGCAAGAAGTGTTTTTTCAAATAGATGCTCGACTCCACTGAGAAATTCCTTTAGTTTGTCGTTCAGAAAACTCAACTGTTTCTCATAATGAATCGTTCTTTCGGTCATTGATATCTCCCCTTCATCCAATTTTCCCTGTCAGAAATTGTCTGGTCATTTCATGATTTGGAGCTTTGACTATATCAGATGTCATACCGTATTCTATCAAACGCCCTTGGTACAAAAAGATCAATTCATCACTTATTCTCAAGGCTTGTCCCATGCTATGAGTTACTATGATGACTGTGTACTGCTCAGATAACGTTTCTAATAATCTTTCTATCCTGGTTGTGGCAATTGGATCAAGGGCTGATGTTGGTTCGTCGAGTAAAATAACTTCTGGTTCTATAGCCAACGCTCTTGCTATGCATAATCTTTGCTGCTGACCACCAGATAATTGTACAGCAGGTTTTTTCAGTTTATCTTTAACTTCATCCCAAAGTGCAGCTTTTTTCAAAGCGTCTTCAACTTTTTTTCTTAGCAAATCTTTGTCTTTGATTCCCATCAATTTTAATCCATAAGCGACATTGTCAAAGATCGACATTGGAAACGGATTAGGTCTTTGAAATACCATCGTTACTTTACGACGATAAGAGCTTAGATCTCTGATTTTGTAGATATCCTGTCCTCTGTATAAAATCTGTCCTGTTATTGAAAAATCTTCTATTAAATCGTTTAGTCTGTTCAAGGACCTTAAAAGGGTACTCTTCCCACATCCAGATGGACCCATGATAGCAGTTATTTTATTTGGTTTGATCTTCACGTTTATGTGATCAAGTACTCTGTGCATGCCATAATATGCGCATAAATCTTTTATTTCAAAGATGGATTCATCCATTTTTATGCCTCCTCAAGATTTGCACGATCGAATAAATCAAAATCATGATTGATGTCATCAAGCTTGCCATTCCTTTTGCCATCCATTGTGATTTTTCACCAAGATTCATAACAATCGCATATATGCTTGTAGGCAAAGTCATGACTGGATCAGTTAATCTCGTTGGGAGTTTGGTTGCATAGAAAACAGCACCTGTGATCAATATGGGAGCTGTCTCACTAAAAGCCCTACCAAGGGTCAAAATCAATGTTGTTAAAAGTCCATTCTTACTGGATTTGATTACCATCAAAGTTGTCTCGAATCTGTTAGCACCGAGTGCTATCACGCCTTCACGAAGTTCTCTTGGTACAGCCCTGAGAAACTCGACGGCGTTATTTATGAAAAAAGGTATTGCCATTGTAGACAATGTAAGCGAAGCAGATATTAAAGATGTTCCAAATCCTAAACTCACACAGAAAAAGCTTAGACCAAACAATCCGTATACAACTGATGGTATACTGTTCATCGTTCCAGCAAGAGATTGGAGTACAATGGAAAAATTCTTGTTCGCAAATTCAGTAATGAAAATAGTTCCAAGTAAGCCAAGTGGTATCACGATAATGAAAACCAAAGCCATCAAAAGTAATGAACCAACGATGGAAGGAAATATACCACCATCAGTCATAGAAGATTTTGGGAATTGTGTGAAGAAACCTGGCCGAAATAAAAATCTTATACCTGGTAGGATTATGAGAAGGATGACGATTAACATTAGAACCAGGATACAGTATGTTGTGAATCTAAAAACCCATTTCATTCGATCAACCCCTTATCCATCTTTCACGCCATCTCACAACATAATTTGTTAGTATTGTTATGATCAAAGATATAACCAGCAACAAAAAGCCAATGAAAAACAATGCACTGTAATGAAGACTTCTCACTTCAACTTCACCCAGTTCACTTCCAAGTGTTGCAGTTAATGGTCTGATCGGATCGAAGAATGATTTCACCAATAAATTACTTCCACCTGCGACCATGAGGACAATCATTGTCTCACCAAAGATTCTGTTGAAGACACTCATCACGGCATTCACTATTCCAGGCATCGCATATTTCAACTCGACGACCATCACAGAGAATTGTTTTGCGCCTATCGAAAAAGCTGCTTGGGAGATCTCCTTTGGCACTTTTTCCAAGGACTGATAGGATAAACTTATCATGAATGGCAGTGTTAAAACAGACAACATAAAAGAAGCGTTGAAAAAGTTTTGACCAGTCCATGCACCGGCTTTAAGTAGTAATGGTGCCACAATTACTATGCCAAAAAATCCAAGGACAACAGATGGAATGCCACTTACGTATTCAAACACCCCGAGTATCAGTTCTTTCTCTTTTTTATTTGCGTAACTGTGTAAATAAAGAGCAACTACAATGCCAATTACAAAGACTATAAAACTTGTCCACAAGGTCAAGATGATTGAATTTAGTAACATTGTTCTTATGCCAAATTCTGGTGTTTCCCATACTGGGAACCACTCTGATGTAAAAAGGCCCCATTTGACTTCTTTGATAGCCCTTAGGGATTCAGAAAATAAAAAGAAGACTATACCAAAGAGCGCAGCTGCCACCAATATGGCAGCCGTAAAAACAATAGATTTGAAGAGGATTTCGCCTATCTTTTTCATCACTTTTCTGTTCCATAGGCTGGTATATAACCAGCTTTTTCAACAAGCTTTTGTCCTTCGGGAGAGAGTATGAATCTTATGTAGTCGGCTATGGCGTTGTCTTCAGGCCACATGTTGTTGAATCTACTCAGATCGAAGAATACAAATAATGGCCTACTCAATGGGTATTTTCCCTTCAAGACGTTCTCAACTGTAGGTTCTATTCCATTTACTTTCAAGGCTTTTACTTGGTTTGTCACATATCCCATGCCTGTGTATGCAATTGCATACTGGTTTTTTGAAACACTTTCTATCTCTGCTTGTGAAGACTCTAACATTTGAATCCTTGGAGAGAGTTTTTCGCCTTTAAGAACTTTCTCTAGCCAAACTTCAAAGGTTCCAGAAGCTGTGTTTCTTGAATAGGCAGCGATGGGTCTTTTGGGTAATTTGGGATCGACCTGGTTCCATTCAGTTATTTGACCTGTGTATATTTTGTAGAGTGTTTCGATAGATATTGAATCAATACCAAGTGTTGGATTTACTATCACCGCTATACCATCATATGCGATGACCAATGGTACAAAATATTTGTTGTTTTTGTGCATCTGTTCAATTTCACCAGCTTTCAAGAATCTGCTTGAGTTTGCTATGTCACATGTTCCATTCATCAGGGCAGATATCCCAGTACTTGATCCAGCACCTTCGAGTGTTGCTGTAACATTGGGATACATTTTTTGAAATTGCTCAATCCAAAGTTGTGCAATAGGATAGACGGTGTTTGATCCTTTGATCACCAGAGTTTCACCGTAAATCAAAACTGCGAAGATTACCATTGACATGAATAAAAACTTTCTCATATCAGCACCTCCTTCTGATTCATTTATGCTTCTTCAACTTTCAGTTGGTGTGAAAAAATATCAAATTTTTTTAATATCTCTGTGGCATGATTAAAACGGAGGGGTTTGATGGCTTCGATATTGGTTGTAGAGGATGAACAAGATGTGAGTGATGTCATCTGTAGATATTTAAAGACGGATTCTCATCAAGTGAAAACAGCATCTTCAATCGAACAGATGTACAATGAATTAGAAAAAGGGTGCTTTGATCTGATCGTACTAGATCTGATGTTACCTGATGGAGATGCAATGGAAGAGATACCAACTATTCGAGTGTCGTGTCCGAAGATTTTTATAATTGTTTTGACGGCATTGAGAGAAGACAGGAATAAAATACTTGGTCTTGAAATGGGTGCCGATGATTATGTGACAAAGCCATTTCATCCAAGAGAACTGGTTGCACGAGTTCGTGCAATGCTTAGAAGAAAAGATATGTTTGCAGAACGTGAGATAGTACACAAAGATATGAAACTTTTGGTTCATGAAAGACTTTTATTGATAAACGATGAGGAAGTGAAATTGTCTGCCAAAGAATTTGAGATTTTATTGTTGCTTTTTGAAAATCCAAAAAAAGTCTTTACACGCAATGAGATACTCGATGCAGTATGGCAACAGGAAGATAGGACCGAAAGAATTGTCGATGTTTATATGAGTATGCTCAGAAAAAAATTAGGTAAGGAGAGGTTGGTGACTGTTCACGGTGTTGGATACAGATTGGGATGAAGTGATAAAAGAAAATAGACCTATTATTTTGTTGAAACCTGATTGCATAGTTTTTTATCCTGAAGAAGGGGATATCTCTTCAAAAGAACAGGTGTTAAGTGATTCGAAGACCTTCTTTGTAAATGCGGTAGCTCACGAACTTTTCACACCAATCACTGCAATGCTTGGACTATTGGAAATCGCAAAAGAAGGAGAATATGTGCAAGAAAGCCTTTTAAAAATCGAAAAACACCTCAAAAGGATGCAGAGGATTATTGAACAATTAGTGTTATTGTCAAAATTAGAACAAAGTGAATACATACCACATTATCAAAGACTAAGTCTTAAAAGATTGTTGAGTGAGATTCTCTTAGAGTATGAGGAAAAAATAAAACAAAAGGGACTTCGTGTTGAGATCAGAAGTAACAAATTTATCGAAGCTGATCCAGAAGCTTTTAAGATTGTTATCAGAAATTTGATGTCAAATGCCATTAAATACTCAAAAGAAGGTGGTATCATAGAAATATTTTTGCAAAAAGGTTTCTTGGTAATTCAAGATCATGGTGTAGGTATACCTCAGGAGGATCTTAAGAATATCACGGCTCGTTTCTATAGGGCCAGTAACGCGAGAAGTTATTCTGGAGCAGGCCTTGGGCTTGCAATAGTCAAGCATATCCTTCGAAAGCTTTCTATTTCCTGGGCAGTTCACTCAAAATTGCAAATTGGAACAAAAGTCTTTTTGAAAATTTCATCAAATTCATCATCTGTAACTGGTGAGTAGGGATTTTCTCTTTCATACTTCCTGTGGCTCTTTTTCTCTTCTATTTTCACCTACACATCTTTCTTGAATCTCTTTATAGAGAGTGTTATATTATTCGTGTTAGTTACATAAGTAAGTTACTTATGTAACCTGAGAGGAGGGGTCTTTGTGAAGAAGGTAGTTTTATCTATTGTTTTGGTTTCGCTGGTCGTATTGAGTTTTGGAAAAACATTGACGATCTGGATTGGCGGACAGGTTGCGGAACTTGATGAAACATGGAATTCAGTTATCAAGGGATTCGAGCAAAAGTATGGGATCAAAGTCGAGGTACAACTCTTTGGTTTTGATACCTATTATGACAAATTAGTGACAGCCCTTCAAGCAGGTAAAGGACCAGATCTCGCCTTTGCAGACTTGGGTGGATGGGTTCCAACTTTTGCTGAAAAAGGTTGGCTTGAACCCATGGAAGAACAATTAAAGAAATGGGATGGCACTTCACAGATATGGCCAAATCTTTGGCCCACGGTGACTTACAAGGGTGTCAGGTATGGTCTTCCTTGGTATACCGACTGCAGGCTTTTACTCTATAACAAAACGATGTTCGAACAAGCAGGTCTTGATCCAAACAACCCACCAAAGACTTGGGATGAACTTTTGGCAGCAGCTCAAAAGATCACCGACGCAAAGAATAGGGTATATGGTTATGGTGTCAGCGGTACAAAAACAGAGCACACTACTCTTGGTTATATGATGTTCTTGTATGCAGCAGGTGGAAAACTCTTGACAGATGATTATTCAAGAGCTGCTTTTAATACACCAGAAGGGCTTAAGGCTTTGAAGTTCTACACAGATTTGGCAAAGAAATATGGTGTCAGTCCAAATGCAGTTCAATACCATGAAGATGATTACAGAAACATGATGGCCCAAAACAGAGTTGCGATGTCAATTGGAGGACCATGGTCATTCCCACTCATCGAAGCAGCAAATCCAGATATAGTTGGAAAATATTCTGTTGCACTCCATCCATACGATTCACAACCTGCAAGTGTACTTGGTGGATGGGCGCTTGTTATACCCAAATCCAGTCCAAACAAAGAAGATGCCTGGAAACTCGCCGAATACCTGACAAGTTTTGATGTGTGGATGAAGTGGGTTGAAGAAAAGGGTGGACCAATGCCAACAAGAATGGATGTTTGCACAAAATCGAAACTTGCGAATGATCCAAAGTGGCAAATAATCTTCAAGACATTCCCATATGCAGTTGCAAGACCTCCTATTCCTCAGTATCCTCAAGTATCTGAGCAGATCCAGATTATGGTACAAAAGGTTTTGTTAAATGAACTCACACCAGAAGAAGCTATAAAGGTTGCAGCAGATAATGTCAACAAAATACTCGGGGCAAAGTAAACTATAATCAGGGCGGGCACAGCCCGCCCATTGTCAGGAGTGGGTGAGTTGAGAGAAGAAAAGATAGCGTTGAGAATGGTCATGCCGTATGTTCTTATCATAGTAGCTTTTGTTATTTTTTTGCTCATCTCTAATGTTGTCATGAGTTTTTCAAGTAATGATGGTAAATTCACCTTTCAAAATTACATGGCCATTTTCACGGATAATGTATTCTACAAATCTGTTTTGAATACTTGCGTGTGGGTTTTTGGAAGTGTCGTTGGACAAATAGGACTCGGATTGGCTGTGGCTCTCTTGTTGACTCAGATCAAACGTGGTCAGGTCTTTTTTAGAAGTGTAATTTTGATACTACCGTGGGCGACACTCGATATCGTTGCTGGAGTTATGTGGAAGTGGATGTACAATGATATGTATGGTGTGTTGAACGATATTCTTGTGAAAATAGGAGTCGCGAAAGATTATATTCCTTGGCTTGCTACACCAAAGATGGCAATGCTTGCTGTGATCATTGCAAATATATGGAAGGGCTTTTGTCTGTCTGGGATGTTTTTCATAGCTGGTATTCAGACTATACCGCAAGAACTCTATGAAGCTGCTGAAATAGATGGAGCAAATGCATACAGGCGATTTTGGAATGTGACTATACCCCAACTCAGACCTGTATTGGTAACGACTTTGATGTTTACTATAATTTGGACTATAAATTATTTTCCTCTTATCTATGTAATGACTGGTGGTGGTCCAAATTACGGAACCGAGACTATAGTTACTTATATATACAGATTGAGTCTGAGATTTTTGGAATATAACAAAGCCGCCGCACTCTCAAATATATTGTTCTTAGTTGTCTTCACAATAGCATATCTTTTCACTCGAAGAATGGCAAGGGAAGTGGCTGCGTGATGAAAAGAAGCACTAAAAGGAAGACAATGAAATTTGTGTCATATATTCTTTTGACTTTTATATCACTTATTATTGCCTTTCCTTTTGTATGGCTTGTTTTGACTTCTTTCAAAACTTACCAGGAGATATATAGTTATCCGATAATATACCTGCCCAAGAGTTGGACACTTGAGCATTATCAAAAAATATCGAGTCTTGATTTCAAAAACTATTTTCTCAACAGTGTAATAGTCGGTGTGGGGACAATGATTTTTTCCCTGTTGATTGGTATTTTTCCGGCTTATGCCTTTTCTCGTTATTCTTTCAGGTTCAAAAGTGAACTCTTGGTCAGTGTGCTGATTTTTCAAATGTTTCCCATGGTTGTTTTCTTGGTACCAATCTTTAGATTTCTTGATTGGATAAAGTTGCTCGATACGCATCTTGGTCTGATCTTGGCATATATTCCATTCACAACGCCTATAACAATAGTTTTTTTAAGAAGTTTTTTCTTATCTGTACCAAAGTCACTTGAAGAGGCTGCGTTGATAGATGGTTGTACCAGAACAAAAGCATTTCTCAGAGTGATCTTTCCTGTGACTTTGCCTGGTATAGCTGCGGTAGGTGTCTATGCGTTCTTGTTTGCGTGGAGTGAGCTACTCTATTCGATGTCGCTTTTGACAAGTAAGAGTCTTCAGACTATACCGACCTTTCTCTCGGTATTTGTAGGTCAATATCAAACTCGTTGGGGTCCGTTATTTGCAGGATCGGTCTTTGCAACATTACCACCTTTAGTTGTGTTTATAATACTTCAAAGATATTTCATCTCTGGACTGGTGAGTGGGGCGGTGAAAGAATGACCATCAGTGATGATCTGTTGTTTGAGGTCGCATACGATTATTACATCAAAAACGTATTGCAAAGAGATATAGCAAAAAAGCTGGGTGTGTCAAGAGTACAGGTGAGTAAGTATCTCAAGATGGCAATTGAAAGAAAGATTGTGCGCATTGAAGTAATACCGCCAAGAATTCCACAGAAACTGGAAGTAGAATATGATGTGTTGTTTCAACAGAAGTTTGGTTTAAAAAGGCTCTTGCTCACAACGGGGCACACGAACAATCAACTGTTATTACAATCACTCGCGAGAAAGGCTTGGGAATATTTATCTGATCTTCCGAATGATCTGTTGAATGTTGGAATAGGTTGGGGTACGACAATGTTCACACTGGCAACTTACGATTTTAGAGTTGAGAAATCTAAATGGAATGTTTTACCGCTATCTGGTGGGACCTTTAAGCTGTCAGACAAGCATTTTGACTCCAATTTTATAGCCCAGAATTTTGCGGATAGATTGAATGCAAGAGCAATTCCAGTCTATTTCCCCTTTCTGATGGATGATTATGAACAAAAACAACAACTTCAGAGAGCCGAAGAATTCAGATACGTAAATTCAATTTGGGACAAACTCGATATTGTAATCTGTAGTGTGGGGTATTCTATCTCACGTTCACCATTATTCCGTCAAAATGTCTTTGATGGTTCGGTTTTAGACAGGCTCGAAAAACTTGGTATAGTTGGTGATGTTTTGACTCACTATTTTGATATCAATGGCAAGATTCACGATCTTGATTTCATGCAAAAAGTCAATAACATAACTATGGAACAGTACATGAAAGCCAAACTCAAGATAGTCGTTGCTGGAGGTTTTCACAAGATCGAGAGTATAGTTGGACTTTTGAAAGGCAATCTCACAGATGTATTGATAACAGACGAAAATACCGCACGAAATGTCATTGAATACATTTCTGATAAGAACTGGAGGTAGTGTTAGCCTTGAGCATTCAAATACTGAATCTAAATCCATGTTATGATCACTGGGTGATCATTTCAAAACCACCAAAAACCCCCAATGTACTCAGAGGAGATTATGTTGTGAAACTTGTAGATGGTAAGGGATTGAATATTGCAAGAGTTTTCAACACACTTGGTTTTAAGGATTATATATGTATAAACATTCTTGGAGGCGATGTGGGAAAGATTATCCATGCAAAGTGCAAAGAGGATGGTATAAACACCCTGGAATTTTGGATTGAAGACGAAAGCAGGATAAACACCGCAGTTGTCTATGAATATGAAAAGAGAATGTTGATGGTCAACGAGCCTGGTCCAGTCATGCAGAGGAAAGAGGTAGAGAATTTTCTTGAATTTTTCTCGTCTGTTCTAAAGGAAAACGGTACATTAGTGGTTTCTGGAAGTGCGCCGAGAGGATTTGGAATTAAAGATATGGCAAGGATAGCGCGGTTTGCAAAGGAAAAATCTTGTCGGTTGATGATAGATATATCTGGAGAATGGCTCAAAGAATTACTGAACTTTGAACCTGAAATGGTCAAGGTGAACGCCGATGAGTTGAGAATAGCCTTGGATCTTCAACAAATGAACCTGGGTGAGCTTCTCCATATCAAGGACAGTTATAATATAAAAGTCCTCTGTGTGACTTACGGAAAGGATGGTTCAGTAACACTTTTGGACAATAGAGCCATTCGTGTGAAACCAAGGGTTATTCAATCAGATTATTCAGTGGGTTCAGGAGATTCTTTTTTTGCAGGTTATCTTTACTATGAAGCTTTGAACAAATCCATTCAAGAAAGACTCATCTTTGCAACGGCTTGTGGTACGGCAAATACCTTGAAATATGGTGCAGCAATCTTTGATCTGCAGGATCTGGAAAGCCAACTCTCAAATGTAGACATAATGGAGGAAGAACTATGAGGACTTATGTTGGTATAGATCTTGGGACTACGAATACGAAAATCATAGTTGTTGATGAAAATGGTATAGAGAAAATCATAAAGATTAAAACACCAAAGAGAGTTGCGAACGCTGTTGAATATTTTGACCTTGACAAACTCGATCATAGTATTGAAAAGATTATTTCTCAGCTCAATGAGGAATACGACATAGCTGGTTTAAGTTGTACGAGTTTTGGAGAATCGGTAGTTCCTGTTGCAAATGGTAGAAAATTGCACGATCCAATCGTTTGGTATGATACGTGTACAAAAACAACACAACAAAAATACGAAAAAATAGTTGATAAACTTGCTCCTTACGAGATTTCTGGTTCAAGAGATATATACTACTTCTCTTTGTACAAAATACTTTATATGTACGAAAATAGCATCGTCAGACCAAACGAAGTGGAACACTGGTTGCCTGTCTGTTCTTATGTACTGTACAGACTCACAAAGAACGCTGTTTGGGATATGACTCAAGCTTGCCGAAGTCACATGGTTGATGTGCACAACAGACGCTGGAATAAGAATCTGATTGATCACTTTGAAATATCACAGGATCAACTGGGAAAACTCGATTACACCGGCAGTTTTGTTGGATACTATGGAAAAATACCTGTGTTCTTAGCAGGACATGATCATTTGACTGGTACCTTTGGACTGGTCTCGTTGTATGGAAGTGATTTGATATACGATTCAATGGGGACAGCTTCTTTAATCACAGCTATATCTCATGAAAAAGATGGGAATCTACACATGAAGGAACCTTTCATGAAAAATGGTGGACTTGTCGGTATAGGTTTCAAGGATGGCCAGTATTATCTTGCCTCTGGTGTTAGATATCATGGAAAGTTGATTGAATTGGTCTTAAGAACTTTCGGTATGACGGTTTCTTCTAAAAGATTCAGATTAATAAATGAAAAAATAAAATCGATGCCACAAAGAGTGAATTTTTACATCTACAGTAATGGCGATAACGTGGTTGGTGAAAATTGTCAAGGCATCAACTTTCTTGAGATTCCCGCCGATTGTACACCAGAAGAAATCCTCCAAACTGTGTACCAATATCTTTCTTACACGAGTAGGGTAACCATAGAAAACCTCAACAGATATGTTGGTGATCTTCCCATTATCGTTGGTGGGGCATTGATCAATAACGATGTTTTCATGAAATACAAAGCTTCAATGTTATGTAAAGATCTTTATTATTTGAACACCACCGAACTGACTGCCCTTGGGGCGGCAGTGTCAGCAATCAAAGGCTCACATAATGAACAAGCATTTGAAGCTCTGAAAGCAAAAACAGCTTTTCAAAAGATCGTTCCTGATTATGAACTGTGTAAACAAATGAATGAACTCTACATAAAGATGAGCCAAGGGTACAACAGACTTCTTAGATGAGGAGGATTGAAGATGCCATTGGTTACACTAAGAGAGCTTGTTCAAAAGGCTTATAAATCAAATTACGCAATACCGGCTTTCAATATTCATACCTATGAAGATGCCGTAGCAATCGTCAAGGGTGCTGAGGAAATGAAATCGCCGGTTATATTGATGGCTTCACCGAGTGCGATAAAACATTTAGGTATTAAGATCGCAGCTTGTATTATGAACGATTTGGCAGAAAATGCAACTGTACCTGTCGTGTCACATTTAGATCATGCTACAGATTTGGATATAATCTTTAAAGCCATGAAGGCAGGTTTTACCTCTGTTATGTACGATGGATCGAGTCTGAGTTTTGAAGAAAATGTTCACAATACAAAATTAGTTGTAAAGGTTGCAAGAGCTTTTGGTGTGTCGGTTGAAGCGGAGATAGGAAGAGTTGGAAAATCCGAAGAGGGCGAGGAACTCCAGCAAATTTTGACAGAACCAGAATCTGCAAAGGCATTTTTTGAGCAGACACAGGTCGATGCACTTGCAGTTGCAGTTGGTACTGCTCATGCGATGCAAAAACAAGAGGCACAGATAAATTTTGAGCGAGTCGAACAGATACAAGAAGTCGTGGATGTGCCCTTGGTTTTACATGGATCGAGCGGCGTGCCTGATGAAGATCTCACAAAAATCAGTAAAATGAGATTTGGAAAGATAAACATAGGTACAGTTTTGAAAACAGTTTACGTAAAAAAGATAAGAGAGATACTGCAAAACAAACCGGATTTGAAAGACCAAATTATACTGTTAAAAGATGCGTCTTGTGCTGTGACTGAAATGGTCAAACACAAGATAAAACTGCTCAACAGTAATCAGAGAATATGAAATATTGGTCACAATACAATCACCCTGACCAGCTTTGAGTTCTGGTCAGGGTCTTTTCAGTGATTATTTTTGCATAATATAATTATGGAATACTCAAAGATATTTTGATATCTGAGACAGTTTTTCTACACTGTAATTTAAACCACCTTTTCTGTTTAAGATAGACCAGAGAGTTCTGTACTGTTCAGCTATCTGTTCTAGTTTTTGCTTTAGGTAAGTTTTTCTCTCCTCTGGTATCAACGAGATATTTCCATTCTGCTTTATAAGTATCAATGATTCCATCCCCAAGGCCAACATTTCAGCATTATTAATGATCTGCAAAATGGTGACTTTTTCAGATTCAGATTTTGTTCTTGCCATAAATTCAGATAGATTGTGAATAGTCGTGTTTACAATTTCTATTGCATCCTTGGTATTTTTAATGTCTTCATCATTGATTTCATTCAAGTATTTCGATATTCTGTGTGGAAATACGAGTGATATGAAATATGGGCTTGTATTGTGCAATTTGAGTTTTATGTGCTTGTAAATTGCACCAAGATTGTAGACGGATTCTGCTATGGGAAGCCTTGTTTTGAACACATGAGTGTTAATTTCTTCCAGTAATTCATCATTCATCAAATTCTTCGATAGGTTCCAACCCAATGATGCTGCATAACCAAGGCCTATCATAGAAAATGGGAGGTGTTGATGATGGCCATTGTCACCCCAATCTGTTAATAAAAAACCAATAGCGTTGTACTTTTTGCCATTTATCAAAGCGTTTTCGATATTCACAATGGCATTGTCACTTCTACCAGTAAAGGAATTCCAAGTTGAAGTACCTGGACAAACATAAAACGCCACACCTTTGGTTGCAAATAATTTGCATTCTTCATCGTATGGATGATCACCTTCGTAACCCCAGAGCAACGCAATTGTGTCATCTGGTAGTTGTGCCACAAGTTCTGGGTAATTCTTTATGATATCCCCCCAAAACATCACAGTTTTGCCGTGCCTGTCCAATATTTGATGGATTTTTAGGAGAAAACCAAGATACACCGTTCCTTTTCCATATTTCTCACACAATTCTTTTGACTTCCCCAAGCCAAGATCGTACGTTTCATCGGCTCCGATATTTACCTTGGTACTTGTAAAGTTGGGAAGAAGTTCGTCAAACAGTTCACTCAAGAAATTCAATGTTTCTGGTACGGCTGGAGAGAGAGAAAACGGTCCGTATTTTTCTCCCCAAGGGGTTATGAAACCATCCGGACATTCCGCGAGATATTTGTATTGATCGTGCTTAAGCCATTTACCGAGATGTCCGAATGAATTTTGGTTTGGGACAAGTTCGATAAATCTTTCTCTGCAATAATTATTTAGTTCTTGCACTTCTTCTGAGGTAAGTGGTGTATAATCTCTCCAAACTAATTCATGCTTACTGTAAGCAAATGTGTGTTCCGTATAGAGTTGAAACTGGTTGTATTTGAGTTCAGCCAATATGTCTATTATTTTTTTTAATGTGTCCATGTTTGGTATTCTATCTCTGCTTATATCCAACATAAATCCACGATTCTCGAAATCTGGTTCATCTTCTATGATCATCGTAGGTATTCTGCATTCATATTCTCTCATCAGTTGAATTAGAGATTGTAGGCTGTAGAAGATACCTTGAGTCGTTTTTGCCATCAAAACGATTCCATTGGGTGTTATTTTGATTTTATAACCTTGTGAATGTGATACCATATTTGAATTCAAGATGATCTTTATCGTTGTAGATTTATCGTTAAAACCCGTAAGTGAGAATCTTTTCCTGTATTTGATCAGTTCGTCTTTTAAAGACACAGCGAATTTAAAAGATTCTGGCAGGGTGAAAATCTTACCTTCAGATGGGATTTCAAAAGTATCATTCAGCAGGGTGATTTTCTTTGGTCGAGGCAACATATGCCGGTCTCCTTTCTTTTCCGTATGCGAATATTCAAATTTGTATGTGATTTAGTTATTTCTAAGTTGATCTCTCAAATTCTGGACAACCTCATCTTTGACTGGAAACACTAACTTCATTGCCATTATCAATGCCCCTCCGACTGGAGGGAGATACGGTTCTTGGAGTGAGATACCAAAGTTTCTCTTCATAGATTCCTGTACAGAATTGAAAAAATATGGTTCTTCAAAAAGCCCTCCGGTATAAGATAGAAAGTCGCTGTGAATCGATTTCAAAACGGGTCCAGTGGCGTTAATAAGTTCTTCAAGACTCCTTTGCACAATCATTCTGGCTATGTGGTCATTTTCACGAGCACATTTCAAAACAAATGGTGCGAAAGAAGCAAGATGACTTTTGGGATGTTTGTCAACATAGAAATATCTCAATACATCGTCTACGCAATGAAGGTTTAGGATTTCCTCTACATACTGTACAAGGTTGGTAAATTCACCTCTGTTTTCCCAGTATCTCATTACTTCTTTAACAGCCTCAAAGGCTATTCCATAAGCACTCCATATATCGCCTATTATGTGGCCCCATCCTCCTACTCTATAAATGTTACCATTTTCATCTATACCAACGATCATTGAACCAGTACCAGCAACAATTATTGCACCAGACTTTCTAATATATCCCAATGAGCCTATTAAGGCAATTAAGCAATCATTCACAACCATAATCCTTTTTGCGGGTATAACTGGTTTCATCAGTTCACACAATTTATCGCAACTTTTCTTGGAAAAACCCGCTCCAGATAATCCAAGAACACATGCGTCTACTTCGTTTGAGTTTTGTTTCATGTTTTTCAAGCATTCTGAGATAGTTGCCATCAGTTTCTCAATTCCTATGTCAAGATGATTCCCTGGTCCTCCTAAAGCAGATGAGATGACTCTTCCCGTTTCATCACATGTAATTATTCTCGTTTTTGTTCCTCCGGCATCTATTCCAAGAAATCTCATTTTTATACCTCCTGGTATTTTACAAACGCATTAATTCATATGATATTAAGGACAATAATCTCTCCTCAGTATCGTCTGCATAAGGAGATGCTAACCATTCATAGCCACTTTTCACGCTCTTTGGTACCACATACGAGGCTGGTGAATTTGCATAGCATATCACGAAGGCAAGTTTATCTATTGACGAAATAACATTGCAGAATTCGAAGAACAGTTCAAAAGGAACGAAAAACAATTTAAGGTGATCGATCACAAGGAAAGATATTATAAACTCTTCCCTCTCTGGTAATTTACCCCGTTGTTTGATCAACATCATGCCTGGTATATCTCTTTCGTTTAATGATGATTCTTCAACATTCTTTTGGACATACTCTACTTCGAGTTCAATTTCTTTTACGGAAAGTCCCCAAGGTGCAGATTTTTGATACAAAATATATGGGATGCACTGTTTAAGGAAAATCCCCGCCAATCTTTCAATCTCTGTGAATGATCTTTCCTTTCTTGTTCTATGAGTGCTTAAATCACCGCAACAAGAATTAAGAAAAACAAATGGTTGATCGAATTTCATCTCTAATTTTCTTCTTATAGCTCCGATTATGTCACTTGAATACAGTAAATTTTCTGGTCCAAGAACGGTTGGATGACAAGGAAATAGTACTATCGAGAATCTTTGTTTTATAGTTTCAAATTCAATTAAATTGGTAGGTATTGTTGTACTATCTTGCCTGTTTCTAAAATCGCAGACATTAGACACTTCAAATTGTTTGATAGTTAGCTTGTTCAAATTTGATGAATTTTGCTTAGCCTTCATTAAAGCCTCTCTTGCAGAAAACTCTATAATATCGCAAACACAATCTGGTTTGGGGCCAGAATGTATATGAGTGGCAACGGGTATGAGTTTTATGCCGTCTATTTGTCTTGGAAATTTTTTTGGAACTGTAAGCAAGTCGAATACTAATATTGCTGTTTCAATTTGATCTTCATTGAGATAAATACAGAATAATTGCAAAGGATCATGAGAACCAATAGAAGTTTCTTTTCTAAGAATATAACCAGCCATTTCCAGTTTTTCTGGAAAGGACAAATCTACACTTGAAAAGCCAATTTTCATTGAATGATCACACCTTTTTTATTTTCATCCTTTTAGACCTCCACTTAATCCTTCAACATACCACTTTTGGCAAGATAAGAACACTATGAGAATTGGTATCGTAGCAACAATCATCCCCGCACACAACAAGCCCCATCTTGTGATGTTGTGACCTCTGAACATGGCAAGTCCCAGATTAATCGGCATTTTCGAATAATCTTGTATGACCAAAAGTGGCCAGAAAAACTGACCCCATGACCAGAGAACCTTGAAAACCACCATAGTTGCGATAGTTGGCTTCACCATTGGCAACATTATCTTCCAGTATATATAAAAATCATTTGCACCATCGGCTTTAGCGGCTTGCTCAAAATCAGCAGGTATAGATAGGAAACTCTGCCTGAACATGAACACGCCAAACCCACTGGCCGTGAATGGAATTATAAGAGCTGCTAAAGTATCGTACATACCCATGCGGATAGTTATTATATACATGGGTATCGCAACGGCGTAGAATGGTATCATAAGTGTTGATAATGCTAACCAGAACAGAATTTTCTTTCCAACAAAGTTCTTTCTTGCCAAAGCATAACCTGCCATTGAATCGAAGAAAATACTAATGAGTGTTACTGCGCCAGCTACGAATAAACTATTGAATAACATTGTACCAAGTGAAACATTATCGTCAATGACCTTTGGATAATTCCACGCGGCAATGTAATTGTCGAATGTTATAGCTTTGGGTATCAATGAATAAGACTCTATACCCGTATCTGGTTCTATGGATCTAACCACAACCCATATCAATGGTAAAAGGGTAAAAGCACATGCAGGTATGATCAAAAGGTATTTAACAAATAGTATCCATCGATTCTGTAACCGCATTTGATTCACCTCTAAAATATAATGTCTTCTCTGCCAATCTTTCTTTGAATAAAAGTTAAAGCGAGAATGATAACGAGCAGAACAACACTGATAGCAGATGCATAACCCATTTGAAATTCACTGAACCCCTTTGTGTACAGATAATTTACGATCGTTGTTGTAGAATATCCAGGTCCTCCTCCAGTCATTATATAGATAGGTGTGAAGACCTGAAACGAGTTGATCAAGGAGGTAGTGATAACGAAAAAAGTAGTTGGTCTTAAAAGTGGCAAGACTATCTTGAATGTGATCTGCCATCTTGTAGCACCGTCAAGTGCAGCAGCTTCATACAGTTCATCAGGAATGTTTTGAAGTCCCGCCAAAAAAATTAGCATTCTATAACCAAATCCGCTCCAGATCAGGACTATTCCTACGGCAATCAATGCATATCTGTAATCGCTTAACCATTCTATTGGTTTCAAGTGTAACGCAAGTAGTAATCTATTTGCTATACCTGTGGTACTTGAGGAAAAGATCAGCGACCAAATTATGCTCACAACAACCATTGAAACTATGTTCGGAATGAATAAAGCGAGTCTAAAAAAATTTCTACCTTTGAAAGGCTTATTCAACAAGAGTGCGAAGATAAGCCCTAAAATGGTATTCCCAGGGACATACAAGACTGTGAAATATAAAGTATTGAGAATAGATCTGAGAAACACTTGATCTTTCAGTAATTTGGCATAATTTTTCAATCCAACAAATTCTGCGGAATTAAAGGTTATTATGCTGAACTCTTTAAAACTTAATACTATCACCCATATAATCGGAACAAAGAGAAAAACAGCAAAAATGGTGTATGCAGGTGCACAAAAAAGATAAGCAATTAGATTTTCTCTCAATTTTTTTCTCACCCTTATTACCACCTCATGAGCCTTTCGATTTTGGTTGATTAAGCCAAGAGAAGGCCGAAGCCTTCCCTTGGTTTTCACCACGAGTATCCCTTGTCTTTTAAGTGAGTTTCAAGTTCTTTTTGTGCTCTTTCTAAGCCACTTTCGAATGATATCTTGTCGGAGAGTATGTCCTGAATAGCAGCTCTTATTATTCTTGTGAATGCAGAATATTCTGGGTGTTCAACCCATGGTCTTGAATCAGACATCTGTTCATCGAAGGCTTTCATTATTTCATCACCAGCGACATACAACTCTGCCGCATCTGATCGAGCTGGGATAAATCCTGCGACGTTACAATACTCGAGCATATTATCTTTACTGCATAGCCACATTAAAAGCTTTGCCGCTTCTTCCTTATGTTTTGCGGTAGAAGGAATGACAAACACATCTGCGCCATAGTAAGAAGTTTTTTTACCAGTTTCAGGATTTGTTGGCAATACAACAGCACCAACTTTGTCGCCAAGTTCTTTTCTCAATGCTGGTCCAGCATCGCCTGTGTCTATGTACATCGCTACCTGACCAGCTACCAATTGACGACGAACATCAGCCAAGTTAGCGTTTACGGCTCCAGGTTGAACAACTTTGTATGTTTTGAACAAGTCCACAAAAAACCTTGCACCCTTGCGGAATGCATCAGTTGTAATAGCTGGGGCACCGTTTTCGTTTATCATATGTCCACCGGCTTGCCATACCCAAATCATCAATTGATATGCATATTGAGCAGATGCTCCAAAACCGTAGACATCAATTTGTCCATCGTTGTTTCTATCGAATGTCAAGCGTTTTGCATACTCAAGAAAATCATTCCAAGTCCAATTATCTGATGGTTCAGGTAATCCTCTCTCTGCAAGAATATCCTTTCTGTAAAGGACCACACGAGTATGACAAAAATATGGAATGCCAACGATCTTTCCGCTCATTTCCTTTGGTTTGTTCATTTTGTAAGTACTTCCCAAAAGAACTGATTCTGGGAAAGAGTTTAGAAAATCTCGTGGTAAATATTTTTCAAGAGGTTCGATTGACTTTGACCAAGCTAATGCATGTTCTCTTGGTGATCCTACTTTGGCAAGGTCTGGTGCTTTTCCAGACATTATGGCTACATCGAGTTTTGTGTGAGGGTCCTCAGCCCAAGGAATTACTACCAGATTGACTTTGATGCCAGTAGCTTCTTCAAATGCCTTTATGTGTTTCTTCACTACTGGAAGATCAAGTTGTGGATCTCCTCCCGCAAACCAAAATGTCACTTCAGCTGCTGAACAAATTGTTAGAACCATAAACACTACCAACAAGACGAAAAATTTCTTCATAGTGAAACACCTCCCTTTAATTATTGGTAAGTGAACAACTGATATTTCTCCTCAGTTTATGCATTTACTCAAAAAAAGCTTCATTTCTTTGTTCTTAAATATTTCGTGGAATGCAAAAATACATACACCATCTGCACCAGATTTTCTTGCAATCTTGACTGCTTCTACAACCTCGGCTGCTCTTATAGCGTTGTGTGCTTGGATACCGATTACTACTTTCGATTTACCTGTGGCTATTTTGCATGTAGTTCTGGTTATGTCTTCAACCCATGAAACTGATTTGTTGAAATCCTGATGATAAGCCATTGGTAATACCAGATCACACAACTCCACAAAATCTTGATATCTTTGCCCGCAATGTACTAATGCAAAATTTCTTTCACTTGGATTGGGATCACCCCCTTCTGGGATAAGGGCTGCACTAAGTACAGTTGAAGGTCTCACATTTCTGACCAGTTGCGTTATCGCCTGTGTAAGATCTGTGACATCTTTTGCTCTCAAATTTGCCCATTTTGTGACACCAGAATCTCCACATTCAAGAGCATTCAAGATACTTTGGTTATCACCATTTTTACCCCAAGTTTGAATCGCTTTTTTGAGGAGCAATTCAATCTTTACGCCGAGGTTATGTAATCTGCGGATTTGAAATGGTCCCCATCCCCACGCGCCATTAGGATATCTTATGTAATCTAAATGAATTCCATCAGGTTCGTAATCGGTTACAATCTCTTTTATTAGAGAGAAAAGATAATCTTTGTAATTTTCATCAGATGCGAAATCTACCACAGCTGAAGAAATTCTGAAACAAGTATGTTCGCCCAATCTGTATTCGTAAGATTGTTCTTCAAGAGGTATTCCCCACATACCAGCACCTGGGTTTAGCTGGAGATAGGTTTTATCTTGTGATACGATAAACCAAGCATGAAGCCTTAAATTTAATTTTCTACAAACTTCTGAAGCTTTCGGCAAAACTGTATTATCTTTCGAGGTACTTAAAGCTATCCTGGAAGGCCAATACACTTTCCCCATGGTTCCCTTCACAAGGAGAAACAGGTCTGTGAAGCCCATTTCCTTTAAATCTTTAATAGCTTTTTCTGTACCATATTCTGATAATGATGAACTCCAAGCCCAGATACCTCTTACATAATCAAGACGGCCTTGAAGGTCTTTATTCACGCTCAACACACCTTTTTTGAAAACTTTGTTTAAAGTATTGGAATATGTTTACGATATTTCTCCAACAATAGTGCATTTACTTCATCTCCTTGCGGTACATTTGCACTTAGAAATACAGGGGGGGTCATTCCATCTTTTTCGAAAAATCTGACGATCTCAACTACAACGGAATTTATGATGAATGCACCGCATATCGTTGAGAGTGGTCCAACGGTAACATCGTTCATCTTCAAACACGCATCTCCATATGGAACGTGATTGTCAATGGTCAAATCGGCGACTTCATACAGTTTCTTGCCCAACTCATTTCTGGCAGTCACGTTCTTTGAGTGTTCAACAGATGTAACCGCTGCCACATATGCACCTGTCTTTTTTGCATTTTCAGCAAATGTTACAACAACTGAGTTAGATCCAGAATTGGAAAAAACGATAACTATATCACGAGAGGAGATGGGCAATTCGGAAACTATTGCTTCCCCTATACCATCTATCCTTTCAAGTTTTGAACTCAGCACTGCTTTCTCGTGAAGCATTAAAGAACTGACTAATACTGGATACACTGGCGCTATACCACCAGCACGATAGAAAATTTCTTCTACCAGTATGTGTGAATGTCCAGTTCCAAAAGCGTAGATTAATCCGTCAGATCTTATAGCTTCGTACGCTTTTTCTGCGAGAATTCTAATTTTATTTGCTTCCTTTTCTATGATTTGTTGAAAACTGGTGTTGATTTTCTGATAATATTGATCAATTAAGCTCATAGCATCGTATCCTGAAAATTCTCCCATCACCAAAATTTCCCTCCTCGCACTTGTGAGTAGGTGGTGTATTTGTGATGCATGTACTCACATTTCATTTAAATTCTTTGAAAGCATTTTTAATTACCCCTTCCCTCTCGGTATCGAGGATTGTTCCAGCCCTGAAAATACATACGCCATTAGTATTTTTGTCGATGCATTCATCGATAATTTGTGCAAGTTCATCTCCTGTTACCGGGGAATATCCCTGAAGCCCCATCACGACTTTGGTATCATTCGTATGAATCTGCTCTTTTGTTCCAACAAAAATTGTTTCCGTTATCCAGGATGAATTTTTATTGTAATCTTTGTGATAAGCCATAGGTATAATCATTCCGCAGTTTTCTGCAAAAATCGCATAATTTTGACCGTAATGAACTAAACCAAAAGCCCTCTCGGTACTATCAAGACTTCCAGGTTCTGGCATCAGAGCAGCGCTAATTATTATGTCTGGTTTTATCTGCTTAGCACAATTAGATAGATCTTCAAAGAATTTTTGAACGTTTTCTGATCTGATTTCGACCCACTTTGTAACTGTTGCATCTTTGCTGATATAAGCATTTATAAAAGATTGATTGTCACCACCTGTTCCCCATGTTTGAATAGCTAAATTTCTGAGGTATTGGATGTCTGAATCACTAAGGCCATTTTCTAAGGCTCTTTGAATTTCTGTTGGTCCCCATCCCCAAGCACCTGTTGGATACCTTATATAATCAAAGTGCAGTCCATCTGGTTCATAGTTCTTTACAACTTCACAAATAAGTGATTTCATGTATTCTTTATATTCTTCACAACCAACAAAATCCACGCTTTTTCCTGCTCTTTGAGGATCTCCGTCTATTGTCTTAGGAATTCCATACATTTTGCTTTCTGGGTAGATCGTGGTAAATTTTTCGTCTTGGTTACAAACAAACCAGACGTGTAATCTCAAACCGTTTGTTTTGCAAAAATTTGATGCTCTTGGTAAAACAGTTGTATCCGATGAAAATCCCAACGCGATTTGTGAAGGCCAGTTGACTGCGCCAGCAGTTCCTTTGACAAGAAGCAATATATCGGTAAAGCCAATTTCTTTAAGACGTTGTAAAACGCTTTCTACCCCAAGACTGGCAAGTGTACTACCCCAAACCCATACTGCTTTTATCTTAGCTGGCCATGAAAAAGGTAGTAAAGCTTTCGAAAGAACTACCTCGTTTGGGATTTTTCCAGTATCGCTGAATTCTTTCAGGATTTTTGATGTTGTTGCGATGAAAACATCAATTGATATTTTTCTTGATGTTCCATTGATGAAGAGTGGGATAGCGGTTGGTAAGGTTTTACTTTTTTCAACTTCGTTTACAAACCATGATACAGCGGTATGAAAGTCTGATATTGTACACGTTGACTGATAATCTTCAAATTCAAAGTCTCCAGGTTCGAAATTTGATGGCAGAGTGGTTTGAAGGTATGATATGGCTTCAGGTTTTCCATCAGAATCAAGTAATTCATCTATGTATTTAGCTATAACATATGAAGCATCGTTTAGATTCAAGATATCTAAACTTTTTCCTTTCGCTTGCCATACCTTCTCGCATTTTTCTGGTAGCCTTTGGTAAGTGTTTACTTGTTCTGCTATCGACTTTGCCAACATTAATACATCATCGCTTGCAAGTTTTTCTTGTGAAGTGTTATTAGCTATTATGAAACATCCTGCCAAGGTGAATATTAAGAGCCCAACAATTACTGCTACAAAAGTTTTTTTCATACTCTATCCCTCCTTTAAAAGATGTTTAGTTAAGATCGCAATTTAAGATGACTGTTCTGGACAAATTTTTTGGTTGATCTGGGTTCAGACCTTTATATTTAGCAATGAATAAACCTAAGAGCTGAGCAAAAATAACTTGCAAAAATGCATCACGACCATCTTCAACAAGAGATGGTCGCAAGACAGTCAAAGCACCAAGCTCTTTCATTTCATTTAATAGATTTATTTCTTCATGCTGTTTAGATGCGTACAGGATAATAACTGTGTTTTTGGTTACAAGTGCTTTTGGACCATGTCTGTATTCGAGGGAAGAAAAAGCTTGTGTCATACTAAGAGACATTTCTTGAAGTTTTAATGCAGATTCTCTTGCTATACCCTCGTATATTCCAGAACCAAGAAAAACATAGTGGTTGGCTTTAATCAGGCTTTGATCTTGCTCTATTTGACACAATTTACTAACGAATTCACTCGAACTGTTGATAAGTTGGGTATACTCAGGTTTTTTACCAGAGAGTTTATCACTTATAAAGAATAAACTCAGCAACATGCAACTAAAGGATTTAGTCATAACTATAGATCTTTCTTCTAATGGTAAAGATAGGCACAAGTCACATATCTTTTGAAGATCACTTTTTTCATTGAGTGTGATCCCAAAGGTCTTTATACCCATTTTTCTTAGTTTCTTTGCAACAAGTACGGTTTCTGTTGTATCCCCTGAACGCGAGATCATTACAGCCGAGGACTTGAGTTTGGTGCTAAATGGTCTTGTGTCAGATAACACTAATTCGCCGCTTGGGATCGCCTTTGTTTCAATGCCAGTAACGTGGGAAAAATATTTAGAGGCTGAGATAGCCAAGTAATATGACGAACCACAGCCAATGAAATAAACTACATCACTATCTAAAAGAAAACGTGGAAAGGAATTCGGTGGTAGTTGACTAAGATATGAAGAGATTCTCAAGAACTCATCGGGTTGACTCAGTATTTCTCTTTCTGTGAACATCTCATTTTCACCTCTTTGATCGGATAATTAAGTGATTATTACCTTTATCCCAATGGACTTGAATCTTTCGACTTGGCTCTGGTCGATACTGTCATCAGTAACGAGTATGTTTATTCTTTCTGGACCACATATTCTATAAGGCGCTGTCTGACCTATTTTTGTGCTATCAACAGCTAAAATCACAGTCTTTGACCTTTGAATTATCAGTTCAGCAAGGTTCCTTTCTTCAAAGTCAGCAACGGTAATGCCTGATTCAAGACCTACTCCGCTTGCACCGAGTACATAGCAATCAAAATACATGTTTTCAAATAGTTTGCATGCATACTCACCAACGCATTCAAATGATCCATGGCGTACGATCCCGCCTGAATGTATTAGATTAAAGGCCTTTGTCAGATTTATGACAGCCCAAGATGTTGTTATCGAATTCGTCGCTATATTTAAAGAATGGATTGAGCTATTCTCCAAGGCTTTGATAACATAGTAAACTGTTGTACCACCGCCAACTGCAATTGTCTGTCCATCCCTGAATAGTTCTACAACCTTCTTGGCTATGCGTTGTTTCTCGTTTTTTCTAATATCCAGATTCTTGAAAAATGGGGAATCACCAGCTATGGTTTTGAGAATGGCGCCACCTCGTGTTCGTTCGATTAGACCTTGGGATTCCAAGATATCAAGATCACGTCGGGCAGTTATGACAGATATATCAAAAGACTTGCAGATATCATTTATGCCTATTTGTCCGTATTGCCTTAATGTGGTAAGAATCGCTTTCAGTCGTTCTTGTCGACCCATTAGATCACCTCCTTTCGATCATAATCAATCAATTATATATCATCTTTTATAACTATATATGATCTATAATGATAACACCAACAACCACTTTGGTTGATTTTTACAACTTGAGATAGAAAAAAGGTGGTTATTTGCTTTTTTCGTCTCAATTCTCACAATTGCTTTAACTTTCGTGAGTTATCTAAGATTTTGAATTGAAAAATAGATGTGAAGAAGATTTAAGAGGCTACAAATAACGGGAAAATTTGAGTACCTTAGATTGTCAAAAACTCAATAGTTTTCTTCAGTATTTCTTGCGTTTTATGATCTTTCAGCACAAATTCAAATCCATGATCACCTTTTGGGTGCAACAGTAATTTTGCTGTACATCTGTTTTCCCTAAGTTTTTTGAACATTTTTATAGAACTTACATATGGTACAACAGAATCTTTCATTCCATGAACCAATAATATTTTGGGACAGGCTGATGTGACGTAGTTTATAGGGGAGAATTTTTCATAGACTTCCTTAGACTTGCTTGGCAATCTTTTGATCGTTGCCATTACAGAAAATCGTGCAAAAATTGATTCAGATTTCCATATATCCATAAGATCACATGGGGTGTAGTACGCAACTATTTTGTCAACAAGGTCCAAATACCTCAAACCAGTCATCAAAGCAAGGTGCCCCCCAGCGGATAATCCCATCAATGAGAATTGTCCGTTGTAGAAATTGCCGATCTTTTTTTTCAAGAATAATACAGCGTTGGTAAGTTCTTCAATCAACTTTTCTATTTCTTGAATATAGCCTCTACTGTATCCTATTGTTGCTACTATGAAGCCTTGTGACACCAAAAATCTATACCATGACATGTTGTTGGGTTGTCTTCTATAACCACTGATCCAGCCTCCACCGTGAGCAAAGACAATAACACCATTTATATTCTCAGTTTTTGGGTAAAACACATCGAGAAACTTTTTAGGCATATATTCGTGTGTTTCAACCTTAGACCAAGGGGTTTTCCTTATATCCAGTGCTAATTTTCCAAAAACTGATTTTCTGATCAAAGGTATGTTTGTTACTAAAACAATCAAGAGTGATAAGCCAAAGTCAAAGAAGGCGAGAAAAAGTGTAGAAACTATCAAAAGATACTTGATGAACAATTTGATTTTTTTCATGGAGGATCTCAATTTAGTTCCCCACCTACGGAGCGACAAAGATCAATATGTCACCAGCTTTTATCTTTCCGCCTTTTATAACTTTTAAAAATATACCCTCTTTTGGCATAACACATTTTCCGACTAATTTTGCTATTGCACATCCGTCGTGACATTCTTTACCTATTTGAGTTAGTTCAAGTTCCACATCGTTTACAAAAACCTTAGTACCAACTGGAAGTTTCCACAATTCGATTCCTTCAACTGTGATATTTTCAGCAAAATCCCCAAAATTGACATCTATGCCCCATTTTCTTGCTTTATCTATGCTCAAAGTAGAAAGCATTGAAACCTGTCTATGCCAGTTGCCAGCATGAGCGTCACCATTGACACCGTAATTTTCAATCAACTCAATCTCTGAAACTGGTGTTTTCTTGACACCTTTCACCTTTGAAAGGTTCACCGAAACAACCTTTGCTTCTAATCTATTTTCTTTTCCAGGCACCAGATTTGCCTCCTGATTTTTCAACAAGATATACCTGCTCTATAATCATTTCTTTGTCCATGGCTTTACACATATCATATATTGTTAGAGCAGCGACACTAACAGCTGTGAGTGCTTCCATCTCTGCCCCAGTTTTTCCAATGCACTTGATGGTTGAAATTATCTGTACACAATTTTCTTCATGATTGATTCTAAAATCAAGTTCTACATTGGTTAAATTTATATTATGACAAAGCGGTATCAACTCGGAAGTTTTCTTAGCAGCCATTATCCCTGCGATTTTTGCCGTTGCAAGAACATTTCCCTTTTTCACATCACCACTTTCTATGGCTTGAAGAGTTTGCTTATTCATTTTAACAACCGCGTGAGCCACAGCAATTCTTTCTGTGTCTTGTTTTTGCGTAATATCTACCATATGAAGGTTTCCATCTTTATCTATATGAGTTAAATTCCAATCCATTCTTATCCTCCCAATCTGTTCATGGTGTTAGGTACCGTTGAATCTTTCATGTTGTGGGATAAAGGTTTGTTGTAAATAGCAATTTTGACAAGTTCAGATAATTGTTCTACTTGCTGTGATCTCAACTTTTCTAAGACATCCACATAGTAAGTTGAGCCAAGGCATGGATAGAGTTTTCCATCACAAGAAAGTCTCAATTTATTACAACTTTTGCAGAAAGATCTACTCATAGCGCTTATTATTCCCACATAATTACCATGCTTTGTAATGAAATATCTTGCCGGTCCTTGACCAATTTTTATTTGCACTGGTTTTAAGTCAAAATCTGAAAGTTTTTCTAATATCTGATCCTCAAAGATGGTCCCTTTGTTTTGTCTTCCAATTGGCATCATTTCGATGAATCTTATGGGGATACCTCTTTTAGATACAAAATCTACAAGCTCTGGCAGCTCGTTTAAATTCAGCTGACTGACAACTGTGTTTATCTTTACGAACAGTCCACATTTTATTGCCGCATCTATGCCTGCAAGAACTGGTTTCAACTGTCCCTTTGTAATTCTAAAGAATACATCTTCTTTTAAACTATTCAAACTTATATTCACTGAGACTAATCCTGCTTCTTTCAAAGATTCTGCAAGTTCTCTGAGTCTACTTCCGTTTGTAGTCATCGAAATGCGAAAGTATTTTGAAAGTTTTCTTGTTATATCTACCACGTCTTCTCTGAGTAAAGGTTCTCCCCCTGTTATTCGAACTTGCTGTATACCGATACCAGAGAATATCTGTGCTAGAATATTTATTTCATCTGTGGTTAGTAAGTTATCAAATGGCAAAAACTTGGTATCTAATGGTATACAGTAAAAACACCTGTGATTACATCTGTCAGTTATGGAAAATCTAAGATAATCTATCTTACGATTGTATTTATCAAGCACGAGTACACCTCATAAAAATTATACACTTTGCAAAGGTTCATGATTACTCCTGTTTCGCGGTATGAGATGGCTTCATTGTAATAATCTAATTTTTGTTGGAGTATTCGTATTTACAAGAATTGTCAAGGCGTATTTCGTTTTGTGTGGCAAAGAAACATCCAAGGCAAACTGTAAATGTTATTTTCTTGGAAACATTCCCAATATTTCATTGATACATTCATGAACTTTTTCTTTGTTCACCAAGACATAGAGAGTATCTCCTGGAAGGATAACAGTTTGACCTGATGGTGCTATGATAGTATCTTCTCTATTTATCATAGTTATGGTAGTTCCAGCAGGCAAAGAAAGATCAGATATCTTGCATTCACCTTGATATATTTCATCATCTATGAAGATCTCGATCATTTCGTAATTTGTATCGTGTACTGTCACTAATTCCATTTTTTGTTTTACTTTGTTCTTGGCCTTAACAGCTAATCCAAACATATCGGCCAATTTAGCAATAGTTGTTCCTTGAATTATTATGGACAAGGTGACGGCGAAGAACACAGTGTTAAATATCTGATGATCATTATCAATCCCAACTGCCATTGGATAAGTGGCCAAGACTACTGGTACAGCTCCTCTGATGCCACTCCAGTTCAAGAATATCTTATCTTTCAAAGACAATTTACCAAAGAAAGTGCACAAGAAAACCGCGATTGGCCTGCCGACAAACGTGATCAGTACAAACAAAAGGATCCCAAATAACCATATTTTGGAGAAACTCCTTGGAAATACTAATAAACCTAAGAGGATAAACAATCCTGTATATGAGATAAAAGACAGTATTTCTATAAAAGATGTGAGCCCATTTTTGTGTGGTAGTTGACTTTTACCCATAATAAGACCTGCAAAGAAAACAGACAACATACCGCTTACACCAATCGAATTTGCCAATCCATAAGTGAATAAAATCACTCCGATCAAAAATAGATAGTAGTAACGAATATCAATATCTCTAATTTTATTAAAAGGATATGTGGCCAAAAACCCTATTAAGATTCCTATACTTGTTCCTCCTACGAATTGCCAAAAAAAGACTATTATTGAAGAAAAAATATTCACTTCAGCGGCAATCATCAACTGGATAATGAATGTTGTGAGAACAACAGCCATAGGATCATTAGAAGCAGATTCTGCTTCTGTTATTAAAGCGATATCCTTATTCAGTTGTTTAGTGCGTAGAATGGAAAAAACGGCAGCAGCATCTGTTGAAGAAATAATCGAGCACAAAAGTATTGATTTTGTCAAATCCCAACCAGAGATAAGCCAAAAAACAAAACCAGAAACAACAGCTGTGATCACAACACCAACTGTACTCAATAACAGAACAGGTTTCATCACTGTCTTTAGATCGGAGTATTTTATGCTAAATCCACCAGAGAATAGCACAAATATCAATGCGATATCAGCAACTCTTTTAGTTAGTTGTGCATCATCAAAATATATTATCCCCGTGACGTCACTACCGAAAATGATTCCTATCAACAGTGATATGAGAATCAATGGTATATTCAGTTTTTTTGTGAAAAAAGCAGTGAAGACAACAAATATAATCATTAAAGATACCACCAGGATCATATATACCTCCTACTTTCACACAAGGTTGATTCATAAAATACACTGATTTAGATTACTTTCACTATCAGTGAACGGTTTCATCAAAAAGATGAATTTTCCTGATAGTCACGCTATATCGTGGAAAGTCTTTTCAATATTGCAGGTGACTTTATTCCTTCTACTATGATCTTATCACTCTTTGAGTAATTCGAGATCAAAACCAAATAATAATTTAGTCTGTTTTGAATCATTTTATTTATCAAGTTACTCATTATTTACATTTTGCTAAAGATTGTTAGGACCGAGGTAGCTCAATCATTGACCAAAAGTCCATGATTGTTATATAAATTGTGGTAAATAAACATGAAATGTTGCCAAAACACAAAGGATTAATCATCGAAATATTCATTCTTAATGAAAAAACTATATAATCCGTATTGCAAACACCAAGGAGTGTTCGATCTGTGTCGTTTTATATATTTACAGCAATAACAAGCTTTGCCGGTCAGATATATGGTGTTGTCTACAATCTATTTCTCAGGCAAAATGGTTTGACGAATCTTGATATAGGCAAGATTACTTCTGCAAATTTGTGGGGTTCAGCCGTTCTTGGTACCTTTTTTGCATTTCTTGTGAACAAGGTTGAAAAAAGGAAATTTTTCGAATATCTGTTACTTATGCAGATATTAATGCAATGTTTGAGAATATTTCTGACAAATCCTCAAGTTCAGGTTGTTCTGAACTTTCTATCTGGTGCCTCATCTTCTGCTATATCAATAATAATATCAGCATCTATGATTATCTCAACTTCATCAAAGGATAGAATCATTCTTTTTGGTTCCAATTTTTCGATTTCAATGATTACCAGTGTTATTGGAAATCTTATTGGTGGAACGATTGCCGATATAGCTGGTTTTAGATTCACAATGCTCATTGCCAATGTGATATACACTAGCAGTTTGTTTGTAGTTAAAAAGTTGCCAATTAGCGGTCAGCAAGTATTTGAAAAGATCGCCTTTACAAAAGTTCAAAAACGCATTTTTTGGTATTACCTTGCCTCCAATCTACTTGTTGGATTTGGAGCAGGATTGTTCATAAGCTTTGGTAATCTCATACTGAGTGATCTTTTTGCTATGTCAACGACTCTCATAGGACTCATAATGGCATTGACTCAAGTGGCTACTGGAATTGGGGGTGCAATGAACCACACACTCGAAAAACGATTTGGTTCTACAAAAGTTTTATTTTTCTGTTATAGCTTGGTTGTTCCGTTAATGATCTTTCTGGCTTTTGTTCGAAGCCCAGTTATCTTTTGTTCACTTTATGTGGTGAGATTCATGTTGATGAATATGGTAAACCCTATCTTTTCAGTTTTTGTTTTTTCTAATCTGCCAGCGCAGTATCTTCCTGTGACAAACGGGATCGGAAATCTTTTGAACAACTCATCTCGAGCTATAGCTGCTTTGCTTTATGGCTATATCGTTACCAACAATTCTGATTACACCAAGTTGCTCTTGATAAGTGCTTTGTTCTATCTTATGAATGCATTTTTGACCTATTCATTGCATAAGAAAATTACTTCTTTTGCAGGACTTGATCGTGTATAATTTTGAAAGAAAAAAGATAAATCTTTGAGGTGTGTGTATGAAAACAATTGTTCTGATTCTATCTATGTTAGCAGTTGTAACCTTTGGCCAGTATTTATTGGTCGCAAGTAATTCAAATCTTGAACTTTACGATATTTCAATACCACTTGTTCCACTAAGAACTGCTTCTACTCAAATAAGTAATCCCGTCAAAGCGGTTTATCAAGCAGACACAATCTATGTTCTATGCCAATCTCAGATAGAATCTTATGATTTTTCTCTTAAGAAAATTAATAATGTCAATTTAGGAGAAAAGGCTTTTGACATGTTGGTGTCTGACAATATATATGTCTTTTCCGAATACAAGATGTCAGTATATAGGAAAGATCTAATCTTTCAGCGTAGTTACACATTTGCTGAAAAGGTCTCCACGGTTGATTTTTATGGAAATTATGTTCTCATACTACATTCAAATGGTAAGGTAGTGTGTTACACAAAGACCATGAACAAAGTATGGGAATTATCTGGTCCTGACCCTTTTTTGGGTATTCAAGTTGTAGATAACTATCTTTTTTCATGGACCAAGAGCAGATTTTATATGATGGGTTTCAACGAGGGGTACCCAGTTTATGAAAAAGAAGGTAATTTTGGTGGCAACTTCAATCAAGTGATTAAGATAAGAGATAGCCTACTCCTATTGGATTCAAATGGGATTTTAAGATTAGTGCCCTTACAAAGCTTCAGAATTGTAGACACACTTAGTGTAAATGCCAAGTCTATCAGCTCCTATGGAGATTATGTCTATGCAACCACGAAGGATGGCAGTATAAGAATAGTAAACGTGTTGTTCTCTACTATGAAATTATTGCATAGTTTTTCATCAAATGTGGTTTTTTCAAAAACGTTGTCTATAGCAACAAAACCAAAACCAATTGAACAAGAAAAAATTCAATCTGTTGAAACTCCAAAAATTGAGAAGAAACAATTTGAGACGATTGGTGAATTTAAGCTTCCTTTGTCTGTAAAAACGTCATGTGTTGTTTGGAAAAAGAATGTTTATTCAACGACCATGACTGGTGAGCTGGTAAACTTTAACATGGATACCAAGAAAACCTCATCACTAAAGGTTTCTTTTATAACCACGAGTGACCCAGTTCTAATGAAAGATGGAACTGTAATAATGAGTTCTTGGGATAAAAGTGTTTACCTGATCAGGGACAAAATCGCCAAACTCAAGACCAATGCAAATATAAGCCTTCCAGCTTCGATCACACCGCAGGGATTTGTAGTCGCAGATGATGATGGTCTACTTTTACACTTTGATTCCGATGGAAATGAAATATGGAGATTTAGTGTAGGAAACTGGCTTGTGTGTTCTCCTGTAGTTCATGAAAGATTTGGGATTCTCACGCTTGATTGGCTTGGTATATTGAGACTGACAGATTTTTCGGGTAACCTGGTCTGGGCAGTCTATCTTGAGTTTTCTAATAATGGTACAATTGCTCTATCCCAGAAAAATGCGTTTGTTGTTAACAACGAGAAATTATACGCTGTCGATCTACTTACAGGAAAGGTGTTGTGGACGTTCTCGCCAGACAATTCACTTGCCAATTACATTGTGTGTAATGATAGATCTGTATTTTGTTATGATCAATCTGGGGTATTGTATTCTTTAGATCACTCAGGGAAGGTAATTTGGACAAAAAAATTTGACGAACTTTGCAGTGTTATTCTCACTGAGAGTAGTAGAATACTTGTCTTTACAAAAAAAGAAATCATATTACTCGATCGGGATTCTAAAACAATCGATACTCAGCCAATCACATATCCGCCGACTGCTCATCCGGTGATGTCGGAAGATGGAACAATCTACATCATATCGAATGATAAATTGATTTTGTATTCTGTTGATGATAGACCAGCAGAATGGGCAATGTATTTGAAAGATCAATTACATAGCAGCTTTTTGCCTTTGAAGTGATGAAATATCTCTCAATATCTTGCCAATGGCATAGATAATCACGAGAAATTCGAGCCTTCCAAGAAACATGCCACTTATTAGAGTCCATAGTACACCATCTGGCATCGAGTAGTTCGTGATCCCGATTGAAAGCCCTACACCGGCGAGTGCCGAAGCAAATTCAAAAACAGCTTCAGAGATTCTATAGCCATACAGGATTAGAATAACAGTACCTATTATAAAAGAAATAACATAAAGACTTGATACGAGAAAAGCTTCCCTGATCAAATTGTCATCAAGGTATCTTTTATTATTTCCTTTCCATATTTCAACCTGAATCACTGCATTCCTTGGTAGTGTGAATTTCTTGACTGAAAGAACGAGTGCTTTCAGTAGTACGGTTATTCTGTATTGCTTTATACCACCTGAAGTTGAATCCATACAACCACCGAGTAACATGAGAATACTCAGAACAAATATTCCTGGTGGAAAGCCAAGCCAGCTTCTAAGATCTGTAGTTGAAAAACCCGTTCCAGTGAGCGCCGAAACGACTTGAAATAGTGAGTGCCTAACACTTTCATGAACATTGGAAAAGATCTTTCCAAAACCAGCGATGGAGATTATTGTAGCTGAAATGACAGTGAAAAAAGCCATTTGTTTTGGTTCTGGGTTTTTCTTCAAGGCTTGCCAGTTTTTTTGCCAAAATGCATAATGAATACCAAACCCTGTCGCTCCAAGCCACATCAAAATCATTGTGACAATTTCAATACCCACGTTATTGAAAAAACCAATGCTGTTGTTTTTCGTTGAGAATCCGCCTGTGGCAAGTGCAGTTAGAGAGTGATTTAAAGCATCGAAGAAGTTCATACCGGCTATTTTCAGGGCGATTGTTCCAACACCAGCGTAAGCCATATAAACCAGCATGATAATTCTTGCTGAATATCTGATGTTTGGTACTATATTGTCTACCCGTCCTTCAGCTTGATACAATCCAAGTCCTGTTGGTCCAATTATTGCCCCCATTACGATAATCGCAAATCCCGCTCCGCCAAGGAACTGAGTGAAACTGCGCCAGAAAAGGATCGTTTTTGGAATGGATTCTACATCGGAAATCACGGTGAGTCCTGTCGTTGTCCAGCCACTTGTTGCTTCGAAAATAGCCCGAGAAAGACTGAGTGTTTTTGCAAAGACATAGGGCAAAGCCGATAAGAAGATGACAAATAACCAGGAAAAGAAGACTATTACAGCGCCTTCCTTTGAAGTTATCACGTCCATCTTTGTTGAGCGATGCTTGGTTCGGAGAATAAAACTAAAGACAAACGAAAGCCCCGAAGCCAATAAAAATGCAGGCATTGGTGAAAATTCACGGTACAGAACTGAAAAAATAAGAGGAATAAGCAAGATTAAAGAAAAAAACTCCAATATACTACTCAGAACCTTCAGGACAACAACATAACTTGCCCATAGATATGAGGACATATTACTCACCTACCAGGTGTTTTATCACCTGCGTTTGCACTTTTGGTTCACATATGATGAAAACACGATCACCTGGCAACAAATCGGTTTCGCCTCTTGGTATCACAACATTGTTCTGCCGTAAAATACCCCCGATGATACATTCATTTGGAAGATTTATATCTCTGAGCTTCTTACCAGCAGAAGGAGATGTTTCAGGTATCTCGAGTCTTAAGAAAACTAATTTACCTTCTTCCACTGGAAAGAATTCTTCCATTTCTTCAACAAGCAGAAGGCTCTGTATCGTTTGGCTTAACAAAGAAGTTGGACTGATCGCCACTTTCACTCCGAGTCTGTTGAAGATGTCTATGTTCTCTGGATCATTTACCAGTGTGACTATTCTCTCCACATGATAATACTTCTTGATCATTTGTGAAATTATCAAACTATCCCTATCGGTATTTGTGAGTATGACAACTATATCATTTGGTGAGAACTCTATTTGATCGAGAATATTTTTCTTGCTCCCATCTCCGTTGATTATGATCGCAGAGAGTTTTTTAGCTAATTCTTGACATACCTGTGGGTCTCTGTTGACAATATAAACATGATACCCCTTAGAAATCATAGATCGAGCCAAATGATATGCGATACGATATCCACCTATTATAACGATTTTCAACTCTGTCCCCCCGCATCAACTCTCTGTATGATCTTTTCTGCCACAAGGGCTGTTGGTGAAACTACTTCTATATCAAATTCTCTAAATATATCCTCATTATCTGGGTCATTTACTCGGGCTATGACCTCTTTCACACCAAAGTATTGCTTTGCAACTGTCGAAACCATGAAATTGGTGTTATCGTCACCTGTGAGTGCAAGAACGACATTTGCCCTTTCAATTTTTGTTTCTCTTAGATGGACTATCTCTGTCGCATCTCCCAGAATTTTGAACCCCGTGAATTCTTCTGAGAGATTATCAAAAGCTGCCTCTCTATTGTCTATAACAACTACGTTGTTACCTGAAGCAGACATGTATGACGCAACTATAGATCCTATCTTTCCGCATCCAACGACAATTATATAAAGCCCTTCAGCTTTCTTTTTCATATCGCAGAATCTCCTTACTTGCCTTTTTATGATCTGGATCTAACGCAAGGGCTGCTTTTAAATGTTTGTATGCAAGCTCGGTGTTTCCCAATTTCTCCATTATCATCGCATAAACAAAATGTGAGTCTGCAGAAGGATGAATCGAGAACAACTCTCTTGCCATGCGTTCTGCAACGTCTAATTTTCCTTGGGAAATCTTTTCTTCAATTCTTCTTTCAAGTTTTTCAAAGGTTATTTCTTCTCTGTTCAGAAGTTCCTCAACCTTCTTCACAAGATCTTGGGCAGGAAATGGTTTAGATAAGTAGTCACTTGCTCCATTTTTCATTGCTTCGACAATGGGTATCGCGTTAGTTATTGCTGATACAACTAAAATTGGCATTTCATATCCTTCTTGTTTCATCCTTTTTAATAGTTCAATGCCAGATATGCCAGGCAATTTTAGATCTAAGGTTATAAGATCGAATAACTGCCGACGAAGCTCTACAAGAGCTTCTTCTGCAGTCGCAACAGCAACGACGGAATGGTCTCGCTCTTCAAGAATTCTCTTTATCAGAGTCCTCACATTTCTTTCGTCATCTACCACGAGAATATTAGCCATATATTTCTCACCATAAACACAAGTTTACCACAGTTCACGTTGTAAAAGAAAGATTTTCAATGTGAGATAGAATTACTTTCAAGCAAATTCAGTCTTTTTGAGGATTCAAGCATGTGAGTTATAATATGTGTGAAAATGATTACTTAGGAGGAAAGATCCTGTGGAAGTCTATCAAAAACCGCCAAAGGTTTCTGAAAGTATAGCACAGCAATTGAAACAAGAAATAATAAAAGGCTTTTACAAACCAGGTGAACGCATGAAGATAATGGATCTTGCTAAAAGATTTGGCGTCAGTCAGACTTCTGTAAGAGAAGCATTGAAGATTTTGGAAAAATCTGACCTTGTGACCGAATTTCCCCGCAGAGGCTATATTGTGACAAAAATCGATCTTCAAGAACTTTTAGATATATGGAAGATAAAAGAGAAACTATGGTCATTAGCGATATCATGGTTCGTCGAAAGAGCCAATGAAGAGCAAATTCAGAGAGCTAAACAATACTTGAGAAAATTTAGAGATGCTTATATAGGACACGATATTGACAAAGCGTTTGAAGCTAATTTCGAATTTACTGATGTGATTTTAGAAGGATGTGGGTCGAAAAAGCTCGTTTCATTACTTGAATCAATCGAAGATCAAGCGAAAAGATATAGATATCTGAGCCTGGAATACGACGATAACCTCAAGATTTCTTCACAATATTTCATGGAAATAGCTTATGCTTTAGAAGCAAGAGATTCGCAAAAGGCTGCTGGGCTTATAGCAGATTACATTCGTTTCAGCGCCGATGTTATCCAAAGATATTACAACGATATGCTGTTGAAATACAAAGAAAAATCAAGAAAGAATAAGATTATGTAAGATCCAAGAAAATCTCGGGGATTCTTTGCTCATTTTCTTAATTTTGCTGCTATGTATTGCTTTTCATTCAGTTTTGTTTTTTGGTGTAATTTTATGTATTATCGATAATCGAAAATATAGGGGGTGATACCATATGGGGTAAGATTAATTGACTTAAGTGAAACCATAGTACCAAATTCTCCATCAGAACCATGGCCAGCCAAAATAACCTACCTTGATCACAGGGCGGGTTCCCAGGAGATGCGAGAACGTTTTGGTGTTGACCCAAAAGATCTTGTCTTTTCAAGTGGTTTAGGTTGGTCTTATGAATTCATCGATGCCATGACACATACTGGCACACATTTGGACGCTCCATGGCATTTTCATCCTATGAGTGAGGGTAAAATATCGAAAACTATTGACGAAATACCTCTGGAGTGGTGTTTTTCCGATGGTGTTGTTCTCGATATGCGTCATAAAAACTACGGTGATTTTATAACAATCGATGATCTTGAAGCTGAACTCAAGAGAATAAACTACAAAATAAAGCCATTTGATATAGTTCTGATAATGACCGGTGCAGACAAAAGAATGGGTACAAAGGATTATTTTCTTCAACCTGGTATGAGTAGAGAAGCAACTTTATGGTTGTTAAAACAAGGTGTGAAAATCACGGGTATTGATGCTTATACATGGGATAGACCATTTTCTAACATGTCAAAAGATTATCAGGAAACTAAGGATGGTTCTTATATTTGGCCTGCTCATTTTGCATCTATTGAAAAAGAATACTGCCACATAGAAAAGCTTGCAAACCTTGATAAGATTCCAAAACCTTTTGGTTTCAAAGTTTCAGTCTTCCCAATAAAGATATTCAAGGCGAGCGCTGGTTGGGTTCGCGCTGTGGCTATCGTTGAAGATTAAAAGAGGAGGGTGGAGCTCATGGGTACTGTTGCCATTTTTACAGTGTTCTTTGTCATCTTTGGTTTTGTGATGGTTCTGGTTGGATGGATAACCAGAAAATGGATTGGAAGAAGTACGGATTATCTAGTAGCAGGAAGACAAATCAATCTCTTGGTGAATATCTTGGGTGTCGCTGCGATAGGTTATGCGGGGACCACATTGACTCTTGCGCCTGCTTTCACGTTGATGGGTGGTCTTACAAAAAGTATATTCATGTTGGGCGTTGCTTATTCATTAACAGGAATCATATCCTACGCCTTTTTGATAGCACCAGTAGCAAGAAGAACAGGAGCACATACACTACCAGAATGGCTCGAAATAAGATATGACAGAAAAGTTAGATTTGTTATAACACTTGTTACAGTAGTTGCTATGCTTGGTATAACAGCAAATAATATTCTCTCTATGGCCACAATCATCACTGGATTTACAAAGTGGTCAATTCCGTCGACAATCTTACTCACATTCCTAATCTTCTTGTTCTTCACAATATTAGGTGGTATGTGGGCAGTAACCTTGACAGATTTTATACAAGGTGTGCTGTGTACATTTGCAATACCGGTTTTGATAGTATTTCTCCTTATCAAATATGGTGGAGCATCTTTTCTAACGCAGAATTGGCCTACTGGAAGTGTATGGGCAAATGGTATAAGTGGTAAAACTTTCCCCTGGTTTTCAATGTTCTATCCGAGCGTTCTTGTTGCGTTCTTTCTATATGGTATGGCACTGGTTTGGGGTTCCAACAGTTACTGGATTAGGGTGAGTTCAGTTAGAAGTGAAAGAGTTGCAAAGCTTTCATATCTGTGGGCTGCTGTGATATTGTTCCTTGCAAATGGATTTATGTATCCACTCCTTGGAGCTTATGTTGGTGCGGCTCATCCCGAGATGTTTGCACCACGTGGTACCGCTGCGCCGGCTGCTGCCTTTGGTATATTTCTGAGAGATACTCCATCTGTTCTTGCCGCTTATTTCTTACTCACGACTATGGCTGCCTCTGTTTCGACAGCAACTACTTATTACATGGCTGGGAGTTCTGTTATAGTTAGGGATATCTATCAAAGGTTTTTCAGACCAAATGCGAAATCAGAACAACTTGTAAAACCATCAATGATTGTGAATGCCTTATTTGGTCTTGCGGCTCTCTTGCTGTGTTTCTTTCCTGGTGGTCCAGTTTATCTGTTTGCATTTTCAACGGCATGGCTTGCACCAACAGCGGTGATCGTGATTCTTGGACTTTATACCAAAAAATTTTCAACAACAGGTGCATTTGTAGGAGGATTAGTTGGTTTGATATTCATGTCCGTTTGGACTTTGTTGGATTTAACAAAAATATATCCTCTGACAAATAAATTTGGACACATGGTAATTCCAGGTGTAGTTGTATCCATTGGAGCTGCCTTAATAGCTAATTTCTTTGGAAAATCAAAATATGATTTTGCAGTACAAAAGAGATCTAATCTAACCGATGAAGAGATCAAAGTTCTTGACTTAATAAGAAAAGGGTACAACACCATGGCTGAGATAACTGACTTGTTGGACATTGATTCATCCAAGAGTAGTGAATTAGTCCTATCGCTTGAAAAAGCAGGAGCAATAGAGAGAGTTTCAAGTGGTGGTTCAGGTTTCTATATGTTCAAGATAACAGATTTTGGTAGAACGTTGCCGACAAAAATCAAGAGCAATGAAATACTCGAAGGTGTTGATGATGTGGGAATCAAGATTCTTGAACATGTACATGGGAAATCAGGAATCTTGGCAGATGAGCTATCTAAAGAGACGGGACTGAATTCCATGGCACTGGCAACTGTAATAAACTCGCTTGTCAGGCGAGGCTATTTGAAAGAGGGTGGAATCTGGAGAAGAACGGTTTCTATTACCGAGAAAGGAAATGAATTACTCTCAAAATATTCAAGGAGATGATAGAAATGCATTTTGATGAGTTAGAAGGTTGTAAGCCGTTTGTTCTAAAGGACAGTTGGGTTTCACCTTTGAATTTTCATCCAGAGGTACGCTCGAAGATGCATCTACCAGATAAGGTTTTGATCCATGATGTAACTCTCAGAGATGGCGAACAGATGGCAGGTGTTGTGTTCACAGAAGACGAAAAGGTTTTCATAGCTCAAGAACTCGATAGAATCGGCGTTCAGATGATTGAGATAGGAACACCTGCAGTTTCTGAAGAAGATCAAAGGGCATTCAAAAGGCTGTCGAAAATGAATCTCAAGGCAAAAAAAATAGCCCTTGCAAGAATCATGGAAGAAGATGTAAAACTTGCCGCAGAGTGTGGTGCTGATGGCCTATTCTATGAAACCGGTATCAATCCGTATTTTGTGAAACATGTTTTAGGTCTTGATTCAAAAGAATTCATCAACAAAATTATTAAAGGGGCAAAACTTGCAAAAGAATTTGGGTTGTTTGTTGAGTTTTGTGGATGGGATACTTTCAGAATCAACAACCTTGAATGGATAAAGACAGTTTATACAGAACTTTTGAAAAATGTAGAGATTGACCAGATAGGTATATCTGATACATTTGGTCAGGCCCATCCTTTCACGGTGAATTTCTTAGTTAGAAAGATGAAAGAATGGTTTCCGAGTGTTCCCCTTGCCATACATGTGCACAACGATTATGGGCTGGCAACAGCCACAGCACTCATGGCGGTGGCATCCGGGGCAGAAGCAGTTGAAACGTCTTTTAATTGTCTTGGTGAAAGAACTGGTAATGCTTCAACGGAAGAAGTAATAGCTGGATTGGAAATGATTCTCGGTTTAGAGACAGGCATTGATTGTACAGAACTTTGGAAGATTTCAAGACTTATTCAAGAGATATCAAAAGTACACGTTGCACCAAATAAACCGATTGTTGGTGAAAAGATATTCTACAGTGAGTCTGGCATAGTGATAGATGCAAACGAAAAAATGAGTAAGGGAACAGGTATTGATTATTCAATGTTTCCATATAATCCAAAGTTTTTTGGAAGGGAACTCAAATACGTGGGTGGTAAAAAAAGTGGCAGGGCTTTTATCAAACTCTATTTACAGAAAAAAGGTTTAAAAGCAACTGATGCGCAGATAGAGGAAATATTGATGAGGGTCAAAAAGCAGAGTATAGTACTCAAAAATCATTTGGATGACGACCAGATTGATAAGATCATTAAACTTGTCCTTGAGTGAATTTCAAATAGTTTCTTAAAGCCCACCTTCTCGGTGGGCTTTTATTTTTCCAGTATGCATAGTCATGCATACTTGTGATTTAGTGTGTATAAACGAGCAAACCATGTTTTTTTGGAATTAGCTGGCTTTTTGGTCCCAAAATCATTGGTTTGTGACGGTTTCTTCCTTAAACAGGAGGTGTTAAAATAAAAAATGTGAAGTAGTTCACTAATTCTTGACTCGATGAGGATTTGAATTTTTCAACCTACGTGAAAGGAGGATTTTTCATGGCTAAATCATTATATCAACAGGCGCTTGAGGTTTTTGGACATGCTGCAGATATCATGAAACTCGATCCAAACATTAGAAAGTTCCTCGAAAGACCCCAGCGCACTTTGATTGTTGAATTTCCAGTTGTGATGGATGATGGTAGAGTGGAAATGTTCACAGGGTATCGCTGCCAGCACAACACAGCCAGAGGTCCAGCAAAGGGTGGTATAAGATATCATCCCGATGTTACACTCGATGAGGTACAAACGTTGGCGTTCTGGATGACATGGAAATGTTCACTCTTGAATCTCCCATACGGTGGAGGAAAAGGTGGAGTAAAGGTAGATCCAGCTAAACTTTCAAAGCATGAATTAGAAAGGCTCTCAAGGAGATTTTTCTATGAAATAGCCAATTTCATAGGCGAGAAAAAAGATATTCCAGCCCCAGATGTGAACACAAATGCCCAGGTTATGGCGTGGTATGTTGACACTTACACAATGCATTCAGGTTATCCTGCATTAGGTGTTGTAACTGGAAAACCTGTGGAAATAGGAGGATCGGTCGGAAGAAATGAAGCCACAGGGCGTGGTGTGGCTGTAACAGCTGCAGAGGCGTGCAAGGTTTTGGGAAAGGATATTTCTAAAGCAACTGTGGCAGTACAAGGTTTTGGAAATGTTGGTTCTTTCTCTGCAAAGGTTTTGCACGATGATTTCAAAGCAAAGATAGTTGCTGTAAGTGATGTATCTGCAGCTTATTATGATCCCAATGGTTTGGATATCAACGATTTGATTGCTTACAGAGACAGTCACAATGGGTTCATCGATGGGTATCCAAAAGGAAAGAAGATAAAACATGAAGAACTTCTCGAACTTGATGTGGATATATTGGTCCCTGCTGCATTGGAAAACGCCATCACGGAAAAGAATGCTGACAAAGTCAAGGCAAAACTCATCGTTGAAGGGGCAAATGGACCAGTAACACCCGAAGCAGATAGGATACTCTTATCAAAAGGCGTTACTATCATTCCAGATATTCTCGCCAATGCAGGCGGAGTGACCGTTTCTTATTTTGAATGGGTCCAAGATTTGCAATCATTCTTCTGGGATCTTGATGATATAAGATCAAAGCTCACAAAAATGATGAAGGCTGCGTTTGCTGAAGTGGCAAAAACAAAGGAAAAATACAATGTAGATTTCAGGACCGCGGCTTATATAGTCGCAATCGATAGAGTAGCTCAAGCAGTAAAACTAAGAGGTATTTATCCATGAAAAAAGGGCGCGAAAGCGCCCTTTCTACATTTTTTTGTCCAGCCTTGTGCCTTGGGCTTGAGTAAAATCCTTGTAGCTTTTTATGGCTATCTGTGATTTTTTCATCTGAATTGCATCATCGGCGAGTTTTTCCATTTGGGATTTAATTTTTTGGATTCTTTTTTTGTCTGCTTCTAATATAGATTGTGCGAGTTTTTGGTCTATCTTTTCAAAAGATCTGATTATTTGTTCACGTTTCTCAAGAAGTGGTAATAGTTTTTCGTATTCTTGATTTTCTATCGAGTTATCTATTTGCTCTTCTATAGAATTTATTTGTTTTACCAATTGCTCGTAATCAATTTGCACCCTTCACCTTCTTTCAAAAATCTTCTCAGATCGACCTCGATTGGATGATCTTGGGCATCTATTTCTAAAAGTGGGAGTATGACAAACTGCCTGTTGGTCATATCGTAATGTGGTACTAATAGATTGTCAGATTCATATACGATATTGCCAAACAAGAGTATATCCAAATCTATTATTCTTGGTCCCCATCTTTTTTCCCTGACTCTACCCATAGTTTGTTCTATTTGCAAAAGTAATTTGAGCAAATTGTGAGGTGTTAGATGTGTATTCACTTCAACAACACAGTTGAGAAATTCTGGTTGATCTGTCACACCGTATGGTTTAGTTTCATAAATTGATGATTTTCTAACAATATCGATGCCAGAGATCTTTAGTAAATCACAAGCCTTTTGAATGTTTTTCAATCTGTTGCCAATATTGGAGCCAATGCCTATATAAACCTTTCCATAACGTCTCTCGAGGATAACTTGTGCGAAAGCTAAATGATCGTGTGCAATGCTCAAATGGGCAAAGTTGAAGGTAAAATCTCTGTGAAAAACCAACACGGGCTTTCCATAGCTGTTGTGAATAATTTCTATGTCTTTGAAAGAAAGATTTCTAATCCCAGTACCAAGGGCTTTTGAAAATGCTTCTTTTGCCGCAAAACGACTGGCAAGGTATGTTTTTTTGTCTTTGATTTGCTCGAATTCCTTCAGTTCCCTTGGTCCCAGGATCTTTTTACTGATATTTTCGTTTATTCTTTCGATCTCTACAACATCTACACCCGTACCGATGATCATACTGGATAAACGGGCGCCTCGAATTCTTTGAGAAGATCAAAATCGATTTTCAATTGATCGACATAGCGTTTTTGTAAGTATTTTTTTCCCACTTCACCGAGTATTATGTATATCAAAACATCTTCATCGTTTTTCGCAAGCAAACCGAGTTCTTCTTTTGACTTTTCCACCTCTGGCGGAATGATTTCTCCAGGTCGAACATCGATTGGTTTTTCATCGCCGAGTATCTTTTTTACCAATTCAGGATCGATTGGTGCTGGGGGTCGACCGTAGAAACCTTTCACGTATTCCTTGACTTCTTTGGTCACCTTCGAATATCTTTCACCTGTCATCACGTTCAAGACGGCTTGGACACCAACTATTTGACTTGTGGGTGTAACGAGTGGTGGATAACCAAGATCTCTCTGAACCTTTGGAATTTCCTCGAGTACTTCCTTCATTTTATGGGACATCTTTTGTTCTTGAAGTTGTTTTACCATATTTGAATACATACCGCCAGGGACTTGTGCATAGAGTATTTTTGGGTCAATGGTGGTCATTTTTACATCAAAGGCTGAATATTTTTCCCTCACTTTTGTGAAATACTCAATCAAAAAGTTGAGTGTTTCCCAGTCTGGAGGTGGTACTATTCCTTGCTTGCTCAAAGAGTAATAAAATGGTTCGAATGGTGGTTGAGAAGTACCGAGTGCGAAAGGCGAGAGAGCTGTATCGATAATATCTGCACCTGCATCAAGAGCAGCTTGATAACTTGCGATTGCGAGTCCACAGGTGCAATGTGAGTGAACATCGATTGGTAAAGAAAATTGCTTTTTCAATGAATTGACAAGTTCAAAGGCTTCTTTTGGTGTTAATAATCCTGCCATGTCCTTTATACAAATTGAATCGACACCAAGCTCTACCAACTTCCTTGCATAATTCAGATAATAATCCAGAGTATGCACAGGACTGACTGTATAAGAAATCGCACCTTGTACATGTGCTTTCATTTTCTTGGCTTCATCGATTGCAATCAATAAATTTCTTTCGTCATTCAGGGCATCGAAGATTCTTATTATATCTATGCCATTTTCCACCATTTTTCTAACAAAGAGTCTTACGGTATCATCTGCATAATGACGATAACCAACCAGGTTTTGCCCACGGAGTAACATTTGGAGTTTTGTGTTCTTGATCTTTTCTCTAATCTTTCTCAATCTTTCCCACGGATCTTCATTTAAGAACCTTACTGCCACGTCAAAAGTGGCTCCACCCCACATTTCCATGGAGTAGAAACCGACTTTGTCCATAGCTTCAAGAACTGGTATCATATCCTTTGTTGACATCCTGGTAGCTATGAGTGATTGATGACCATCTCTCAGGGTTGTATCTACAAATTTCATTTAATCACCTCTTTTGGTCAAAGTACTTTAGGATTTCTAAAGACAACGCAACCCTTGGCTCAAAACTATTCAGAAATGCATATTCTTCTTCCGAATGAAATCTCCCACCTGTTATACCAAGTCCATCGATTGTTGGGACGTTGAATTCGTAGAAAAATGCACTGTCCGCACCGCCGCTTGAATGCTGTAGCTCAAATCTTCTACCAATTTTTTCAAAGGCTTTTTCAAGGGCAGTCCTCATTTGTGGGTGAAAACCCATCGCCGGCCTTCGCTCTTGAAAAGAAAATTCACAAACAGTACCTTCTATTGAAGTGTCTGAACATATTTCTGAGATACTTTTTCTGCAATTCTCGAGATCGTTTTTTGTGGAAAATCTCACATCGAAGTATACGTTGCACAAATCTGGCGTGATATTCGATTTTTCACCTGAATTGATTATCGTGGGGTTTAGCGTCAAATCTCCAAAGGCACCGTTTAGAGAATATATCTTATCTACTTTTCGACATGCTTCCACCAAAGCATTTGCACCTTCGTGGAGTCTTGAGGCATGACCTTTCTTTCCTTTCACAGTCAGATTCATCGAAACGATACCTTTTCTACTCGCAACAATTTCACCATTCACGCCACCGGGTTCAAATGAAAGACAACACACACTCTTGTTTGCATATTTGTAAAAAGTTTCTCTACTTACTTTTGAACCAAGTTCTTCATCAACATTGAGTATCACACAAAGGTTGTTGATTGAATTTTTCCTGGCGGCTTCTACAGTTGCAAGCAGGGTGATTATTCCACCTTTCATATCTGAAACGCCAGGTCCATAGATTAAATTTTCTTTTATTTGAAATGGTCTTGTCTTAGACTCTCCTTCTTTAAAAACAGTGTCCAGATGTCCTATCAGAGTCAAATATGGTTCTTCTCCAGAAAGTGCAACATGTGCTGCCTCTTCTTGATGTACTTCAAAACCATATGTATTTAATATTTCGGCTACAAAAAATGTCCTTTCTAACTTTGTTGAAAGACTGATATCAAAGCCAGTATCGGTGTTGACGAGTTTCTCATACAATCTCAACCATTTTTCTTCCATGGCATTCCCTCACAATCCAAGCTCTTCAAGCACGAAAATGATTTTTATCCTTTTTGGTAAGTTGCGTGAATCGTATACGACGTGAAAATATCTACAGATTCTTTGTGGTGAATCGCAGTCTTGGCAAATTCCTGTAGTTGCACATGGAGTTGAAAGAGAAAGTCTTTTCGCATTCATAGGTGCTATGTATCTAATCCTTTCTCTCGCTGCTTCGAGATTCTCCACGATCTTATTTGCACTCACAATCAAAATGACATTCTTTGGCCCATAAGTCACCGAAGCTACTCTGTTGCCAAAGCCATCCATAAAGGCAAGTTCACCATTCATTGTAATCGCATTTGCACTACAAAGATAGTAATCACTGTTGAAAGCTTCGAGTTCTGTTTTTCTTCTGTCGCTGGAAGTGTAACGATCTAAAAATTTGTACCTTCCACTTCTCAATAAGTCCAGTATCCCAGAGTCACTCAACGTAAGAGACCCACCCGAGCTCACGACTGATCCCTCTGGTATCAGTTTTTCCACCAATTCCTTTGCCTGCTGGACATTCTCAACAATATATACCTCGAATTGCTTTTTTTCGAGAATTGGCTTAACTTTCTCGCACAAGGATTTGTACTTAAATTTGTAAAGCTCTTCTCTCATTGGTATCACTCCTCTAATTTTATTATCTCATAGGAGTAAAATTTGAGTGACGAACAACTATTGTTAACTTTAGACCAAATTCGGCGGTTTTATGGCAGATTTTGCCAAAAAAATTCATTTTTGATGGAAGAGAGATTTTATTCATTGGATTTCTTTATACAAACTATTGTATCTCTATCAAAAAACTATTGTATAAGTATACAAATTTTTGTATAATGAAGGAGGGTTGAAATTATGAAAAAGATTCATCCAATTTTAAAGGCGTTCATACCAGTTACCAAAGGACTTGCACAAATGTTAGGTCCCGACTATGAAATCGTCCTTCATGATATAACAGATCCCGAACGTTCCGTCATAGCAATTGAGAATGGTCATGTTACAGGAAGAAAGGTTGGGGCGCCTCTAACAGATCTTGGACTGTACATACTCAGATCAGAGAAATTCAGAGAAGTCGATATCGTGCCAAATTATATGACTACAACTTCAGATGGTAGGATTTTGCGTTCAACAACTATATTTATACGCGATGAAAATGAGAGAATCATAGGTTTCTTATGTATCAACTTTGACACAACTAAGGTTTCTATGTTCAAGCAAGTGATTGATCAACATCTGTCTTTTCAAAAATTGGAAGATCTCGCCGGAGCAAATCATGAAAAATTCGCAAGCAGAGTGGAAGAACTTTTAAACGAAGCAATTCAAGAGGTCAAATCTTTGACAGGAAAACCTTTGAGATATGCAACCAAAGAAGAAAAAATAAATGTTCTGAAAAAACTCGATGAAAAAGGTTTCTTTTTACTAAAAGGTGCAGTTGATCTGCTTGCAAGAGAAATGGGAAACTCTAAATTCACCATTTATGCATATCTTCGCGAGGCAAGAAATAAATCTGACGCCAATATTGTGTAAAGGAGGAATGACTGTGAAAACAATCAGTACAGATCAAGCGCCAAAGGCGATAGGTCCATATTCTCAAGGAATTGAAGCTAATGGATTTATTTTTGTCTCTGGGCAGATTCCACTCGATCCGGCAACTGGTGAACTGGTGAATGGCGACATTAAAAAACAAACCGCAAGAGTTTTTGAAAATATCAGAGCGATTCTCAAAGCAAGTGGTTGTGATCTCAAAAATGTGGTGAAAGCCACGGTTTTCGTGACAGATTTATCCAACTTTGCGGCAGTCAATGAGATATACAGCCAATATTTTGGCGAACACAAACCAGCGAGATCTTTTGTTCAGGTTGCGGGTTTACCAAAAGGTGCACAAGTTGAAATTGAAGTTATAGCTGCCAAGGAGTGAGTATCAATGATAGATCCTTATGCATCTGGAATGGTTAAAAACGATCCATATGCTAAAAAGACAACTGTTGTAGGAAGGATTGTAGCGGTACTTCGCGGAAAGATGGAAAACAGGAATTTATCTTTGATATCTCCGTGGTCGAGAGCTTTGAAAAATGGTGAAATACACGAATTGATTCTAACAGATGAAAAAGATGCCGCTCCTGGAAAAAATGTGAACAAAATAGCTTATCTTGCTTTTGTGGAGATCATAAACCCTGGTGTGATTGTTTTTAAAGACAAGGTGAAACTCTCTAATGGAAAATGCATTGGTACATTGGCAGGTTTTGATGAGACTCACATGCCAAATCATCAGAATATCGTTATCTTCACAGAACAACTTATATCTGGCGAAGAAATGAATTTGAGTCTAAATGATTTGATCTATTTTACGAGAGACTGAAAGGGAGGGATTTTGTATGTTTAAGAACAAGTATCATCTTTACAGGCATCTGAAGCAATCAATGCCAAAGATCTTTGAAGAAGCCAAAAAGGCGGCGGACGAAATAGGTATACCTCAGGAATGGCGCGGTAAGTTTGGGCTAACTGGTGCAATATCTGGTTGTCATGGGTTGATAACGAAAGAAGTAGATGAGGCCATCAGCAAGGTTGCAAGAGAAGTGATCCCAAACAAAGTTTTTGCAGATGAAATCAGAGATATTGTCAAAGATTACTATGGAGATGATTATGATGCATTGCTTGTGAGTACATGTGAAGCAGCACTGTGGTTAAGTTTTGATGTTCTTGTTTCACCACCATTCACAGGAAGAGGTGACAAGTACAGAAGTAGATACATCATACCATATGAAAGACATCTTCACCACCACGGTGGTTATGGGAGACCTATTCCGCCTCAGTATAAAGACATCTTTGCAGACAGAGGTTGTACCGCCGGGGAACTTGGTTTCTATGGAAAGAGACTTGAAAATGTCGATGTAGTGATCGTCCCAATGGCAGGAGGAAGGTATCCAGTTCACGGCATAAAGTATCACCCTGTTATCTTACTCAGCGGTGTTGATGCACAGGGCACGGCAGATAAAATCAAGGAATACGCCGAAAGATATGCTGATACTTTAGCTGGTTTCTCATCACTTGGATACGACACAGTTGGATACGGATACGGTGAAAAAGACAAAGATGGTACCCCCATACTTCAGAAGAAAATTGGTGAGCTTGCACAGTATTACAATGTTCCATACATCGTTGATAATGCCTGGGGTGTTCCATTTATAGGGACAGATCCAAGAAAGACTGGCGCGTGGGTTATGACTTATAGTATGGATAAAGCGGCAGGAGCACCCACTTGCGGTCTGATAATTGGTCGCGAAGATGTAATGGTTCCTATCAGACGAGCAATGGGGACACACGGTGATCGAAGTGGTACGTGGTCTTCATATGGTAAAGCGGCTTACGTGACCTTTGACCCAGGTAAAGAATCCCTTGCTGGGGCAATAGCGGCATTGAAGGCATTGAGACAAAAGGCAGATAAGTACAAAGCAGGTATTGACAAGTTATATGAAATAACAGTTGAAGAATTCTCTAAACTTGATAGTAAAATAAAACATATATTCAAGATTTCCAAGAGCTACAATTCTGGAGCCGTCGAAATAAACTATGATGATTGTTGGGAAAAAGGTGTACCATTCCCAATTTTCTCGATTGAGGATATGTATGCGGGAACAAATATATTGCAATCTGGTACAGATGTGATGGGAATAATACAGACAGTTGCATATGATGCGAATATATTTGTGTCTCTGGGGCTTGGTACAACCGATGAAAATGGTGATGTAATAGAAGAAAAAGCAAGACTTGCCGTAAGGGGTCTTGTGAGATTGATTGAAATCGTTGCGAAATACTCAGGATTGATTTGATAGAGGGGGAGTTCGGGTGCTCAAAGGTTATGATTGCATCGTCATTGGTGGGGGAATAATAGGCCTTTCTTGTGCATATCATCTTGCAAAATCAAACAAAAGTGTACTTGTACTCGAGCGGGATGATATAGGCAGTGGTACTTCTGGCGCATGTGATCACATGATACTCTTGCAATCTAAGGCACCCGGACTCCCTTTGAAACTTGCCATGTCAAGTCTTGAGATATATCGGGAGTGGCAAAGTGAGTTAGAAGAAGATATCGAGTTTGCAACACGTGGCGGTATGATTTTAATCGATAAACCTGAGCACATACCTGTTATGGAAGATTTCGTCAAAAGACAAAGGTCTATAGGTTTAAATGTAGAAATACTGGATAAGAAACAGATCAAAAAGAAGCAGCCTTGGATAAATGACAACGTGATAGCATCGACATACTCACCGGATGATTCTCAGGTTAATCCATTCCGTGTTTTATTTGCACTTTTAAAAAAATCAGCCAAACTTGGTGTTGAACTCATAAGAAATGCGGAAGTTGTTGAGATTAGAAAAAACTCTTATTTCTGGGAGGTGAGAACTTCTTCAAACCAATCTTATAACTCACACATTGTAGTGAATGCCGCCGGAGTCTGGTCTGGGAAAGTGGCATCTCTTGTGGGATTTAACTTGCCAATACGCCCCAAACGGGGACAGATTGTCGTGACAGAACCCATCGAGGAAATTGGTGAAACAGATGCCTGGGATGCAAACTACATCATTTCAAAACATCTGTCTCATTTTGATCGTGACGAGATTTCAAAAAGACTCGGCCTTGGTTTTGCAATGTCGAGGACTCACAGTGGTAATTACCTCATAGGTAGTACGAGAGAATATGTCGGGTTTAACAAAAGTACAACATACGAAGCCTTGCAAGCCATAATAAGAAGAGCCGTTGAATTGTTTCCCATATTCAGTAAAGTGCGCATTATAAGATCATTTGCTGGTTTAAGACCCGCTTGTGAAGATGGCAAATATATCATAGGAGAAGATCCTTCTAACTCAGGTTTCTTCATTGCAACAGGGCATGAAGGAGATGGAATAGCGCTTGCACCAATAACGGGAAAGTTGGTTTCAGACTTGATTTGCGGTAGAAAACCAGTGTTTGAAATCGATGAAATCAGTCCATCTCGCTTTTATTCTCAGATAACTTCAGGAATCGTTAACAAGTAGAAAATTACTTTGAATTTGGCATCCTAAGGGAGGGATTTCAAGTGAAAAGGGCTAATTTCATTCTGATTCTTGCTTTAAGTATCCTTGTAAGTACAATTGGAATTGCTCAAGAATTGAAACCAGTGACTTTGACGTGGGTTGCTGGTGGTGTTGGTGGTGGATGGTATGCACAGGCAGGAGCAATAGCTGCTCTCATAAATCAGAAAGAACCTAAAATATCGATAAAGGTTGTCCCTGGTGGAGGAGTTGTCAACCCTGTACAGGTGTCGTCCGGTGATGCAGATCTTGGATGGGGGATCACTTTTGTTGATAAGATGGCACTTTTGGGTGTCCCACCACTGTACGAGAAACCAAATCCCAAGGTGAGATCACTGGGTGGTTATTTTGGTTATTATCATATCCACTTTATTGCGAGCGCTGACAAGGGTATATCTACTGTAAAAGAATTGGCAGACATGATAAAAGCTGGTAAACCGGTCAGAATAGCAGTTCCAATGAAAGGGACTTCAGATCTACCAATAATAGAACGCATACTTGGATACTACGGTGTGACTTTAGATAGTATAAAGAAAGCAGGTGGAGAATATTTCCATGCAACTTATGCGGATATGACAAGTTTGTACAAGGACCGTCATGTGGATTTTGTGACTACACACCTTTCACTTCCAGGATCAGCCGTAACAGAGATGTTCATCTCCAGAAAATCTGTATTACTTTCTATTTCGGATGATTGTATCGATGCAATGAGTAGAGAATTAGGAACAGTTCCACGTTCTTCGGGCCTTTGTGTTATTCCAGCTGGTACATACCAAGGTCAGGATAATGCTGTCCCCACTGTTGTTACAGCTGGTGAGTTGTTAATCAACGCAGATGTACCCGAGATAGTTGCCTATACCATTACGAAAATATTATGTGAGAATTTACAAGAATTGTGGAACGTTCATCCTGCCAACAAAACTTTTGTACCAGAGAACGGTGCTAAGAATATCGCAGTACCATTGCATCCTGGTGCAGAGAGGTATTACAGAGAAGCTGGATATTTGAAATGATGGGAAAGTTGGTGCACGGATGAGAGAACTCAGAGGTTGGCAGAGATGGGTTGTGGGTGTGTGGCTTGTTGCCACCGCCCTATTTCATTTGTATACCGCAACAGTGGGAATATTACAGCCACGATTACAAAGAGGAGCACATTTGCTTTTATTACTTCCCATGGCATTTCTTCTTTACCCCGCAACGAAAAAATCACCGAAAGATAGGTTCACTGTTCTTGATATCACTTTAGCGATTTTGTCAACGATACCTTCATTGTATCTAATGATATACAACAATTCTCTGAATATGAGATTTGAGCGTGTAGATCCACTGACAACCACTCAAATAATTCTTGGGATTATTATCATAATTTTGCTTTTGGAAGCTATAAGACGCGCCGTTGTTCCTGCAATGACAATTTTATTGATAGCAATGATGGCCTACGTGTATATTGCCCCTTATTTGCCTGGAATTTTTTACAACAAACCAATGAAACTTGGTAGGTTTGTAGAGATGTTTTACTTGATAACAGATAGCGGTATCTATGGAAGCATCACAGGAATATCTGCAACTGTAGTTGCGATGTTTGTAATCTTTGGTGCCTTTTTGGAATCAACGGGTGTTGGTAATTATTTGACAATGGTAGCGGCACGTATAGCCGGAAAGGGTCCTGGTGGTCCTGCAAAGATTGCGGTTGTAGGAAGTGGATTGTTTGGTTCAATAAGTGGTATAGCGGCGAGTAACGTTTATGCTACTGGAAGTTTTACTATCCCCATGATGAAAAAGATGGGTTATAAACCTGAATTTGCTGGTGCAGTTGAAGCTGTTGCATCCACGGGTGGAATATTCATGCCGCCTGTGATGGGTGCTGCGGCATTTATAATGTCAGAATTGACTAATATTCCTTATGTAAAAATTTGTTTGGCGGCTTTACTTGGTGCTATCTTCTATTATATTGCCTTAGGTATTACTGTACATCTTGTTGCACTTAGAGATGGACTAAAGGGTCTGCCAAAAGAAGAATTGCCATCATGGAAAAAGATTCTCAAAGAAAGTTATCTGCTTGCTCCAGCTGTTGGTTTGGTTTATTTTCTGGTTAAAGGTTATTCTCCATTCATGGCAGCTTATTACTCAATCTGGATTTCAATAGCAATCAGCTTTTTTAAGAAAGAAACAATGATGACACCAAAAAGAATAATCTCGGCATTAGAGACCAGTGGGAAAAATATGATCATTGTTGCTCTTGCCTGTGCTGGCGCGGGTATTGTTGTAAGTGTGCTAACTTACACCGGCCTTGGATTGGGATTGGCTTCTGTTATAACGAGTTTAGCAGGAGGTAAGCTTTTACTTGCATTGATTCTGGTAATGGTAACATGTTTGATATTGGGAATGGGACTACCAACGACACCAGCCTATATCATTGCGGTGACAATAGCTGCGCCTGCCTTATTAAAAATGGGTGTGGATGTTTTAAAAGCCCATCTATTTGCTCTGTATTTTGCAAAATTATCTGAAGTAACCCCGCCTGTATGTGTTGCATCTTACTGTGGTGCATCTATAGCCAAAGCCGATCCTATGAAGGTTGGTTACGAAAGTTGGAAACTTGGTCTGACGGGATATTTGGTTGGTTATATCTTTGTTTACAACGATGCGCTTTTGATGAGAGGTTCAGTTTGGCAGATTTTGACGATTGTCATCCTTATGTCTTTGATTAGTTACCTATTGGCAGTGGGAGTTGCGGGATATTTCAGAAAAAAATTGAACATTTATGAAAGATTTATCGTGTTTTTCGTGCTTGCTTTGGCGGTTTGGGCCACAGCGACGCCAAAATTTCCAAAAGAGATTCTGGCAATAGTTGTTTTTATAGTCGCGGTTGTGTATATGTCCTTGACTAAATTCTTGATCAAGAAAAGAGAAGCATGATGATAGGAGGTCTCAGGTGTCAGTTGTTAAAGGCGGAAAAAACATTTATGGTTTTAAACTTGGTGTGATAATGCTTGAGACACATTTTCCCAGATTACCTGGCGATATAGGTAATGCTTTGACCTGGGACTTCCCCGTTCTTTACGAAGTAATAAAAGGTGCCAACCCCCAGAATATTATCGAAAATAATCCAGAGCCGTTTTTAGGCAGATTCATTGAAGCGGCTAAAGAACTTGAGAACAGTGGAGTCAAAGTTATAGCAACTTCCTGTGGCTTCTTATCGCTTTTTCAAGATGAAATTGCATCAGTTTTGAAAGTACCATTTGTCAGTTCGGCTTTGATTTTGATACCAATTGTAAGCAAGATGATCGGATCAACACGAAAAGTTGGAGTGATAACAGCAAATAGTAAAGCTCTGAGTGAAAAACACTTTAAAGCTGTGGGTGCTTTAGAAAAAAATATTGTCAAAGTTGGGATCGAAGATACAGATTTTGGGAAAGCTTTGTTGTATGACTCATGGGAGATCGACGTGAATTTGGCTCGAAAAGAAATGATAAACAAAGCCAAAATTCTGGCATCTGATCCTTCTGTCGGTGCAATTGTTTTGGAGTGTACCAATATGCCACCATTCGCAGAAGATGTGAGATTGGAGACAGGTTTACCTGTTTTTGATGTTGTGAGTTTAATAAAATTCGTTAGCGCAACCATTAATTTCAATGGTTTTGATATCTTGAGGTGATAACGATGAGGCTAATCCGGCAGCATCCAATTCTGGAATATCGACACGGAAGAAAGGTTAAATTCACGTTCGATGGCCAGGAAATGGAAGGTTTCGAAGGAGAACCCATAGCGGCTGCTTTGCATGCGAACGGTATAAGAATTCTGAGCTATACCGAGAAATACAACAGGCCTAGAGGCTTCTTTTGTGCAATAGGTAAGTGTTCTTCATGTTTTGTAATAGTTGATGGTGTTCCAAATATTCGTTCATGTATTACTCCTCTAAAAGAAGGAATGGTCATAAAAACTCAACGTGGCAAAGGGACTTTCCAGCAGGAGGTGCAAGATCATGAAGACTGAAGTTTTAGTCATAGGAGGTGGTCCAGCGGGTCTCTGCGCAGCAATAGAGGCTGCCTCATATGGGTGCAAGGTTACCTTAGTTGACGAATCACTGACTTTGGGTGGACAACTTGTAAAACAAACACATAAATTTTTCGGTTCAAGCAACGAATTTGCAGGTACTCGCGGAATAGAGATAGCAAAACTCTTGACACAGCAACTGATGAGTAAGGATAATATAGAGTTTTTCTTGAATACAACGGCGGTGGGTTACTATACAGATGAAAAGATCATAACCTGCATGACAGGGGAACAAGAATTTTTCGTAATAAATCCCGAAAAGGTAGTGGTTGCGACTGGTGCCTTGGAAAAACTCATACCATTTCCCGGTAATGATCTACCTGGGATTTATGGCGCTGGAGCTGTTCAAACATTGATGAATGTTTACGGGGTAGTGCCAGGTAATCGCGTTTTAATGATTGGCGCAGGTAACATTGGATTAATAGTCAGCTATCAACTTCTACAGGCCGGTGTTGAAGTGGCTGGTATCGTGGAATTCGCACCAAGAGTTGGTGGATATTGGGTACACGCTGCAAAAATCCGCCGCTTGGGAATACCCATATATTTGCGTCACACAATAAAAAGGGCATTGGGAACATCGTGGGTCGAAGGGGCAATAATTCAGGCAGTAGACCAAAAGGGTGAATGGTGTGGTGAGGAAAAGAGAATAGACTGTGATGTTATATGCTTGGCGGTTGGTTTGAGTCCTACTTGTGAATTGTTATGGCAGGCAGGTTGTGAAATGAATTATGTTCCTGAACTCTCTGGATATGTCCCAAAGAGAGATGAAACAATGCGTACAACACACCCTGACATCTGGGTCGCTGGTGATGCATCTGGGATAGAGGAAGCATCAAGTGCGATGATTGAAGGAAAGATTGCGGGCCTTTCCGTGGCTTATTCACTTGGGAAAATCAACGAGTCTGTCTTTAATCAAAAATTAGTTGAATATTGGAATGAGCTTAATCTTTTGCGTGGAGGTGAGATCGCTTCCAAGATTAGAGATGGTGTAAAAAAAGTATTGTTGCACAAATTGGATAATCCACCAATAAATATTCAGTATTGTGCAGAAACCAAAGTACAGTCACAAACAATATATAATGAAGAATTCTGTAGCGGAATTTTACCAGAAGATATGATTGAATCTGTTCTACCCCCACTTGAACTATGGGACAGAAAAAAAGGCGGACTTGCAATAATCGAGTGTCCACAACCAATACCATGTGATCCGTGCCATACAAATTGTCCAACTGGGGCTATCTTACCATTCGAAAATATAAATGATCTACCACAGATTGATTATTCAAAATGTTCCGGATGTGCGCTTTGTGTTGCGTCTTGTCCCGGGTTGGCGTGTTTTGTGGTTGATTTAACACATATCGAAGAGAATAAGGCAATCATGAAATTACCTTATGAAATGCTTCCGAAACCCAACATAAATGAAGAAGTTCAATGCCTTGACAGGAAAGGTGAAGTAGTGGCAATTGGGAAAGTCATTCGTGTTCAAGAACCAAAAAAAGATAAGACACTTGTTGTCCATGTAGTTGTACCAAGAGATTTGGTAATGCAAATCAGGTCAATCAGGGTGATCAACCATGGATGAAGAGGTCATCGTTTGTAGATGTGAGGAAATAACTCTGAAAGAGATTAGAGAAGCTATAAGATCTGGACATACAACTATCAGTGAGTTAAAAAGATTGCTCAGGGTGGGTATGGGTCCGTGTCAAGGACGTGGGTGTAGAGAGATCATTTTGCGTGAGATATCGCAAATTACTAAAGTATCTATTGATAAACTCAATCCAGGTAGATTTAGACCACCCGTTAAACCCATCCCAATGGGGCTTTTAAGTGAAAGTGATGCAAAAAGAAAGGGGTGATTGAATGCGTGCTCCGAAGATAGTTGTCGTTGGAGGAGGTTGGGGTGGATGTGCTGCAGCCGCATCTGCCCGCAAGGCTGGTGCCGAAGTAATATTGCTCGAGAGAACAGATATGCTTTTGGGAACAGGACTGGTTGGAGGAATCTTCAGAAACAATGGTAGATTCACAGCGGCTGAAGAGATGCTTGAGATGGGTGCAGATATTTTCTCTGTTATGGACAATTGTGTAACTCATACAAACGTTGAGTTTCCAGGGCACAAACATGCCAGTTTGTACAACGTCTATAAAATCGAACCTGCAGTCAAGGAATATCTGAAAGAGCTCGGTGTACAAATTCTCACAAAAGCCAGAGTTATCGATGTGGCAAAGGAAGGTGAAAAAGTTTCTTGTGTTGTTGTTGAAGGACTTGAACCAATTAAAGCAGATGCCTTTGTTGATGCAACAGGGACCTCAGCGGTACCTGCAAATTGCACTAAATATGGTAATGGTTGTGCGATGTGTATACTCAGATGCCACAGCTTTGGACCAAGAATCAGCATAACCACCAAAGTTGGTGTTGAAGAATGGATCGGGAAGAAACCAGATAACAGTAGTATAGGAGCAATGAGCGGCTCTTGCAAGTTGTGTAAGGATTCAGTTGCTCCAGAGATTGTTAGAGAACTTGAAGAAAAAGGTTCCGCACTTGTTCCAGTGCCACTCGAAGTACGTGAGGAAGAAAAACTTCTGAGCATGAAGGCATGCCAGCAGTATGCACTTGAAGAGTTCATTGAAAATTTGGTATTGCTTGACACAGGTCCTGTTAAATTGATGACTCCTTTCTTCCCTCTTGAGAGACTTAGAAAAGTTCCTGGTATGGAGAGAGCAAGGTATGAAGATCCAATAGCTGGTGGCAAAGGTAACTCAATGAGATATTTTGGTTTTGCCAATTGCACACCAGAGCTCCAAGCAATTGGTCCTGTGGATAATCTGTTCTGTGCCGGTGAAAAGGCCGGTGCAATGGTAGGACACACAGAAGCGATTGTCTCTGGAACATTGGCTGGTCATAATGCAGTCAGACGAGTTTTTGGTGAAAAACTCCTCAGGCTTCCAGATGAACTTGCTGTTGGAGATTTTGTAAATCATGTCATAGCTGAAATGAAGAAAGAAGAAGGGCGTCAATACAAATACACCTTCTCTGGTTCTATTTATTTCAAGAGAATGAGTCAAAAAAATTTATACACAACAAATATCACAGTTATAAAGGAAAGAGTGAAAAAAGTTGGATTGAGGTCGATTTTCAACACCAAACTCGTGTGAGGGGGTGCAGGGGTTATGGCGGTAGAGCTTGGATTGGCTCATTGGTTGTACTTGTTGTTCATGATTGCAGTCGTCGTGACCATGTTTTTGAGAAAAGACACTCCACTGATTTGTATCATCGGAGCTCTGTGTGTTGGTTGGGCAGTGACGGGATCTTTCTTAGGAGCTGTTCAATCGGTCTTTAATGCCATTGTAGTCACAGCAAATGAATTGATGGGTATCGTTGTGGTCATCTCCTTGATGGTTGCTCTTTCTAAGCAAATGGAAAAAAGTGGAGCCGCAGCTGTGTTAATAAGGACTCTTGGTAGACCTATTAAAGGACCAAATTCGGCATTCTGGTTTGTTGGTATCATCACGGCAGTTCTTGCTCTCTTTATATGGCCAACACCGGCAGTTGCTTTGATAGGAAGTTTGTTGGTGCCTGTTGCAGTCAGTGCTGGTCTGTCTCCTGTAGGAGCTGGAGTGGCAATAGCCATGTTCGCCTATGGAATATCTTTGACCACAGATTTTGTTATTCAAGGTGCACCAACACTTACAGCTAAGGCAGCAGGATTGTCTGTTGGAACGGTTATGAGTTCAATGGTTCCTTTGATCATTGTCTGGGCTGTAATTGCCATTCCTCTCACTTACTACTTCACGATGAAGGCAAACAAAGGATACGATCCCAAAAAGGATATAGAAATCTTTGGAGAAAGCGTTGTAAAAAGTAAGAGTGTGGAACACAGTAGTTTTGCGAAAACTGAAGCTGTTGTAGTAACATTGGCTTTCTTATTGGATATAGTGCTTATGCTTGTCTTGAAACTTCGTGGTGGAGATGCTACAGCACTACTTGGTGGTACCGCCGCGCTGTTATTGCTGGTATTCACTCTGATGCAATATAAATCAGAAGGTCTTGAACTTGGTGTTGACTTTCTCAGAGAAGGGTTCATGTTTGGTGTAAAGATCTTTGCTCCAGTTTTTGTTATTGCTGCCTTGTTCTATATGGGTGGTGGTCCCGCTACTCAGATATTTGGAAGTGCAGGTAAACCCCTACTTTTTGATTTGAGCAATGCGCTTGCTGCGAAAGTTCCTCTAAACAGATTTGCAGTTGCACCAATGCAGGCTATAATTGGTGCGATAACTGGTCTTGATGGCTCAGGGTTCTCCGGATTACCGCTGATGGGTACTCTTGCAGGTGGTTTGGGGACGGCAGCTAATGTGAAATCGTCTGTTCTTGCAGCCCTTGGACAACTCACAGCAGTCAATACTGGTGGAGGGACCATAGTTCCATGGGCTTTGATCGCAGTAGCAGCCGTTTGTAAGACCAAACCAGAAGAGATTGCGAGAAAGAATTTTATACCTGTTATTCTTGGTTTTATCGGGGCAACGATAGTGGCAATGATACTCATGTAATACAGGGGGGGCTTCGGCCCCCCTTTACAAGGTGGACAAATCTACCTTCGCTTTTTTAGAAGGGAGAATCAATCAATGAACAAAGCGAAAGTTGTAATCGTTGGCATGGGTAATGTTGGACATGCTGTTTTTGACTGTGTTTCTCAAAGTGAAGATATGGAATTAGTTGGCATAGTGGAGATTCCAGAGAGAATTAAATCACTCAGAGAAGAATTTAGGAAAATACCAGTGACTGATAATGTTGAAGACTTAACCAAGCCCGATGTGGCTATCTTAGCGATTGATAGTAGAGCTGTACCAAGTGTTGCATCTCAGTATTTAAAAAGAGGTATAAACACTGTTGATGCCTACGATATCCATGGTGCAGAAGGCGCTTTGAGACTAAAGAAGGATCTTGATAGTATTGCAAAGGAGAGTGGTTCTGTCTCGATCATATCTGCTGGCTGGGATCCAGGTTCTGATTCAATCATAAGAGTAGTTTTTGAGATGATAGCACCAAAAGGTATTACCTGGACAAATTTCGGACCTGGTATGAGTATGGGACATACCGTGGCTGTGAAACGTATTGAAGGTGTCAAAGATGCGATTTCTATTACTTGCCCAAAGGGTATGGGAATGCATTCAAGGCTTGTTTATGTTCAATTAGAAGAAGGATATGATTTTGCAGATGTTGCAAAGAAGATAGCGGAAGATCCTTATTTTTCACATGACGAGCTTCATATAAATCAAGTAGATGACGTAAGTAAATTGGTGGATATGGGGCACTGTGTAAAGATAGAACGTAAAGGAACTTCGGGCAAGGTGTGCAATCAAAGGATGGAATTTCACATGTGGGTGAACAATCCCGCAGCGACTGCACAGGTGATGGTTGGGGCGGCAAGAGCTACTTTGAAACAAAAGCCTGGATGTTATACATTACTCGAAATACCTGTTATTGATTTTCTTTGTGGTGAAAAAGATGATTTACTTTGCAGGTTATTGTAATTTTAGATATTGGAGGTTGAAGAGTTTTGATGAAGATAGAATTTGTGAAAATGAATGGAGCTGGTAATGATTTCATAGTTATAGACAATAGAAAAGGTGTTCTAAAGAATCTGGAGATTTCCACATTTGTGAGACTGGTTTGTCGCAGGAGAAAATCTATAGGCGCAGATGGTTTGATGATTCTCGAAGATTCCGATAAAGTAGATTTTAAAATGAGGTATTTCAATTCAGACGGTAGTGAAGGTGAAATGTGTGGTAATGGCGCTCGATGCATAGCAAAATTTGCATATCTTTTGGGTGTTGCAAAAGAAAAAATGAAGTTTGAAACCATTTCAGGTATACACGAGGCTTTAATAGTTGGGGAAAATGTGCGAGTGATTTTTCCGGATTTGAGCGTAGATGTATTCAAATTGAATCAAAAAAATGATTTTGGTTTTGGCGAAATTGAATATCATTTTGCAATCGTGGGTGTTCCACATGCAGTTATTTATAGAGAAGATGTTGAATCCATGAATGACGACTTGTTAAGGGATCTTGGGAGAAAAGTCAGGTACAATTTGAATGTTTTCCCCAAAGGAACAAATGTGAATTTTGTGAAGATCTCAGATAAGAATGAAATAATCGTAAGAACTTATGAACGTGGTGTCGAGGATGAAACATTCGCTTGTGGAACTGGCTCGATTGCTTCTTGTGTGATATCTCATCTTCTTTCGAAAGTTTATCCACCGGTTTTGGTTAAAGCAAGAGGGGGAAAGTTAAAAGTTGGATTTGAAAAGGTTTCATCTTTTCTGAAGAATGTTTATTTAGAGGGTGATGCAAAATTTGTAGCGCAGGGATATATTTTAGAAGATGCATTGAAGGAGTGAGGTGATTGAATGATTGAGAAACATATTATAGATGCTGTGGATGTTGAAACAACATTGCTCGCAGAATCTGAGCAAAAGGCAAGGGATCTTGGTATTCAGATGATGAAGTCATTCGGCTTTAAGGATGTCGATGTGGTATTCATCGAACACAATGGTTTTGCTGCGAGGATTAGATTGAGAGCGTATGTGTACAGACCTGGTGATAGATATGGTTGGGCAGATGGGGGCGATGAAAAATGAAGATAGTCCTTGTACCGTTAGATCCTGTTCATGATGTTGCTGTGAAAATGCTAAACAGAGAATTTTCCCAAAGAGGTCATCATACTATTTTGTTGCCACCAGATATGAAGATGGAGGAAATAATCGAGATATGTCAAAAAGAAGTGCCAGATTACATAATGGTTAGTAGAACACTCGGTTACAACGCTGCGGAACTTTTGGGAAGGTTCATAGATCTTGTCGATGCAGCTGGATTGAGAAAAAAGTGCAAAGTTGTTGTAGGTGGAAAGGCAATAACCAAAGAATTGGCAGCAGAGCTTGGTTATGATGCTGGTTTTGGAGAAAAAACACGTTGGGAAGAAGTGGTTGCTTATGTCGAAGGTAAAGAATTATCAACAGAAGGAGAGAGAATAAAGAAAATCAAAAAAGATATTACACAAGGATATACTTATCAGATCAAAGATAGTGCATTCATCGATCTTCTTGAGATGATAACTGATCAGATAATTCAATGGGCGTCTGAAAGAACAAGCCCAGGAGTCGAAAGAGCCAAGATCAGAGAAAGAATTCTAAGGGGTGAAAATCTCTGGGATGATTATATAAAGCTGTGTGATGATCTTGTCAGATCTTATTATAGAGAAAAGATCACTCCAAAACATGTGAGGTTAATAACACAAGAAGAAATTGATAAGCTCAACGAATTGATTAAAAAAACTTCTTATGCACCAAAGATACTTCGTCATACTACTGAAAAACCTATGGTCTTTGTGCAGTATGGTACAGGATGTCCATTCATGGATGCAATGCATATAAAAATCAGTGAAGCATGGGGCGCAGACGGAGTTTTACATTTTGATCCATCTTGGGGTGCAAGATGTGAAGGATTACTTGAAGGATTATTGGCGCACGAAGAGGACGGTTCAATAATAACTCTTGAAAATCTCAAACTTATAAAATCTGCCTTGAGTGATTCAACATTATGGTGTGTCAGAGCACATAGAGGTGTGAATACTCCTGAAACAGTTCTACTCGCACATGAAGCTGGAGCTGATCTGACAAAGATCAACATGGTCTATGGTTCACTCAATGGCGGGACAGATCCAGAGAGATTGACTGTAGATGGATTTTATTCTATAAAACTCGCCGCGATGTTCAACATGCCCTTTGATTTGCCGACGAACGAAGAACTCGGGGGGGTTCCTGCACCAAAGGCATTTGCAGGAATGGTTGTCGTGGCATATCTTGGTGTAAAGCTCGGTGCGAAGCCTATCTTAAAACCGCTGTTCTGTTATTCGCCCGATGCCATTATAAATAAGTACATGGAAGATAATTATGTGGATTATAACGTTGGTAAGATATTGGCTTTGAGAGATATCATCGATGCTCCAATATGGCCTGGGGAACCAATTGGTTTTATGACTCATACAGAAGATAGGGTACAATCGGCTATGACAACAGCCCTTCACGCAGCCCTTGGAAAGTCGCTCGAGCTCGACGCGATAACTGTATCTTCAACGGACGAAGCATATGCACGAGGTGCCATAACGACTTCTGCCAGAATAGATAGTTTAAGAGCCATCGCCGATGCATTCAGGTTTTTCGGAAAGACAAGGATAGAGCCAACGAAACAAGCTCTTGAATACGCGAAAATGATAAAAGAAGGTATCTACAATACCTTAAAAAAGGTTGCCGAACGCGGTGATTTTGTGGCTTCATTGTACGAAGGTTTCTTTGGAACTAAAGAAGAAGGAGCAAACCCAGGCAGAGCAGGCAGGGGAACGGTGAAAAAATGTTGACCATTGGAATTCTTGGAACGGCCAAAAACACTGGTAAAACAACGGCATTGAACGCCGTTCTCAAGTGTTTGAACAATAAAAATTTAGCGATAACGAGTATTGGTTTTGATGGTGAAGATCTTGATCATGTTACGGGATTACCCAAGCCCAAGGTCATCGTTGATGAGGGGACTTTGGTGATAACAAGTGAAGAGGCGGCACGTCATTCGACAGCAAAGATGGAATTACTTGAGAGATTGTCCCTTAAAACTCCAATGGGAAGTATATCCGTGTACAGAGTAAAAGAACTTGGGACAGTTGTGCTTGTTGGTCCTAATTCGAGCGACGATCTTTTTAGTGTTTTGAAAAAACTTCAATCTTATGAATTAGATTTTTTGGTGGTTGATGGAGCTATAAACAGAATGGTGCCTTTTCAATATGTGGATTATGTAATTATAGCAACTGGAGCTGCAAGAACTATAAATTTAAATGAACTTGTCGCTGAAGCAAGGTTAATGGTCAAGGCCTTTCTATTACCAAAGGCAGATGACAAAAACAGGGTATCGCTACCAGGCTTTGTCAGTGTTGAAAAACTGCAGTCGAATTCAGATAAATCTTTGTTGGTGGAATCACCAATACATTTAATTCTCGCAGACAATTATAAGAAATTGGAAGAATTGTTAGAAAAGATGGATATTGCTGTAAAAAGAAAACCTGAATTGCTGTGTGTGACAATCAATCCATGTTATCCAGAAAGGCGAGTTGAAGGATATCAGCTTTCGAAAATAGATATATCAGAGGTGGTAACAAAACTAAAAGAGGAACTTGATGTTGTTTGTATAGATGTGAACAAGGAAGAAAATATTTTATGTGATTTTCTTGCAAAACTATGAATCGTTGAAAGAGTTTATGTGTGAAAGTGCGTCTTGAAAAAATAGACTGCATAAATTGCTATACCTATGCATAAGATTCCAAAGAAGAGATATCCATTATTTGTTCCTATGTTTTCTACAACGATTCCACCAACCGTTGAGCCTATTAATGGACCTATGCCTTGAAGGGCTATCCAGAAAAGTGCCTGGGTGGATAAAAGTGCCTGGCCTTTGAGATTTTCTCTCATCAGATGAATGGCTGAATAATAGATCACTATGAAAGTCCATCCATGAAGCATTTGAATGAACACAAGGCTCATTTGCGACCAGCTCAATGGTACAAGAATCAGTCTCAAGCCGACTACAAAGATACCAGTCAGAAAAAGTATCTTACTTGTCAGCTTTTTTCGGATTCTTTCAGCGTTTAAGAGAAATGGTAATTCACTAAGAGCCATTAAGGACAGTGTTGTACCTACTAATGATAGGTCGTACGATCTTTCTTTAACTACAACTGGAAGAAAAACGCTGTTGAACAAATTGAACCCCACGCATGCCGTGATTATAGCAAAGAGTAATAGGAATTTTTTATCCACAGTTCCAAGTTTCGTTTTTTGACGTTCTGTGGTCTTTTGATGAAGTTGCTTGGAGAGGATATTTATCATCAGCAAAATACTTGAAAAGATTACAAAAAGCCATAGAAAACCAGATCTGACAACCCTACCCGCAACGAATGCAGTGATTGTATACCCAATGGTCCCCCAGATTCTTATTTTGTTGTACGATAGAGATGAACTGTGTGAGTATTCAATCATAGCAGATTCGATCAAAGGAAGTAACGCACCTTGAAAAAAGGTGAAGATAGTCATGAAAAGGAATTTCATAGGAAAACCTCTGAATAGAAATACGAACCAGAGAGATACACAACCGAAAAGAGAAAAAAACCTTACAACATTTCTGATAGAAAATTTAGCTGCAACACCAAAATATATGTAATTGGCATATATCGAAGTCAATGGAGACAGAGCCATAATTACACCTAATTGAAGTGGGGAAAACCCCGAAAAGGCAAAATACTGGCTCATAAGTGTGGAGCAAGCCATGACTGAATACACCAATGCTTCAAGAGCGCAGGAAACAAGAAACATCGATAACCCCTCTTTGAGCAACATGTAATCGTAAAGATTATAACATTAACTAATTTGAAGAGTATAATTGCTGTGGAGGTGATTATACGAAAACTCTCATTGTTTATGATTCATACACAGGGACGGTTGAAAAATGTGCGAAATTACTCGCCGAAAAACTCGGAAACGTTGATTTGGTGAATATTTCAAAGCAAAAGTTGCCGAACCTTCAAGACTATGACTGTGTGGTAATAGGTAGTTATGTTCATGCTGGTCATGTGAGCAAAAAGATTAGAAAATTCACCACACAGAATTTAGAAGCACTGAAAAATAAAAAACTTGGCATCTACTTGTGTATGCTCAGTGAACAGTTTGATCGATATTTGAACAGTAATTTTGACAAAGATTTTCTAAACATGGTCAAAGTAAAGGATTTCTTCGGAGGTGAGCTGAACTACCAAAGAATGAATTTTCTATACAGGTTTATACTCAAGAATATTGAAAAAAATACCAAGCCACGGCTTGGTGTGAGAGTTGAAAAAATAGATGAGTTCGCGCGGAATTTGTTGATTTAAACACGAACCTTCGAGCGTTTTGAGTGTTCATCAGCCTTTTGATCCTCTACGTTTGATCCCTTGATAACCTTGATTTGCTTTTTTGCCTGTTTGAGTGTTCTCTCGGCCTCAGCTTCTCTTAGTAGTTCATCAAGCCTTGCCTTTGCTATTAAATACTCCAACATGATTCCCACCTCCGAGAAAAAGTTTATCATGGTATTTAAAAATTGTCAAGTGTCTTTTGAATATTTTTGAGGTTGTGATTTTATATATAAAATATATCTCAATAATAATAAGCTTTATGTAAGGAATTTTGATAAAAGGGTACAAAAATTTTTGGTGAGTTATTATTGTAAAGGGGTGATTTTATGGGAAAGGTTTCTCCACTTTGGACTGCGATAATCACGGGAATATTCGTGATATTGATGATCTTTGCCATTCCATATGAGAGATCTACCAAAAAAGACAGTATCCAATGGCTTGGGTTTATAGGAAAGATCTCAAGGGACATAGCTTACAATATGACTGTACTTTCAGATGGGATCGTTGTTGTTGGATGGACCAGTTCATTGAAAGAATATGGTGATCAAAATGCTCTGGTGATTAAACTGTCAAAAGATGGAAAATTGTTATGGCAAAAGGAACTCGGTGGCAGTGGCACTGATGGCGCGATTTGTGTTAAAGCAACGAAAGATGGGGGTTTTGTTGTGACGATAATCAGTGACTCTCAAGATGGTGACTTTCCCTCACAGTTTGGTGGACAGGATATTTGGCTTTTGAAGTATAACGGCGAAGGAAATCTTGAATGGAAAAAATGTTATGGAACGAAGGGTTATGAGACGGCTTTTGACGTAATCGAAGATGACGGTTATGTTCTTGCAGGATATACAACCGTTAATGGCTCTGAAGATTTTTGGGTCATCAAAACAGACTATCAAGGAAATGTTTTGTGGGATAAGACTTTTGGTGGGAGTGACTGGGACACAGCCTTTGGTTTGACAAAATTACAAGATGGCTATGTTGTTGTTGGTATGACAAAATCTCACGACAGAGATATATTCAACAATGGCTCATCTGATATGTGGTTTGTGAGAATTTCACGAATGGGTGAACTTCTGTGGCAAAAAACTGTTGGAGGAAGTGATTGGGATCAGGCAACTAACATTATTTCAACGAAAGATGGAGGTTTTGCAGTTTGCGGAGTGAGTTGGTCTAAGGAAATAACAGGTGAATCTCGTATGGGTGATTTTGTGCTGACAAAATTCGATATAGATGGCAATCAGGAGTTTTTGAAAACATATGGTGGGAGCTCTGATGATATAGCACAGAAATTAATTGAGACCGACGATGGATATGTCTTAATTGGTACGACGTGGTCTGATGACGGTGATATAGTTCAAAAGCACCGTGGAAGTGATTATTGGTTAATCAAGACAGACAAAAAAGGGAATCTTGTTTGGCAAAAATGTCTTGGCGATGATATGGATGAAATTGCCTATGCCTTGCAGGTCTCTGGTGATGGATATCTTGTTGCAGGTGTGTCTTATTCGTATGTCGCCGGCCTGAGAGCAAGATCACATGGTGGCGGAGATATCTTACTTGTGAAAGTAAGATAATAGCTGGCATTAGCCAGCTATTTTTTGTACTTTGTGATCTGTCTTAAAAAGTTATGTCTCCATTCTCTATCTTTCTCTGATTCTACACCTTTGACTGAAAAGCCATCTACAACACCGAGAACTGCTCTCCCTTGGTCTGTTTGTACAACTACTATTTGAAGTGGATTTGCAGTAGCAGCAAAGATTCTACAGACTTCTTGGGTGTTCTTTATCTGATTGAGTATGTTGATTGGATATCCATCTTTAATCACCAAAACAAATAGATGCCCAGCGCCAATTCTTTTTGCATTCTCAATTGCTGTGTCGATTAGTTTTTGGTCGTTACCTTCGTATCTTATCAAACATGGACCACTTGCCTCATTAAATGCAAGACCAAATTTCATATTTGGATTTGTAGTCACTATTACTTCATATAAATCTTCGACAGTTTTGATGAAATGAGAATGCCCTATTATGACATTCGCACCCTCTGGAATATCAATTTGAACGATTTCCAAATTCATTCAACCACCTCCAAGGCTTCTTTGTTATTTCTATTCTATAACGTACAAAACCTTCGTTGAATCTGTAAACTCTACTAAAAGAGTATACTCTTCACGGGGGAAAATTTCTTGTATACAGAACTTATCAAAGCAGATAGGTTTAATGCCAATGATTTTGTCCAGCTTGTTCTCATGACAGGCAAAGATTTTCTTGAAAATGCCTTTGGGAAACAAGTTAATCAGATGCTCCAAAAGCTCTTTCTTCAGCCAAAAAACCTTTTCAGTCACGAATGTACATGGTTTGGATTGGTTGAGAAAGAGATCTTTGGAGTGATAGTTGGTTACTCTTACGACTACGCAAGAATTTGCAGGATCAACACAGGAAGATTGATATTAAAAGAAATAGGCTTTTGGAGGCTTTTAACCTTGATTAAAATCAACCGTGTCTTGGGTAAACATTCAAAAGGCGAGTTTTATCTGAGCAATATAGCAGTCTATCCAAAGTTTAGATCGATGGGTTTAGGTAGAAAGCTCATTGAGTATACCTTTGAAATTGCAAAACAACAAGGGTGTAAAAAAATAATGCTCGATGTTGAAAAACAAAATGAACCTGCAAAAGCTCTGTATCGCAAAGTGGGTTTTGAAAAGATTGGTGAAGGAAAGATCAAATTTGCTCATAGTGAATTTCATTTTGAGAGGATGTCATTTGAGATTCCCTTGTAAAAATAATCAGAATGATAGAAAAACAGCGTTCATTTCATTTTTGTATACTCCAAGAGATCTTTCACAACTCACTTTCTAATTTCATCTGATAGAATAAATCCGCGTTGTTTAAAAACAAATCGAGTAATTTGGGGTCAAAATGCCCTTTTTCATCGTCTTTCATGATTTGAAAAGCTTTTTCAAATGTGTAAGCGCTTCTGTAATGTCTGTTCGATGTAAGTGCATCAAAGACATCGGCTATCGATACAATTCTGGCTTCTAATGGTATTTGATCACCCTTCAAGCCCTCTGGATAACCAGTGCCATCAAATTTTTCGTGATGATAAAGACACACCTTGGCACACATAGAAAATACTTCTTTTGAAGAGATATCTGAAACCTTTCTGAATAACTCACTGCCCAATTTTGTATGATTTTTCATCATTTTGAATTCTTCGTCGGTTAACCTGGCTGGCTTCTGTAAAATAGATTCAGGAACAAGTATTTTTCCTGTATCGTGTAATAATGCTGCTATCTTCAAATTTCTGTGCCATTCTATATCTTTTTTGGCAAGGGATTGAAGATATAAACTAGCGAGTGCTGAGGAAATCTTTGCTGTACTCCTACAGTGTTCAAAGGTAGGATTGTCCTTGATTTGCATCATATTCACCGCATGCTCTATGATGGCATCTAAATTCAGCGAAAATTGCACATTTTGGAGAAGTAAATTCAATTCCTTTTCATCTGGTAATTGATCATAAATTGCATCAGCGCCAATTTTCAATGCCAAGTTGCTTTTAGTGTTATCTATTATAACTATATAAGGGTTTACAAAGGACGAAGAGTTCTTTCTAATTAGCTGAATTAGTGGAAAATAATCACTATTCAGTGAATTCGAATCGATTACGACTAATCTACAGGATTTTGAGTGTTGGTGGAAAAATTCATAAGCATCCTTAATGTTTTTAATAAGAACAAGGGTATGATTCGCATCACGGTAAGATTTAAGTATCTGCTCAAAATCGTGGTTTTTACCGAGAAAAACGATTTTCATGACTATCTCCTTTCGTCCAAATATAACCATAAAAAGAATGATGATTATTGATATTCTCTTCAAAATGATGTTTTGGAACATAGATATTCATTGGGTAAGGTTACTATCGCAGATTGAAAACAAACCTGGAGTTGAGCTATAATTGAGTATAAAAATCAATCTGATGATAAAAACGCGCCAAGAGCGCATTAAAATTAACAGTATAACTATCAATAATCATCATTATTTAGATACATCATTTTTTCCTTTTTTTAAAGTTAATAGTGAATTTTGTTTTAGAATATTATGCTTGTCTTGAGCAGACATTTTTTACACAGAAAAAAGTTTTCTGCAGGAGGAGGTTATGTCAAAAGATGGACAAATCTGATTTGTTTGAGAGGTTTGAAACGATCTTGAGAACTCAAAAACTAAGCTCACTTACAGTTACTGCTTATTTGTCGGTGATAAAAAAATTACTCCAGGATATAGATGTAATCGATGAAGAGAGTATATTATCCTGGGCACGAAAAGTTGCGGATGGGCACAAACCAGCAACTGTCAATTTGTATTATTCAGCGATCAGGAGATTTCTTGAAGAGACTCATCCTCATCTTTTGTTAAAACTAAAGGATAAACTCAGAATAAAAGGAAGATCCTTTAGTATACCAAAAGCCCTTTCAGAACAAGAATTCTCAAAGTTATGGAAAGTTGCGACAAGGATGTTTGACAAAGATTACAGATTAGTTCTCATAGTTGGACTTGGTGGATTTGCTGGATTGAGGGTGAGCGAACTGATTTCGCTGAAAGTATCTCATATCAATCTAAAAGAAGATTATATATTGATAAATGGCAAAGGACGGAAAATGAGAGTTGTACCTGTACCGAGTAAATTAAAGTCTTACATATTCAGAATCATATCCTGCTTATCGGAAGATGATTATTTGTTGAAAAACAATACTGGTAAACCTCTATCAATTCATGGAGTAGCTTATTTACTCAAACAATTAGCAAAAAAAGCTCACATCAAAAACATTTCACCTCATACCTTACGACATACGGCTGCAACTGTCCTTCTCAAAAAAGGTGTCAATTTGAGAATTGTTCAAGAATTCCTGGGTCATGCAAGCCTTGCTACTACGGAAAGATATCTAAGGGTTACTATCAATGATATGAAAGAAAGTCTCAAAAAAGCGGGCTACTGAGCCCGCTTTTCACCAATTCAGATCTACTTCTTCTAAAATTCTATCCATGGAGTTTTTAAATTGTTCTTGTTCGGATTTCTCCAACAGTTTCAGCGGCGTTCTGCACCCTCCCATTTTCAAGCCACGCCATTTGAGTGCTGTTTTGAGCATTGGGATACTCGCTCCATCTCCTAAAGCAAGTGAAACCTTTGTGAGTTTTCTTTGAGTTTGTCTTGCTCCTTCGACATCGCCTCTTTTAAATTGCTCGTACAGTTTTACAAAAAATTCGGGGAAAACTGCTGCGGGACCTGAAACACAACCTTTTGCACCCATTTGAAGTACAGTCAAAAAAGCTCTATCGCAACCTACAACTACTTCGAAATCTTGAGGAGTATCATTTATCAAAGAAAGTACATGCAATAAATCTCCACTGCTATCTTTGATACCAATGATATTGGGATTTTTCTTGCAAATTTGATTTGCCATCTTTGAAGTTATCCAGTTTCCGGTCAGACCAGGTATATTGTAAAGATATATTGGAAAGTCTTTCACACTCTCCGTGGCTCTTGAGAAAAACTCAATGATCTCATCTGAACGATATTTATAGTAAAAAGGTGATACTATTGCAGCGCCATCTGCACCAGATGATTTTGCATGATCCAATAATTCTTTTACTTCTTCAATCCTAAGAGCACCACAATGCGCTATGAGAATAGCTCTACCATTAACAGCTTTGATGAAGCTCTCCAATGCCGCTTTTCTTTCTTCCACTGTTAAAAGCAAACCTTCACCTGTCGTACCAAGAGCGAAGATGCCATGAACGCCTTTTTGAATGAGAAAATCGACATATTCATTTATTGCTCCATGGTCAACTCGTGTTCCATCTTCTGTCAATGGCGTCAAAGCCGCTACAGTCACACCAGAGAGTTTTTTCATTGTTGAACCTCCTCTTTTCTTATCTTAATATATCGATCTTGATTTCCTTCAAGTTTTTTGTTATTTTGAGAGGTATTTTAAGATACGTTCGCCAGCTTCTTTTAAAATGTCAACTTCTTGAACCAGCCCCAATCTTATTTGATCTTTTCCAGAAGGACCGTAGGCTATACCCGGAACTGTTAAGACACCTGTATTTAGATATAATTTCTCGACAAAAGACCAACAAGTCTCATTCTGAGGTGCTTTGACCCATACATACATTGCACCATCAGGCATATGAAAATTCAATCCAGATTTCTCTAAATAATTGACGATTGTATCCCTTCTAAGTTTATACTCTTTTCGAAGATCTTCATAATATTCTTGTGGTGTGTTATTTAACGCGGAGACCGCAGCTAGTTGGATTGGATAGAAAACATTTGAGTCGATCTTCGATTTAAAAAGTTTGAGAAGATCAATGATTTTTTCATCACCTACAACTGCTCCAATTCTCCATCCAGCCATATTGTAAGTTTTTGAGAAAGCAAAATACTCGATCGCATTTCTAAGGGATAAGTTTCCTTGTAAATAGCTTGGTGCTATAGAATTGTTAAATGTTATCTCATAATAAGGTATATCGCTGATCACAATACAAGAATAATCTTCAGCAACAGCAGACAGTTTTTTGTAGAATTCCAGATTGACTACTGTTCCAACAGGGTTTGAAGGGAAATTAATGACTATTATCTTGACTCTGTTTTTATTCAGTATCGTTACAATATCCTCAAGCATTTTTTGTGAGTTTTTTTTCGAATCATAAGTTAGTATTCTAGCTCCTGCAAAATTTGAAGCATCATAATATGTTGGATAACCTGGATCTGGTAATAAGACAACATCTCCTTGATTTATCAGTGCTTGTAGTGCGTTAAAAACAATCTCCTTGATGCCAACTGTAATCAAAATATTTTTCTCCGGATCTAAATCAACATTAAAACGTTTATTGTACCAGTCGGATATGGCCTTTCTAAGCTCGGGTGAACCATTTTGTGGTGGGTATGTATGGTACGAAGTTTCATTCAATGCGGTTTTCATTGTTTCAATTATCCAAGTGGGTGTTGGACGATTTGGAGCGCCTATAGAAAGATCTATGAGTTCACTTCTAGATGGTTTCTTGCGTAAATCTCTGATAAATGAAAATGGATCGGGATTGAAATATTCAAGCTTTGAACTGCCTAACTGCTGATTCATTCTTTTTCCCTCCCAACATTCTCTGTTCCAGTTTTCTTGAAACTAATATTAGTGGGTAACAAACAACCGCAAAATATCCCGCGACAATAAGAAAGGCAGTAAAAGGATCAAGAGTTATTTGCATTATTTGTCTTGAGGTTCTAACTATCTCTGTCATGCCTATCAGAGAAACTATGGATGTATCTTTTATTGTCAATACTATTTGTCCCACTATTGAAGGAAGAGTTATCCGAATAACTTGTGGTAATATAATTAAAAAGAGTTTGTCTGAAAATGACATTCCAAGTGCATCTGCAGCTTCAAACTGTCCCTTGTCTATTGCCAAAAGACCGCTCCTGAATACTTCTGATAAGTAAGCAGTGCTTGTTATCGTGAGAACCACAATTGCGGTCTCAAAACTTTGTAGTTCAATACCAAAATAAGGTAAAGCAAAATAAATAGCATAGACTAAAAGCAAAAACGGTGAACCTCTGACAACCTCAATTGCGAGAGCAGAAAACTGAGATAATACAGGTATTCTGTAGTATCGAATAAGAGCAATTATAAATCCAAAGACTATTCCCATAATCAGAGTAAATGGTAAGAGTATCAAATTTTGTAAGAATGCACTTCCTAAACGCAATACTTGTTGAATGAGCGGTATACTTTGCATCAGATCATCTCCTGCTCATTTCTTGCCAAATAACTTCTTTTTTAAACCGTTGGACGATAGGCTAAGAACAAGATATATTGCAAAATACATTAGCATTGGTGGGATGAAAGATTCCAAGGGTCTGTAAGTAGTTGCAGCAGCTCTTCTTGCCATATAAGTAAGCTCAGGAATTGTTAAAACAGCAGCTAAACTTGTATCTTTTATAAGATAAGAGAATTGACTAATCAAAGGCGGTAAAACTATCCTAAAGAGTTGTGGAAATATTATCAATCGAATTGTTTGGAATCTAGAAAAACCAAGAGAATATGCAGCTTCGAATTGCCCTATATTTATTGACTGCAAACCTCCTCTTATGATTTCCGAAACATATGCTCCTGTGTTTAAAGAAAATGTTATAACAGCACTTTGGAAGCGTGTAGGCATAACGTTCAAGATAGGAAGTCCGTAATGTACAAAATAAAGTTGTACAAGTAATGGCGTTGACCTAATGAGCCCTGTATAAAATGCAATCAACGTTCTAAAAAACTTATTTCTTGTGTTACTCAAAAATCCAGCTATCGTACCTATTAATATGGCAAAAAAACAACTTATTATTGCTATTTTCAGAGTTTCTATAAGAGCTTCCATGAAATCTGGTAAATACTGAACTAGAGTTCTGAAATCAAAGATCATGGTTTTCTTCTTCCTTTCATTCGGGATCAGAGTATTTTGCTCAAAAATTCTCGCGCTCTTTGACTCGTTGGATTACTAAAGAAAGATTCTTTGGTATTGAACTCGATAATCTCCCCTTTGTCCATGAACGCTATTTTGTTGCTTACCTGTTTCGCGAAACCCATTTCGTGAGTAACTACTATCATGGTCATTCCTCCATTGGCTAAATCTATCATCACGTCGAGAACTTCTTTTATCATTTCCGGATCTAAAGCCGATGTTGGTTCATCAAACATCATGATTTCTGGATCCATTGCGAGAGCTCTTGCAATTGCCACCCTTTGTTTTTCTCCTCCAGAAAGTTGGTCAGGATAAGACATTAGCTTTTCAGACAATCCTACCCTTTGAAGAAGCATTTTGGCTTTTTCAATAGCTTCGTGTTTTGCTACTTTCTTGACATGTATTGGTGCAGTAATTATGTTATCGAGGACTGTCAAATGTGGAAAAAGGTTGAAATGTTGGAAAACCATGCCCGTGTTTCTACGGATGAACATCAAATTCGTGTGTATCTTAACATCTCTTCCTAACACCCTCACTGTTCCTGTTTCAAAATTCTCGAGTCTATTTATACATCTTAATAAAGTGCTCTTCCCGGCCCCACTTGGTCCACAAATAACAAGTACATCGCCTTTTTCAACCCGCAAATTGATATTTTTAAGCACGTGATTTTTTCCATAGAATTTATTTAGATTAATTATTTCGACAACTGATTCCACACGCGACACCTCCATTGGAAAGAAAATGAGGCGGGCAATTAGGCCCGCCTCAGTGAGTGTCTCAATCAATTATGGGAGATGGGGTCCAATCCATTCCAGTATATTTCTTGTAAATTTCTCCATATTCACCAGTTAATTTAACCCATCTGATAAACCAATTGAACCAATTTACCAGGGAATCCGATTCCTGATCTTGTCTGAACGCAAGCCCATAAGTATCTGGACGCACATAGCCCTCGAGAATTTTGAGTTCGGGATTATTTTTCACAAGTTCTATACAAAGCATCTCGTCATCCATAACAGCGTCTATTCTTCCTGTTTTCAAATCGTTAAGCCATTCTGCTAGGTTTTCATACAGGAAAGGTTTTTTCTTAAGTTGTTTCTCGATATAGTCGGCGTGTACTGAACCCATCGTTGCACCTATTTTTACTGAAGGATCTGCAATATCTTTCCAATAAGTCATCTTTGAGTCCTTTCTTGCTAAAACTCTTATACCAGTTAGAAAGAATGGTTCAGAAAACCTTATTGTTTTCAATCTAGTCAAAGTCATAGACATATTTGCAGCTATCATATCGACCTTTTTAGTCAACAATGAAGGGATCAAACTTTCCCAAGCCATGTCCTGCCATTCAATCTGTACTCCCATATATTTGGCAGCAAGCTCCATCAACTCAATTGTGAAGCCGGTTGGTTTACCAGAAGAGTCTCTGTATTGCATGGGTACAGCTGTCATGTCAGTAGCTACAATTATTTTGCCTCTCTTGACTATTTCCTCTAATGTTGTTACTGCAAATAGGAAAACAGGAATCATAATAATACTCAAGATGGCAACCAAACTGATAATCCTTTTCATAGTGTCGTACACCTCCTTAGGTTTTGAATTCATAAATGTTAATTATTCAAACTAGGCAGCGCAAGATATTAAGTCTCATATTTCATAATTTTGCTCGTTTAAGAACATCAAAGTTTTAAACACCTGGAAGACCCTTCTCACCCCCTTTAGGATAAATCAAACATAAGTTCTGATTTTGATTCTGGCCAATTCTGCAAAATGTTTTAGTTCCTCCACATAATCCCCATACACTCCATGAATATGATTAGAACTATATGTTGCCAGAAAATCATCTGCTGAGATTTTGAGTTTTGCAAAGGCGTGTGGCCATTCTATTTGTGTGTTTTTTGCCTTTTCTTCATTTTCTTGTTCACCAAAATCTAAGAATTCTCCTTTTATTACGGTCATGACATATTCGCCATCTTTCCGAGTGAGTCGTCCAAGGGTTACCTCTCCAGGTGCTGCAATGTGTCTAACAGAGGCTCCGCCAGCTGGAAAGTAAAAACTCTCTGGATAAAGCTCTACTTTCGCAAGATTCACGGCAGGATCATAAGATTTTGCTGCAAAAAACGTTGCATGTTCTCCAGAGTTACACAAGTCAAAGAAGTCGTTTCCAGCATCATAATGTCGGACATCTGCGAACAGAACTGGTTGATTTGAAATTAATTTAAATATCTGCATTGTCAAAGCTCCATCTGAATCCGCTTCAGTTGCGCAAACTATTGGTTCTTTTTTACCATCCCAATCGTATGGATCGTTCATAAAGGCTTCCGTCAAATCCATGGTCACAAAATGTTCTGTCAACTCTGGCTGAGCTTTTATACCTGTGAAGTCAAGCTCGAATTCTTCACAGATTTTTTTAACTGCGTAATAGCTTTTGATCTGTAATTCCAATTTTTCTGGAGTGAGTTGTTTTCCATCGTAATGGATCTTTTTTACCATCTTTTCAAGCCATTCTCTTGCGTGTTTTGCATCTTTATCTGAGATTTTTTTACTTTTCTCAATAATTTCGAGTTGATCAATGTGTTCTATGTCTATTCCAAAAAGTTTGTTCCAGAGATCTACATTTGGTACAGCAGTGTACATACCCATCGATCTTCCACCAAAAAGACCGTATCTTTGACCTCTGAGCATATTCTTTGTGGTAGCGGCTCTAACAAAAGAGAGAACTCGTTTAAGAACTCGATCTTGTTTTATATCTCCCCAAACTCTGTGAGTCTGCGTCCCGTCTTGATCAAGTGCTCCAGCTGCGGCAAGCATTCCAACCATACCTGGGTATTTGGGGTTTATATTTCCAAAGAGTAAAAATGGCGATGGGGCAAATTTACTTGCAATCACACTGAAGTGTGGAAAAGCCCAGACCGCGTAATTGAAGATCGTCATCTGGGCGCCTTTGTCTCTCAAAAAGATAGCCTGTTGTTTTGCTATGGATGGTTTATAAACAATCTGGTTTGCTCTTATGACTTCTATTTCACCTGTTGATTCAAGAGCATTTGCAAGATCATCCTCGAATTTTTTGTTAATCTGAACCAGTTCTTTGTGAACATATTCTCTGCCATCTGAGAAGGTGAGAATACCGACTTTTCTTTTCAATATTAACACCCCTTTCAGTACATGGAAACGCATTCGTTTGCGAAATCACAATAAGAGAATATCTCTAACAAAAGAAAAAGTCAACCAAAGAAAAACGACGCAAAAATGAGAAATTGAGAGATTTTCTCAAATACTTGTTTTGAATCACTGAAATTCGATGATATCTACGATTGATTGACTTTGAAGATGTTGTACAATAGAATCGAACAAGTAACTTTATAGATTCTGCGCAAAAGAGGTGTGTTGTCTGAAAGTTACAATCAAAGATATTGCAAAGACTGTTGGTGTTAACGTATCAACTATTTCAAGGGCTTTGAATGGGAAACCTGGAGTAAGTGACGGGTTGCGACAGAAAATACTTCAAGTTGCAAAGCAAATGGGTTATTCACCTGATATGACTGCTACTGGCTTGAAAAAGGGTAGAACCAAAATCATAGGTGTGCTCATACCTGATATATCAAACCCGTTCTTTGCTCAGATTGTGAGGGGAATGGAAAAGGTCTTTAACCCAGTTGGCTATCATTTACTTTTGTGTTCAACCGATGAAGATCCCGAACATGAGGAAGAAAATCTCAGAACTCTTATTGGTCAAAGAGTTGAGGGTATCTTGGCAGCACCTGTTGATTCTGGTGGAAACAAAACTCTCTACGCAAAAGTTTTGGAAAGTAATATACCATTGGTATTTTTTGACAGGATAGTACCTGATATCGACACAAGTTATGTGATAACGGATAACGAGGGTGGTGTCAGAGAACTCGTTGAGTATCTCCACAGAAATGGCCATGAAAGTGTTGGTATCATAACACTTAGATCAAGGTCTTTCACCGGCAGAATGAGGCTCAATGGCGCCCTTAAGGCGTGCAAGGAACTTGGAATAGAAGTAAGGCAGGAATGGATCTTAGATGGTAAATCTACTCAAGAAGGTGCCTATGAAGCCGCTAAAAAACTCTTTTCTTTCAAAGAAAAGCCAACATCATTGATCGTGGGAAATAATTTAATGATGCTCGGAGTTATGAAAGCGATAAAGGATCTAAGACTCAAGGTACCTGAAGACGTATCGATTGTTTGCTTTGATGATTCGTATTGGAATCAAATCTTTGATCCACCAATTACATGTGTCGCGCAAGAACCAGAACAGATGGGTCTAATAGCGGCAACGTTGTTACTGGACAGAATTATGCACAATGGAAAGAACAACAAGACAGTCTTAAAGGCACATTTTATAGAACGTGATTCAGTAGCAAAAATATGAGGGGCTTTATTGCCCCTCTTTAAATATGATTCCATATTCGTCTGCATCGATAGTTATCGTTGAGCCTTCTTTGAATTCCTGAGAGATGATCTTATCTGCCAATGGTGCTTCTACTTCATTTTCTATAACACGTTTCAAAGGTCTTGCACCCAATGCGGGGATATAACCCCGTTTTGCCAAGTATTCCTTAGCTTGTGCTGTAAAGACAACGCTTCTATTTTGTTCTTTGATACGGTTAGCGATCTTCTCAAGTTGAAGTTCTACTATTTGTTTCATGTGTTCAATTGTCAAAGGCTTAAAGACTATTGCTGCATCGATTCTGTTTATGAATTCCGGTTTGAAGTGTTTTCTCATCTCTTCTTCGATGAGTTGAGTTAGATCACTCAAACCATCTTCGAGTGCATCTAATATGTGTTCGCTGGCAATATTACTTGTCATTATTATGATCGTGTTTTTAAAGTCAACGGTGTTTCCTTTTCCATCGGTTAATCTTCCATCATCAAATACTTGCAATAACACATTGAACACTTCTGGGTGTGCCTTTTCGATCTCATCCAGTAAAATAACGCTGTATGGTCTTCTTCTAACCAGTTCGGTCAGTTGACCTCCTTCTTCGTAACCAACATATCCTGGAGGAGCACCGATTAGCCTACTCACTGTGTGTTTTTCTGTGTATTCGCTCATATCGATTCTTATCAGAGCGTCTTCACTTCCAAAAAGGACTTCTGCGAGAGCCTTTGCAAGCTCTGTTTTACCAACACCCGTTGGGCCAAGAAACAAGAATACACCATTTGGCCTTTTTGGATCTTTCAATCCGGCTCTTGCTTTTCTGATTGTTTGTGCAACCATTTTGACTGCATCATCTTGGTCGATAATTCTTTTATGTAATAGTTGTTCAAGGTTCATGAGTTTTTCTCTTTCTGATTCGAGCATTCTTGATACAGGAATGCCAGTCCACAACTCGACTACCTTGGCGATTTCATTTTCATTTACAATTTTGTTATTGCCTTGGAGCCTGATTGCAGATGCTGCTTCATCGATCAAATCTATTGCCTTATCTGGTAGGAATCTATCTGTGATATACCTTGCGCTCAAGCGAGCCGCAGCGATCAGAGCTTCGTCTGTTATTGTAACTTCGTGATGCTTTTCGAATTCTTTTTTGATTCCGCGTAATATTTCTATAGTATCTTCTATCGATGGTTCACCTACAAGAATCGGTTGAAATCTTCGCGCAAGTGCTTTATCTTTCTCAACGTATTTTCTATATTCATTTACAGTAGTTGCACCAATAACTTGCATCTCGCCGCGGGCAAGTTCTGGTTTAAGAAGATTTGCTGCATCGACAGCACCTTCTGCCGCACCTGCACCAACTACAGTGTGAAGTTCGTCTATGAAGAGTATGTATTGACCAACATTTTTTCTGAGGGCGTCGATTAATTTCTTCATTCTTTCTTCGAATTCTCCTCTGAACTTTGTGCCGGCTATGATTCTACCCATATCTAACTTTAGGATTTTCTTGTTTTTGAGAAAACTCGGAACATCACCATTTATTATCTTCTGGGCAAGTCCTTCAACTATAGCCGTCTTTCCAACGCCAGGGTCTCCTATCAAGACAGGGTTGTTTTTGAATTTTCTTCCCAAAATCTGAACAGTTCTGAAAATCTCTTTTTCCCGTCCAACAACCGGTAATAACTTTCCATCTTTTGCCATTTTTGTGAGATCTTCTGTGAATTTGAAAAGCACATCGACATTCTCGTCTTCTGCAGTTTTACCGCTGGTACGAAGCTCTCTTATAGCTTCATATACCTTGTCTGGAGTCACTCCCTGTCTTGACAGCAACCTGTAAGTCATTGAACTTGGCGCGAGTATCATGCCCAGAAGTAAATGGTCTGTTCCTACCTTCTCATCACCCATTCGCCTTGCTTCTTTGCGTGCTTCTTCAAGGACATGTCTTGCATCGGGTGTTATATAAACCTGTGCAACGGCACCCGGTTGAGAAGTAGTTCCCGCCCTCATTCCATACCTTGCCACAAAAGACGATGTTTCATCTTTCAGAGCATCTATGTTCACACCAATCTTTCTCAAGATATCTACAGCTGCATTGTCACCATCTTCAAGAATTGCAAGCAATATATGCTCAGATGACATTTGATTCTGTGAAAATCTGTTCAAGATATCTTGAACAGAAGTGAGAACCCTCTGCGCACTTTCTGTGTAGTCTTTGAAGTCCAGCATCATGTCACCTCCTAAATTAATGGGGCGGTTGCCCGCCCCATCTTTTACTCGATTTTCACATCTACTACTTTAGCCTTTTTCTCTTCGCGTTTGGGCAAAGATATTGTCAAGACACCATTTTCGTATTTTGCTTTGATTTTATCTGCATCGACATAATCGGGCAAAGACAAGGATCTTTCAAATTTTCCGTAGCATCTTTCAACAATTTTGTAGTTTCTGTTTTCCTTTTCGCGCTCGAGCTTCTTTTCTCCGGTGATTCTCAAGATACCGTCTTCAACCTTTACTTCAAAGTCTTTTTTGTCCATTCCTGGAACTTCAACTTCGACTACTACCGAGTCGTCGGTTTCGTAAACATCGATATCTGGTAAATACGAGTAAACTGTACTTCTGCGAGTCATAGGAGTGAAGAAGTCTTCAAAGAGTCTGTCGATTTCACGTTGAAGTTCTCTGAATGGTTTCATGAAATCCTCACGCCTTTCCAACAACATGAAGACCCCTCCTTTCAAAAATTTTTATTGTGAACTCGATTGTTCTTTTCTGACATTTTCATACAGATATTGACCTATCTTCATACTCTCTCTTTGTAGATCATCGAACAGCATTTTTACTTTTGTTATATCGTCTTTGTTTATTGCATCTCTCAAATCATTGACAAGTTGTTCGAGTCTTGATTTGAGATCATTTGGTAGTTTATCTCCATGCTCTTTCAGAGATTTACTCACACTATAAGCAAGATCATCTGCTTTGTTTTTGAGTTCAACTTCTTCGCGTCTTCTTCTATCCTGCTCTTCATATTTTTGAGCCTCTTCCATCATCTTCTTAATATCTTCTTCTCTGAGTTTGTGTCTGCCTGTTACTACCATGGATTGTTCTTTGTTAGATGCGAGATCTTTTGCAGAGACATGGACTATTCCATCACTATCTATATCGAACGTCACTTCTATCTGTGGTACTCCTCTTGGTGCCGGTGGTATATCTACGAGTCTAAAGCTTCCAAGGAATATATTGTCTCTTGCCATAGTTCTTTCACCTTGATAGACCCTTATTTCAACTTCTGTTTGATAATCTTCAGCCGTTGTGAAGATTTTACTCTTTTTGACAGGTATTGTTGTGTTTCTTGGTATGATTGGTTCCATCAATCCACCTTTAACTTCTATTCCAAGAGTCAGAGGTGTGACATCTACCAGGACGATATCTTTTTCTTTCGCTTCTCCACCGAGTATGGCTGCTTGAATTGCCGCACCTATTGCAACTGCTTCGTCTGGGTTGACGCTCTTGTTCGGTTCTTTACCAAAGATGTCTTGTATGATTCTATGTACCATTGGAGAACGAGTCATGCCACCAACTAAGATGACTTCATCTATATCTCTTGGAGACAATTTTGCATCATTCAATGCTTTCTCAACAGGTCCTTTGGTCATATCGAACAGGTCTTTTACCAGAGATTCGTATAGAGATCTTGTCAGTCTCATTTCAAGGTGTAGTGGTCCAGAGGCTGTAGCTGTTATGTACGGAAGACTGATATCGGTCTCGAGTTTGCTCGAAAGCTCTATCTTGGCTTTCTCTGCCGCATCTCTTAGTCTCTGTAAGGCTTGTCTATCTTCTCTGAGATCTACACCATGTTGTTTTTTGAACTCTTCAGCCATCCAGTCAACGATTCTCTGATCAAAATCGTCTCCGCCGAGATGGTTGTTCCCAGATGTTGCGACAACCTGTATGACTCCTTCACCAATTTCGAGTATGGAGACATCAAAAGTTCCTCCACCAAGGTCATACACAAGAACTTTTTGTTCTTTTTTCTTGTCAAGACCGTATGCGAGTGCCGCTGCGGTTGGTTCGTTTATGATTCTCAACACTTCAAATCCTGCTATTTGTCCTGCTTCTTTGGTTGCTTGTCTCTGAGCGTCGTTGAAGTACGCAGGGCATGTGATGACCGCCTTTTTGATTTTTCCATTTAAATATTGTTCTGCATCTTTTTTCATCTTTTGCAAAATATAAGCGCTTATCTGTTGTGGAGTGTATTGTTTGTCGTCGATCTTTACTTTGTAATCGGTACCCATCTTTCTTTTTATCGATTTGACAGTTCTCTCAGAATTGAGAATCATTTGCCTTTTAGCAGGTTCTCCGACAATTATTTCACCTGTCTTGGTAAAGGCAACTATCGATGGTGTTAACCTGCCTCCCTCTGCATTGGGTATGACTTCAATTGATCCATCTGGTTTCATCCAAGCTATTACTGAATTTGTCGTACCCAAATCGATACCGACAACATATTCTCTTTCGCTCATCGTTTCACCTCCTGTGAGTTTCCAACACGATTATATGAACTATCAAGTGGTTTGTCAAGGGTTATGTTAAATTTTCGCTATGTTATGTGTATATCTTTATAACGACATTTTTTTATCATAAATATAAAAGCATATAAATTGTATAGCACTCGTTACTATAAATTGCTATCAAATTCGATCGGAGTATCTTTATGGTTTCAGCACAAGTTACTGGTATAATTTTGCTAAAGATGCCTTAGAAAAATCATGAGAAAAAGATACGCGAAAGATCTTGATAATAGGAGAAGATTTATTTGATAAACCAAGGGGGTGTTCAAAATGAAAATCACGTGGTTTGGTCATGCATGTTTTCTCATTGAGACTGGTGATGTTAAAATACTCACCGATCCTTTTGATAGCGCTGTTGGGTACAAAATACCAAATGTGGTTGTGGACATCATTACTGAAAGCCATCAACATTTTGATCACAACGCACATCACTTGATAAAGGGAAGATTCGAGCTTGTAAAAGACCCAGGTATCCGTCAGCTTAAAGGTGTGAAAATCACAGGAGTCAAGACCTTTCACGATTCGGAATCCGGTACTAAGAGGGGACAGAATATAATTTTCACTTTCGACGTAGAGGACATCAGGATAGCTCATCTTGGTGATCTTGGCCATATTCTGAATCAGGCTCAGCTTGATCAGATCAAGCCTATTGATGTTTTGTTATTACCCGTTGGTGGAACCTTCACAATAGGACCAACCGAAGCAAAAAGGGTACTTGACCAAATCAACCCGCACATAGCGATCCCAATGCATTTTAAAACCAAATACATCAAATTTGATATAGCACCTGTTGAAGAATTCACAAAACTGTGCGAAAATGTAAAATACACGAGTAATAATATTCTTGAGATTGATAAACAGATCAAGAATCAGGAAAAATTAGTTTATGTCCTGACACTTTGAGAGGAGGCATTCTGTGCAGCTAAAAGTTCTATTTGACGAAGAAACCGTTCGCAGGAAAATCAAAGATATGGCAAAACAAATAGAAAATTATTATCGCGGTAAGACAGAATCTTTATGTGCGATTTGTATTCTAAAGGGTTCTGTACATTTTTTCAGTGAGCTTGTTTTGAACATAAATATGAATGTCAATTACTCCTTTGTCCATGTATCGAGTTATGCAGGGACTGAATCTACTGGCAGAATACGTGTGAAGTCATGGGTGGATGAAACTTTGCAGGGAAAATATGTACTTGTTGTGGAGGATATCGTTGACACAGGTAATACACTCAGGTATATACTTTCGTACTTGAGAAAATATAAACCAGCAGATTTGAAAATAGCAGCTTTAATAGAGAAGGAGAAATATCAACACGGTATACCTATCGATTTTGTCGGTTTCAAAGTGGGAGATGTCTTTCTCGTTGGTTATGGCTTAGATTACGAGGAAAGATATCGAAATCTCCCTTATATAGGATACTTAGAATGAAAAAAGGTTCTTTAATAGTGGCTGGTTTAGTAATACTTGTGATTGTATTCGCTATGCTTTTCTCGATTCAGAAACTTCTCGACATGAGAATTTCTGGCTTTGCGCCGCTTGAAAAGGAGAGTATTATTCACGATGCGGCCGGTTCTCGTTGAGGAATTCTTATCTTCCCTTGAAGAGAATGCTTTAAAAGTGATTCAAGGTCAAATGCAGATAAATGAATTTATTGAGATTGTACAAGATAATTATGAGTTGATTTCAGATCCCATCTTAGAAGAAAAGGAAATTGTGGAAAAACTTGAGCAGCTTGTAGAATACATCAAACCTGTTGATACACTTGATCAACAAAGATCTCTCAAAAGGCTCAAGAATTGTATTGGAATGATAGAGCGTTTTAGAGACCAACATTTAATTTCAAAACCGAGTCTTTCAAATAATGTAAAGCAACCAAATTGTGAGATAAAGTATGCAAAAGGCGTTGGACCAAAACGAGAGTCACTTTTGAGAAAACTCGGAATTGTTACACTCCAAGATCTGGTTTTCTACTTTCCCAGAGATTATGAAGATCGAAGGCGTGTTATACCTATTTCAGAGATTCAATCAGAAGAAAAGATCACCACTTTAGGTAAACTCATCAGCGTGGAAACAAAAAAGATGAGTTCAATCACGATAACTGCGGCAGTGCTCTCAGATGGTGTTAATCAAATTTTACTCAAGTGGTTCAATCAGGAATTTCTTCAGAAAATCCTCCAGACCATGAAGAACAAAATGGTATATGTGACCGGCACTGCTAAACGTGGTCAATTCGGTTCGATTGAAATAGTCAACCCAGAAGTTGAATTGAAGGAGAACTCATCTAACCTTGAAATCTTACCTGTATACCCTTTGACTGAAGGTATAAGCCAGAGAGAACTGAGAAAGATAATAAAAGAGAACATATCGTGTGTTTGTCAGTTTGAAAATGAACTACCTACTGAGCTGGTGGAGAAAAGGAAATTAATCGATGTATCTGTGGCATTGCTTGGAATGCATTTTCCAAAGAGTATGTACCATTTAAAAAAATCCATTGAGAGATTGGCATATGAAGAACTCTTTTTAATGCAACTTGCTCTTTTACTTTCAAGAAAAGCTTTTGAAGAAATCGGGGGTATTGAGAAAAATATACAAGGCAAGATCGCAGAAGGATTTTTAAAGAAACTACCTTTCAAATTGACTAAATCACAGATTCTCGCACATCAGCAAATAAGAAGAGACATGATTTCAAACAAACCCATGAGCAGATTGTTACAAGGAGATGTTGGATCTGGAAAAACCGTTGTTGCTCAACTTGCAATAATCGACAATTTTGAGGCTGGTTTTCAATCTGCTGTCATGGCACCAACATCTATACTTGCCATACAGCATTATCGAAGGATGGCACCGGCATTTGAAGATTTAGGTATAAGAACTGTTCTTTTGCTTGGTGAGACAAATCCTAAGGAAAAAGAGAAAATGAAACATCTCATATCTACCGGAGAAGCCTTTGTTGTTATTGGAACACATACTCTCATTCAAGAAGACGTGAGTTTTGCTAACTTGGGATTGGTTGTCATAGATGAACAACACAGATTTGGTGTAAAACAGAGAGAAGCCCTTGTCAGTAAAGGAAAAGCTATTGACACGTTGGTCATGACTGCCACACCTATACCAAGAACCTTGGCTTTGACGATTTATGGTGATCTTGATCTGACGATCATTGATGAGATGCCACCAGGAAGAAAAGAAGTTAAAACATTTCTTGTATCTGTCTCTAAAGTTGATCAGGTCTACGATTTTGTTAAGAGAGAAGTAAAGGAAGGTGGTCAGGCTTTTATAGTATATCCATTGATTGAAGAGTCTGACAAAATCGAAGCCAAAGCTGCAACGCAGATGTACAAACATCTCTCTGAGGAGATCTTCAAGGAATTCAAGGTCGGACTACTTCATGGTAGAATGAGCCAGCAGGAAAAAGATAAAGTAATGGAGAGTTTTGCATTGGGGGAATTTGATATCCTGGTCTCGACAACAGTTATAGAAGTTGGTATAGATATCCCCAGAGCAACGACGATCGTGATAGAAAACCCAGAGAGATTTGGACTTGCACAACTTCATCAACTTCGTGGGAGGGTTGGGCGAAGCGAGAGACAGGGATACTGTTTTCTCGTTGTTGGGAATGTTTCACAAGAAGCTTTAGAAAGATTGAAATATTTTTCAATGACCAGAAATGGATTTGAAGTTGCCGAATACGATATGAAGATTCGTGGTCCTGGAGAATTTCTTGGTTTGAGGCAACATGGATTACCAGAACTTAAAGTGGCAGATCTCGTGAGGGATAAAGATCTTTTGTTTAAAGCACGCGCCGATGCAGAAGTTCTTCTTTCAAAACAGAAAGAATATCCATGGCTTTTCGAAAGAGTTCAGAAAATATATGGCGACAGGTTGAGATTGGTCAAGGTTGGTTAAATGGTGGGTGCGGCAGGAATCGAACCTGCGGCCTCTTCCTCGTGAGGGAAGCGCTCTCCCTCTGAGCTACGCACCCATACGTGATAAAATTCTATCACTGTAAGGAAAGTTTTGCAAGATTTTCTTGTGGAGGCGACACGAGTGAAAGTTTTACTTTACGCTGAAGCTACAAGATTGATATCTAAATCTGGTATAGGTACGGCATATAAACATCAAATGGAAGCTCTAAGGAGAGCTGGTTTAGATTACACATCTGACTGGGAAGATGAATACGATATAGCTCACGTGAATACCGTCGGTCCTGGTGCAAAAACAGTTGTACAACACTGTAAAAGAAAAAATATACCGGTGATTTGGCACGTTCATACTACTGCTGAAGATATTAAGAACAGTTTCATCTTCAGCAATTTTTATGCCAGAGTCTCCCGTAATTCACTCAAGAAAAAATATGCAATGGCAGATCATTTGATCTTTCCAACTCATTATACTGAAACTGTGATCAGGAATTATGGGATACACGTACCTGGTACTGTCATATCAAACGGTGTTGACACGGCGATGTTTAAAAAAGATGTCGACAAAGCCCAGAAGTTTAGAGAGCGTTTTGGTATCAAGGGCCCAATAGTTCTTGGTGTGGGTTTTCCATTTAAAAGAAAGGGTATACATGATTTTGTAAGTGTTGCACGCAGAATGAAAGATCTGACCTTCATCTGGTTTGGGGCCAGGATTACGAGTGTCCTCCCAAGAGAGATACGCCAAATACTGAAAAATCCTCCTGAAAACGTCATATTTCCTGGTTTTATATCTCAGGAAGAGTTGGTAGGAGCCTATTCGGCTGCCGATGTTTTTTTCTTTCCGACCTACGAAGAAAATGAAGGGATAGTTGTTCTTGAAGCACTTTCATGTGAATGCCCCGTTGTTGTCCGGGATATACCTGTGTATGAAAATTGGCTATGGCATGGTACAAACTGCATGAAAGGCCATTCAAATGAAGAATTTGAGAAAATTATCAAGGCACTCGTTGCAGACAAAAGTCTTGGACTTAAGATTGCATCTGAGGGTAGGAAAACGGCTCTCGAGAGGGATCTTTCGGAAATAGGTAAGTTACTTACCAAGACGTATGAATCTGTCTTGAGGCGGTGCAAAGGTTGAGAAGAAATCTTGCAAGATCACTTTTGATTATTGCGATAAGTGTCATCATAATAATATTGATAGCCGGTTTCACCGACATATCTTTAACAATAAGGACTCTGAAAAAAATTTCGACGAAGTGGTTAATATTAGTGGGTCTTCTGTTAATCTGTGACTGGTTTTCAGAAGCATTAACGGTGAAGATTTTTGCTATCTCATACAAAACCAGAGTTAGTCTGAGCTACCTTTTCAAATCAACCTTGATTGGAAGTTTTTTCTCGGCGATTACACCATTCTCCACTGGTGGTCAACCAGCACAGATCGCTTTCATGAATAAACGCGGTGTGGAGTATGGAGAAGCGACAGCGCTTCTTGTTTCAAGATTTATTGTCTATCAAGTGGTCATAACGTTTCTTGGTGTGCTTGGTGTGTACACTGCGTATGATATTCTCTCCAAAAATATCACTAAGTTTGCCCTTCTTGCTTTCTTTGGCTTTGTTTTGAATGGTGCCGTACTTTTCTTTCTGCTTGTTTTTTCGATCAACAGAAATCTCGTGGAATGGTTGGTGAAAGGACTCATAAAACCGTTGGTTTTTTTGAGATTGATAAAAGATCAAGCTCAAGTCATAGAAAAAACACTGAGTCAAATTGAATTGTTCCACAAATGCATGCTTAGATCGATGAGCAATCTATCTCTTCTTTCTTTTGCTTTTCTGTCGACATTGTGTCAGATGGCGGCGAGGGTTTCAGTAACCTATTTTGTGGCGAAAGCTGTACATATTGACTGCTCATATATAAATACCATCATGTTTCAATTAGTTCTCTTCTTGGTGATTTCATTAATTCCAACACCAGGGGCGATGGGAGTTTCTGAAAGTGGGTATGTTCTGTTCTTCAATTTTTTGTTTGGACCACAGACTGTTGCAACTCTATTGTTATGGAGATTTTTCACCTACTATGTGAACATAATCATCGGTGGCTTAACGACTGCCCATGAAATCAGGGTTCTGAGTAAATTTGACCTTGAATGAATTTTTTAAAAAACCATGGTATAATGTAAAGTACAGGTGAAGCAAATATTGCAGGGGAGTGGTATCGTTGGAAAGGGTGATTATCTTGCAGGTACAGGACCGTGAGATCGATATTACGACAGACACTCCATTTGTGATAATTCTGAGAGATTTGATGTACGAGGGAGATTGGCAATTGATGAAGCAAGATTTCGGTGGTAAGAGTCTTCTATCCAAGGAAATTGAGAATTGTGAATACCTTGAAAGCCATGTGACTCTTTTGAATGAAACGGTGTATGACCCGATATGTTTTGATGAACTTCTCGAATGGTTGGAATCCAAAAAAATCACACCAAAGAACTTTGTCCATGCTTCTTTGAACGGTTTGTATGATCTTGCGCTTGATTATGCTGATAAAGATCTCCACGAAGTGTCATTTAGAATCATAAAGTACATACTCGATGTGGACAAAAATTATGCGCCTGCTTACGAACTTTTTGGCTCTTTGTTACTCGAGAAAGGTGAATTTGAACAAGGCATAAAATATTTGGATAAAGCGATAGAGATAGACCCTTGGCTTGTTGAAGCGTATTCATCACTTGGCGAAGCATATTATAACCTTGGAGATTATATAAAAGCAGCATCTTACTGGGAAAGAGAAATAGAATATGCACCAGATAATAAGTTCACTTATTTCATGCTCGCGGAAGCTTACAGGAAGCTGAACCTGTACGATAGAGTATGTAATGTTCTTGAGAGATTTTTGAAGATCGATTCAAACAGTATCTTAGCGATCTACGAGTTGGCAGAAGCATATAAGTTGGCTGGTAAAAGTGATCAAGCAAAGCAGATGGAAGAAAAGATACTCAAGATGAGACCGATTTATGCCAGTGATGTAGAAGTTTGGAGTAGAGTTCAACTCAAACATGGTAACTATTCTGTCGTGGAAGAGGTCGTGAATCAAATGTTAGAAGATAGTACTAAGGCGAAGGCACATCTTAAATTACTTCTTTTCTTGGCATATCTAAAACAGGGAAAGTTAGAGCAAGCAAAGCAATTGATACAAGAGATGAAAGATCAAAATCTTTGGTATCTGTATGGTAAAAAGGAGCTGTTTTCGGAGTTTTTGTCCGAGGAGGAGATGCGCGTTTGTGGCATTTCTTGAGTTTTGTGGTGGGTATAGTGTTTGGAAGCTTTTTGAACGTAGTCATATACAGATTACCAAGGAAGAATTTGAGTGTTGTCAAGCCGACTTATTCCATCTGTCCGTCTTGTGGTGAAGAGATATCTTGGTACGATAATATACCAGTATTGAGTTATATTCTGCTCAAAGGAAAGTGTAGAAAGTGCAAAGCTAAGATCAGCCCAAGGTATCCATTTGTGGAACTTGCTAATGGATTTTGTTATCTGATAAATTCCCATGTAACTAAAAATCCCCTGGAGTTTATTGCTTTGTCTTTGATAATATCATGCTCACTTATCATTGCCTTCATCGATCTTGAGTTCATGTTAATACCCGATGTCACTTTATTTCTCATTGCATTTGGAAGTTTTTTATTGTGGTTTGTAAATGGTATGGATCTCTACAATTTTTTTGGAGTAGGAATTGTTACTGGTCTTTTGTTACTTTTGGGATTTCTCTATAAAGGTGGTCTTGGTGGTGGTGATGTGATTCTCATGGCTGCTCTGAGTCTAAGTCTTGGGATTATTAGTTCATTCTACACTCTGATATTTGCTTCCGTGAGTGCGATTATTTATGCTTTGATAAAGAACAAAGGAAAACTTTTGATGAAGCAAAGGATACCCTTTGGAACTTTTTTGGCTCCAGCAGGATATGTCGTTTTGCTTGTTCAGAGATGTTTACAGATATGATCAAAATGAAGATCATTTTAGTTGTTCTTTTTCTTTTGATAATGGCTTTCTTTTATTCTTATTTTCCTTTGAGATATTATTCTATCGTGAAAGATAACAGTGGGTCTGTTGACCCGCTTTTAATAATGGCATTGATAAAAGTAGAAAGTGATTTTAGAGAACATGCAGTCTCTCGTGCTGGAGCAATTGGTATTATGCAATTGATGCCTGAGACTGCTGCGTGGATTTCAGAAAAATTGAATTTAGTAGTAGATATCAATTCTGTGGTAGATAATATTGTCGTCGGAATTAGATATCTACATTATTTGATAGATCTTTATGATGGCGATCTGGACTTCGCATTGAGGGCTTACAATGCCGGTCCGGCAAGGGTTGCTGCAGATAACAATATTTCCAAGAAATATCTGTCGAAGATCAAGCTTTACTATGTGATATACAAAGTTTTGTATTTCTGGGTGAGGTGAGATCTTGAAAATCGTTACAGAGCAAGAGATGCGAAAGATCGATAAGGCATGTTCCGAACAATTTGGTATCCCACCATCTATACTTATGGAACGCGCGGGGCTTTCTGTGGTGTTGGCTATCGAACAGGAGCTTGGTGATATAACTAACTCTTCATTTCTCGTCTTGTGTGGACCAGGAAACAACGGTGGCGATGGTTTTGTTGTTGCAAGAGATCTGCTTGAATACACAGATTATGTGACTACTGTCTTGGTGGGAGATGAGGCAAAACTCTCAGAAGAATCATTGACTAATCTCTCAAGATTGAGAGCTATAGGTGCCGATGTCAGAAAATTGGGTAATGATGTAACATTGAACGAGCTTGCTGAGCTTGTAAAATCCGCTGATGTAGTTGTTGATGCTCTTTTAGGAGTAGGAATAAAAGGAGAAGTTCGTGATCCCATAGCAGAGGTTATGAAATTGGTGAATTTATATTCCAGATATGTTGTCTCTGTTGATGTACCTTCTGGTCTTGAGACCGACACAGGTGCGATACTTGGGATCGCCATTAAAGCCGATATGACGGTAACTTTTGGCCTTCCCAAGCTCTGTCATGTTCTATATCCAGGCAGAGAATTGTGTGGAAAACTCAAAGTGGCAAGCATAGGAATCCCCAGATTTCTTAGAGAATCAAAGCAGATCACAAGACAAATAATAACAAAGCAAATGGTCAAGAAAATTCTGCCAAGACGTGTTAAAGATTCGCACAAAGGTAGTTATGGAAAAGTTTTGGTGATAGCTGGTTCCAGAGATTATCCTGGAGCTGCAGTTTTAACGAGTATAGCGGCACTGAGAGTTGGTTGTGGTTATCTTCAACTGTTGACTTGTTCTCCTGTTGATGTGATGGCGATTGCAAAAGAACCGGGAATAGTCGCACACGCAGTGAATCACGATCATTTTATCAAGGAGGATTCACAGATAGCTTTGAAGATGATGGAAAATGCCGATGCTATTGTGATTGGACCAGGCATGACTTGTAACTCAGATACATCGGAATTTTTCGAACGAATCATGGCTAACTTGACAAAACCAGTTGTCATAGATGCCGATGGTCTCAACTGTCTTGCGCAGAATCTCCAAATCCTTCGAAAAGTTTCTGTACCAATTGTTCTAACACCACATCCAGGTGAATTCGCAAGGTTAGTTGGAAAAAATATCGATGAAGTGAGGTACAATTACAAATTAGCAGAGGAATTTGCAAACAAATACAATGTCACAGTGGTTTTAAAAAGCGCAACGACTTTGATTTCAACTGTGGATGGAATGTTTTTTAATTTGACTGGTAATACATCTTTATCCAAAGCAGGTACAGGAGATGTGCTTGCTGGTATGATAGTTGGTATGATAGCCCAAGGAGTCGATGCTAAGAATGCTTCAGTTTGCGCAGTGTATTTACATGGATTATCCGCAGAGCATTACAGTTCTTCGGAGGGTACGATGTTGACAAGCGAGTTATTAGATCTGATTCCTTATGCAATAAAGGAGGTGGAAAGTTGAGTGACGTAGTTGAGAGGGTGGTGAGGGATTTAATTAGGAACAACCAACTTTCGAGAGCAAGAGCTGTTTTGAGTCTCTTTCAAGATGAATATCCACATCTCTTGCTCGAGTTGGAAGCATCTTGTGGCAACTGGAAGATGGTCTCGAAAATCTACGAGAAATTGACCGACCAACGCAAGGAAGAGTACAAAACCTTGTACAAAACTGCAACTGAGAGGGTAAAAACTGATTATACCGAAGATGTAAAGGAGGCTTTTGAAGAGATCTCGAAAAACAATTTCGAAGGTGGAATGGCGATCCTTGAAGGCGTTTCAAAGGCTTATCCAGAACTTGCCGAGGCAATAGCTTTGAAACTCGAACTTGCAAGACGTAAGAGAGACAAAGCGAGGGCAAAGATATACGAAGAGGCTCTCAAAAAAATTGATGCGTCTCACCCATTGTTGATATCAAAACCAGAAGAAGCTCCAAAATTCGCCGGGTTGGATATGATCCTACTCATAGCAATTATCGCGACACTCGTTGTGGCATTGACTGGTGTTTTTCTGAATTTCTCTCAATCCAACAGAATATCTGGAATGAAAACCGAGATCGCAGAGCTCAAAGATCGTATCCAAAATCTCGACACTTCTGTTGCTGATGTAAAGAACGTCTTGTCGAATCTTGAGAAACTCTCGATTGTGGAGCAAAAAATAGATCAAACCAGCCAAGAGTTTTCCACTTCCTTCGAAAAGGTATTACAGATGATAGAATCAGTTAAGATCAGTGATTCTCAAGAGCTGAGAGCATTGAAAGATGAGATCACGAAATTATTACTCACTAACACGAGTACATCAAGATCAACACTGACTTTGTCGAAGAATCTGAATTTGGAACTCACGAAATCTCTGTGGTTGTTTGGTTATAGACTATACAAAGCACAGTACTATCAAGATGCATACAACGTTTTGAACAATGTTGTGAGTATCTTGAAAGACACGGATCTGTATTTTAAGGACGATGCGTTTTATTACATGACACTCAGTTTATATGAATCAGGTGATGTCACTACAGCTAAAAAGTTATTTGAAGAGTTCACGAAAAACTATCCAAACAGTGAATATGTTCCACACGCAAAGTATTTCTTGCAGAAATGAATGGGAGATGAAAGATGTCAACTGAGTTTCTTTCGTACTTCATAAAAACTCAGCAATATACGTTGCCCTTAGATTGTGACGAGATCTTCCAAAGACAAGCAAAACTCGCCGTTGAAATAGGATTTGGCAACGGCGAGTTTCTTGTTTCTCTGGCTAAGCAAAAACCAGAATATAATTTCATAGGATTTGAAACATCGATAACATCTCTTGTGAAAATTCAAAGAAAGATACATGCTGAATCACTGAAAAATATAAGAGTAGCGCTTGTGGATGGTAGATTTGCCCTTAGAGAATTTTTCAAAGACAACAGCGTTGAGGAGGTCTACACTAATTTTCCATGTCCGTGGCCTAAGAAATCTCACCAAGATAAGAGATTCACAAACCAGGGTTTTGCAGAGACATTGAGTGCTATTTTGAACTTTGAGGGTATCTTCCAGCTTGTCACAGATGTTAAATGGTATGCAGAGCATATGAAAGATATCCTCTTAAAAACTGAATGCTTCGATTTGATTCAATTCAATGAGAACGATAAGATGATCGTTGGGACCAGATATGAGAAAAAATGGCTATCGGAGGGCAGAAAGACATATATCTTAGTCGCCAAAAAGAAAGGTTACTTGAATATTCAAAGATGGACCTGGGAGGAAGGCTCGATGCCTCATATTCATCTGAATGATGTGAACGAACAGAAAATTTTGCAATTATCAGGGAATGTTTTTAGATACCATAAAGGTGTGTTTGTGGTCAAAAATGTATATGTTCGTGAGAATGAGTATCTTTTGAGAATAGTTTCAAACGAAGAAGGCTTTCAGCAAAGGTATTTTATAAGCATTGAAAAAGAGAAAGATGGCTGGCTTGTAAAGCTCGATCCAGATGCTCCTGCTTATAGAACACCAGTGGTGAAATTTTCTGTGAAAAAAATATCTGAGGTGATTTGTCTTTGAAATTTTCCGTTCTTGGTGCAGGAAGCTGGGGAACTACATTTGCAAAATTACTCATTGAGAATGGTCATGAGGTTTTACTTTGGGCAAGGAGAGAAGAATTAGCAGAACAAATAAACAAAGATCACGTGAATTTGGAATACTTACCTTCGATAGAACTTCCACCTACTTTGATTGCAACATCGAAAATATACGAAATCGAGCAATTCAGTGACAATCTCGTGATAGCCGTCCCAGTAAAGTATCTGCAAGAAACCTTGGAAAAAATAACTACAGTACCAAAAACTGTTATAAATCTTTCAAAAGGCATAGACAGCAAATTGAGAACGGTAAGTTCCATTGTAGCTTCCAAGTGGCAACGTGTGACTTACGCGATACTTTCTGGACCATGCCATGCGCCTGAAGTGGCAAGAAGGCTTCCTACAAGTGTTGTCATTGCATCTGAAGATGAGTACACGGCGAATTTATTTCAATCTGCTCTGAGCAATGAATTTTTCAGAGTGTACACCACTGAAGATGTTTTAGGTGTTGAAATCTGTGGAGCTGTAAAGAATGTGATAGCTATAGCTGCAGGAGTTTTGGATGGCCTTGGTCACTGGCACAATGCGAAGGCTTCTTTGATAACACGTGGTCTACATGAGATAACACGATTCGGATTAGCCATGGGTTGCAAAAGCCCACTTACTTTCATGGGACTCGCAGGCATGGGAGATCTAATAGTTACCTGCACAAGTAATTACAGTAGAAATAGATATGTTGGTGAGATGATAGGTAAAGGGATGGTTCTGGAAGATTTACTTTCAAACATGAAGATGATTGCCGAGGGGGTTCATACTGTCGGGCCACTTTTAGAGCTCGCAAAATCATTAAACGTGGACATGCCCATATCTCAAAAGGTTTATGAGGTACTCTTTTTGGGCAAAAAGCCACATGAAGCCATTTACGAGTTGATGAAAAGACCATTGAAGATCGAAAATGAGTTCAAACAAATTGATCTACAACCTGCTTCAAGGGATATCTAATTCTCACGACAGTCAATAAATAAAAAATAAAGGCGGGGATCACCCGCCCGTAATATGAATCTTTTTGGCATTAACCTGGTACATCATACCAGAACGTTGCATAGAAACCAAATGGAATGCTATCCCACCATGTAATACCAGCGATTGCCCTTTTGTTAGAAACTTTGAGTGTCTGGGTGAATATGTAACCGTCGAACCTTTGATCATCTTGTGTATTATTTGGCGTGTTTGCAAAATCAACCAAGAAAACTATGCGATGTCCAAGTGTACTACCTTTACCGGTATATCCAGGACCCGTCATACCTGAGATATTATCTTGGGGATTTTTCAGTATCGCGTAAGTGAGATTGTATCTGGTTTTGTTTGCATCTTCAATATAACCAGTTCCACCTTTGAAAAAGACTAATGTTCCTTCCCAGCCATCCCAATATATCTTCCAGACAGAGCCATAAGGACCAAGAACATCAACTTCTTGAACCTTGGTAGACAAAAGTGGTACAAAAGGAATACTTGGCTTGACTGGTTGAATCTGCCCCACTTGAGCAAAGATCAAAGTACTGAACAAAACAATCGATACCAGTAAAATTTTGCCCATAATCATCCCTCCTTAGGATGGGTAACTCAATTTTATATCACAAATTATTAGAAATACATTAGAAATTCCTTGGAAGAATTACATAGAAGATGATACAAGTTTCACATGAGCCAATGAAAGAGAAGAATTGTACCTAATTAAGAGAGGGTACAAAAATTCATATTGACAGTTTCTGTATTATAGAGATCAGTATATCCATTTTTCAACTGCTGTTGCTGTTCTCTTAGTAGCTTCTTCTGCTCTATTAAGGATCAAAACCCTTGTTTGCTCAAATAAAACTTCGAGTACATGCAACTGGGCAATTTTAGATCTTATCGCTCCACTTTGAAATGGACTCTCTCTAATGGCAGTCAAGATGACATAGTCTGCGTACTTTGTGAGTGGCGATCTGCTGTAAGCTGTGATAGCAATTACACAGGAATTATTTTTCTTTGCCATTTCAGCCATATCCACTACGAGCGCCGTTGAACCAGTCTGCGAAAAAGCGAGCACACAATCTTGTTCATTACTTTCTGAAAGACTCATTGCTAATATGTGTGTGTCTAAAGAATATCTTACATCTATACCGATTCTCATGAACTTATAAAAGGCATCCATTGCTGTTATTCCAGAAGCACCAACTCCTAATAAAAAGAGTTTTCTGCATGTAGCTATTCTTTTAGAACACTCTTTGATAATTTGCTCATTTAAGCTCAAAAGTTTTGAAGTTTCCTCGATGACTTCTATGTGATTTTGCCGTACTAGTGATATCAAATTGTTTGTTTCTTTTTCCTGTTCACGTTGTCCTACACTTCTGGCAAGTGCGATTTTAAACGGATGAAAACCAGAAAAACCGAGCTTTTGGCAGAATCTAACAATTGTTCCTTGACCTACGTGGAGTTCTTCCGCTAATTCTGTAATGGTCATATACACCAGCTTTTGCGCGTTATTCATCACAAAATTTGCAAGTTCTTGTTCTTTTTTGGTAAAATGAAGCCAATTTATCTTCATAATGGCTTGGACATCTTCCAACGATTCAACACCTCACTAATTTTTCCCGCGCGTGTATTACTGCTCCGATTATACCAGCAGTATTCCCAAGTGTTGATAGTTCTATTTGAGAGAGATTATACAGAGATCTATAAGAGTAAAATTTTATGTTTTTTCTAAGTATTTCAAGTGCATCTGTGCCCAATTCGCAGAAGCCACCGCCAATTACAACAATCTGTGGATCAATTGTAAGAAAGATCTTATCAATCAGTACAGATAGATCCTTACACATTTTTTCAACGGCTAATACAACATTTTGATCTTTTTTCTTGAATCTCTCTATTAATACACTTCTGTTTTTTTCTTTCGCATACTTGTGCAGTACTTTCATTGATATATAAGCTTCAGCACATCCTTTTTTCCCACAATTACATTTTCTGCCATATGGTTTGAGAATGGTATGTCCAATCTCGCCGGCTTCCCAGTGTTCACCAAATATCAATTGATCATTCAGGATAATACCCCCACCCAACCCTGTACCAATCGTTAGAAGGACTAGATTTGATACGTTTCTTTTTCTTGCCTCAGCCAAAGCTGCTGCGCGGGCGTCGTTAATAACGAAACAAGGTATCTTATATCTATCTTTCACCATTTTTGAGAGATATAAACCAGACCAATCGGGAATATTGGGGGAAGCGTAGAGAATAATTCCTTCATTTGAGTCGATTCTCCCAGCTGATGCAATACCTATGACTTCTATTTTCTCTCGATTCTCATTGAGAATTTTGTCAAGTATCTTCCAGAGTGTTTCTAACGGTTTCTTTTTATTTATTAGTTCAAGAATGCTATATTCAATGATATTATTTTCTGTGACTAAAGCACCTTTAATTGCCGTTCCACCGATATCAATCCCTATTGCTATTTTCATTCTTTTAAGCCTCCTGTAAAAGCTTCTACTAAATATTTTTGAACATAGAAAGCAAATACAAAGGGTGGTATAACAGACAAAGTAGTGGCTGCAGCAATTCTTCCCCACTGAACACCCCACGCAGTTATGAACAAACTGGCACCAATAGTAAGAGTTGTGGCTTTCTTTATACTCAGTATGAGAGCAAACAGAAATTCGTTCCAGGAATACATAAAACTCAAAATAAAAGTTGCTACCATTGGTGATGAGATCATTGGGAGTATTATTCTAAGAAGGATTTGCACTCTATTTGCACCATCTAAGTGAGCTGACTCCTCTATCTCTTTTGGTATGTCTTGCATAAAACTGACAAGTAAGGACAATGCAATGGGAATATTAACAAGTATGTGGACCATTATTATACCTGTCCTTGTATCTATCAAATCAAACTGCTTGAACAAAACATAAATTGATGGAGCAAATATTATCAATGGTATCGCTCTCAAGTTAGTTACGAAAGCAAGAAGAAGCGGAGAACCAACCCCAAGCCTGACGATAGCATATGCAGCCAGAAGACAAATTGTGATGGTTATCATTGAAGAAAACAGGGCTATTAAAATACTGTTTGTTAGAAATCGCGAAAAGAGAAATGTTGGACTTGTCAAGATATCATAATAATGTCTCAAAGTGGGTACAAAAAGTAACGGAGGTGGTGACTGAGAAATGGTAGCGTTGTTTTTAAAAGATGTCATTACTACATTTATCAAGGGTAAATTGAAAATAAGAATAACTATCAACAAGACTGCCCAATCTAAAAATCTCCTTTTGGATTTGATTATTACCATCTCCTTTTTGCTAATTTTATTGTCAACAAAACAGGTATCATCATTAATAAAAAGAGTATTATTCCAGCAGCACTTGCTAATCCTTGATCACCCATTGTGAAACCTGTTCTATATATAAATATGCTGATACTTGTCGTTAAATCGCCTGGACCACCACCGGTAAGTACATAAATTGTATCGAAAACTCTGAAAGATTCAAGAAATCTCAAAAATCCACCAGTCGCCAATGCTGGAATTATGTAAGGTAAAATTATATATCGGATTTTGTGAAAGGTTCCTGCACCATCAATACTGGAGGCTTCGATCAATTGAATCGGTATTCCTAACAAAGCCGCATAAATGATTAGAAAAACGAAGGGAGTCCACTGTAATGCGTCAATTCCAACTAAAGTCCATATGATATTTTTGGGGCTAAAGAAATCTAAATCAATACCGAAAAAGAACTTTATATATCCCGGTATGAGCCCGATAAAGTTATTGAATAATATTCTGTTCATCAGTCCAAATAGAGAAGGTGCCATGAACATAGGAGTTATGAGAAGTGTGAATAGAAATCTCATGCCGCGGAATTTCAAATAGAAAAAATATGCTAAGAGAAAACCTAAAAACAGCTCGAAAAATGTGGTTGTCAAGCCAAAAATCAAACTGAACTTCATGGAGTTCCAAAAATTCTTGGAGTGCAACAATCTTGAGTAATTTCCTAAACCAGTGAATGTTGAATCTTCTATAAAGCCGAAATACACGTCTCTAAAACTTATATTAACCGATAATATGAGAAGATATGCGAAAAAAATGACTACTGAGATTAAAGGAAGTAAAAATAATAAGCCAATGACTCGTCTTTTCAGTTCTTGTTTTATTGTTATTCACTCCTTCTTTATAATAAGCCCCGCAAGTTAATGCGGGGCGGTCTTAAATCTTTATCATTTTAGAACAGTTTCACATTCTTTTTGTATCTGGTTTAAAGCATCATCCAGACTAATTTGGCCAGTCCAATATCCTGTTAATTTGTTTGATATGATTTCGAGGATCGTCATAGTTTGAGCGCTTGTACTTTCAACATAACCATACTTTTTTACATGATCTGCTATTATTGGAAATTCAGGACGTTTGTCTCCCATAGCTTTGAGGATTGTTTCGACCGGAGGAATTCCTCCATTTGTGGCATACATTTTCATAGCCTGTTCGGTCGCCAGAAAAGATAGAAATTTTAAAGCTGCATCTTTTTTCTTGCTATACTTACTAAGCGCGACACCAAGCGAATGAACATGAGTAGAAGGTTTAGGCCCTGGTATAGGAGCGAGCGCCACTTTATCGTAGATCAAAGGTGATTGTTCTTTGTCGGTGAGTATGTTATAAGCTGCCGACCATTGAATCATCATAAAAGCTTTGTTAGTCTTAAAGGCTTCGTTAGCTTCGCCAAACTCATATGTCGTTACTCCTGGCGGTACTGTTCCCATGTCGTAAAGTTCCTTAAATAAAGATGCTGCTTTTCTCGCGGCTTCTGTTTTGATATTGAATTTTCCGTCTTCGCTAAACCATGAACCACCCATCGACCAAAGTGTATTGTTCCATATCATCATGTTGTAGACTAAATTTTTCATTTGCAAGACATTTCCATATTCCACGGGTGACTCAGGATTATATTTTCTTGTGAAAAAGATCGCCATTGCCTTGTAATCATCCCAATCCCATTCTTCGGGCTTCTTTGGTGATAGTTTTTGACCTAAATATTTCTGACTCAGTTCCTCATATTTGGTTTTCCACGATGAATCGCTTAGTAATCTTTCCATTAAATCCTTGCGATAATACAAAAAGTGATTGCTAACATCTAATGGCAAACCATAGAGAAATCCTTCATATGACATACTTTCGAGTGCAGATGCTATAAATACTTCTGGATTGAGTTCAAAACCCTCCAGTGGGACCAAATGTGGTGCAAGTCTTCCAATTATATACGTTGCTATAAAAACTATGTCTACAGACGAAGATCTCGCATTGAGCAATGTTTCTTGCTTCTCCCAGAAACCTTCTCTTGAAAAGTTGATGATCTCTACTTCAATACCAAGTTTCTTACCATCTGTGGAATTCCAATAGTCCACTACCTTCTGCATTGCTTCGCTTTCCGGTCCTGGCCAATAAACCATGGATACCTTAGTTGCGGAGAAAGCTAAGACTATGACCACTAACATAAACAGAACCAGTAACTTTCTCATCCTTCATCCCTCCCCTTTATAAAAGCAGTTGAACTCTCTACGAATTTCTTAATCACTAACCACGGTCTTGTTATTGCAGTGCCAATTACAACTGCATGAGCACCCATCTGAAAAGCAAGTTGTACTTGTTCTGGTGTAGAATAACCTCCTTCTGCTATTATGGGTATATCGAACTTTGCGCAAAGCTTTCCAACAAGAGTAATATTTGGTAAAATAACCTTTTCTGTATATGATGTGTAACCACATAGAGTTGTTGCTATATAATCAGGTTTCAAAGGAATGATTAATTCTGCGTCTGTTTCGTCAGCTATGTCGGCGATAATCCCAACATCGGGAAAATTAGACCTTATTTGATCGAAGAGTCGGCTTAACGGGATGGGTCTTTCTCCTCTGGTAGAATCCACCGCAACAAAATCTGCCCCAGCTTCAATTACACTTTTTGCATGATCAAAGGTTGGAGTGATGAAGGTTTCATAACTTCTATCTTTTACCAGACCAATTACAGGGATATCAACAGCCTGTTTAACGGCTCCCACGTGCTCTGCATTATTTGTCCTTATAGCTATTGAACCCCCATAACGTGCTGATTTTGCCATGTTAACAATGAACGACACATCTTGTACCGGATCCCCTGGTTCAAGTTGACAACTTATAATTATTCCTCTTGGTAATCTTTTCATGAAGACACCCCTTGTGAAATAATCTCCAAAAAATATTATATATATGGAGATTATCTCTGTCAAGTATAATGAAACCTATTCCAAAAAAATATGTAATAACAAAAATTAATATAGAGAGGAAATGTAGACGGCTGATAATTTTTACTTAATATTCCACTGTGCATATTTATTAGAAATTTTCAAAATTCTATTGATATATCTGTTTCTTGCTATTCTTCATTTTGTACAAAAGTTCATCGGCTTTTTCAAAAGCAGTTCTGTATTCGTTTGTTGAAGAAAATCTTGCAAAACCATAACTTATGTCTACAGGAAAATCAAACCTATGCTGCTTTAGTTTGCTTCTTATTCTTTCCAAGACATTCATTGCTCCCTCAGATTTTCCCGAGAGCACAATCACAAATTCATCGCCACCATAGCGAGCAGCAATATCTGAAGAGCGAATACTTTGGTTGATACATTCGGCAACGAATTTGAGAACTTCATCACCAACAAGATGCCCATAGCGATCGTTAATCTGTTTGAAGTTATCGATGTCGATGATGATTATTTCAGAAAACAGCTCTTCTCTTTCTGTGATCGCAAGTTGTTTTTTCAGTACCTCTTCAAAAAAGTTTCTACTGTACAAACCCGTCAGTTGGTCATAATAAGCCAATTGCCTTAGGTGTCTTCTTTCATCTTCAAGCTGTGAGATGATAGCGTTTACCGGATTTTTGAGACCTTCGATGACTAACCCAATCAATATAGCCAAGTAAGATAAAAATCTGAAAATATGTCCAAGAAAATTGAAAAAACCATATACATCAGAATACAGTGTAAATGAGAGTTCTCCAGCTATAGTTAAAAGAATACTCAGTACAAAAGTTTTTTGAAAGATCTTTACTGATGAATCTTTGATCTTCAAAACCTTGAAAATAGTTACTGCCAAGAGAATGACAAGAATGTATTCCGTGATCACTTTAAATGGAGTCAAGCCTTTCGTCTCGACAAAACAATCTGGGAATGCCCCGAAAAATACACAAGTAATAGATAAGATTGTAGTCACTACTAAGATCAATGAGAAATATCTTTTCTTCATGTTTGGAGAAAAGAATAAGAGTATAAAACCTAAGGTTTCAAGTGATCTTCCAATGATCCAAAACTGCGTTGGTTGATTTGCGCTCCAATTTGGGAAGATCTTAATACCTTTATAAGATATCGTGTGCAAAAAATCGACGATTGAAACAAAAAGATAGAGTATGCCAAGTTTTGTAAAGATCGGATTCTCAGCGAGTTCTTTTGTTGTGAAAGCGATAAGCATGATTGAAAGACCGGTGAATATAGCAAAAAACTCGATAATTGTGTGGTATAGAAGATAATTGTGTTTTGATAAAAAGAAAAGTAGAGTAAGCGCAATCATTAAGGGTAAGGAATAGAGTAAAACTTTCTTACTTTTTGGGTTTTCCAATGGATTGCCTCCCGATTTTTTAAGTCCCACGACTTGGTTTATTTAGTATTATAACATTATTCAATGTTTTTTCACTAAAAGAGGTTGTCAATTGTTTAGCTTTTTTCTGCGATTGTTGTTTTTAAATTGTTATATCATTCAACTTTTGTTGAGCCTTCACAATTGATTTGATTACCCTGAGCATTGAATTGAATTTTTCTTCTGCCTGTTTCAAAACTGTATGTGTCTGACTTATGTATTCTCTTTGTTGAGAGATATTTGCCTTGGTTTCTTCAAAAGTTTGGCTGGTTTTGTTTATTAATTCGGCATTCTTTTTCAAGAATTCGAGCATCTCTTGCGTGGATTTCTGGAAGACCGTGAAAAGATTTGTCACAATTCTGAGATCTTCTATTGCACTGTGAACCATATCACTCAACTGTTGTACTTTTGTGGTTATCTCTGAGGCAGCTTTGTTAGATTCACCAGCTAATTTCTGTATTTCAGAGGCGACTACCGCAAATCCCCTACCATGTTCACCTGCCCTGGCAGCTTCTATAGAGGCATTCAAGGCTAATAGATTTGTTTGCTTCGCTATTTTTGTTATTCTCTCCACCATTAATTCTGTTTCTTTGAAACTTTCCAGTGTGTGTGATGTTCTCTCGAGTGCGCTGTTGAATTTTTCGTTTACTTGGTCTAAGCTCGATCCAGATTCAGATAACTCAGAATGCATTTTTTGGCTCACTTTTTCTACGGAAGAAAATGTTTCTTTTAATTCTTCACTGTCTTTTGAAAATTTTTCCTGCATCTTTATCAATTGTTCTTCCATCTGTAGAAATCTTTGAGAAGTCGAGTTGATCTGTTCTTGCAGGTTCAGAACACGTGATACCAATGCTTCATCTAATTGATTCATGAAACTGGTCATCAAGTTTTCTGCAAAAAAGGCAGATGAAATTTTTTCAAATGTCTTTTCGTCCATTTTCTCACTTCCCATAGAATTGGTCTATCAGGTCTACTCCGCATTTCAAATCTTTAAGCCACTCGAGAAATCTTTTGGCACATTCTTTTTTCATGACTGCTCCGTGTTGAGGTGTTATCATTTCAATTTGTTTTTTGCCAACGATATCTACCCATTTTCTGCAAGCGATGTTTGAAGTCATATATCTTTTGTGGAATAGTTCTAAATTTTTCACGTGCGAATCAAAGTTTTCAGTATCTCGATATTTCTTTCCTTCCGGGAAAACACAAGCGCCTATATCACCAGAAAAAAGTATCTTCGCTACGGGATCATAAAGCGTGAAATTTCCCGTTGAGTGAAGATAGTGTGCAGGTATCAGTTCAAGTGTATTCCCACTTTTGAACTTTATCGTATCACCGTGATCAGGAATGCCAACAACTCTTCTTTTATCATAAACACCAAAATGTGGCAAGAAACGTGTCCACAGATTTGAGATGTACACTTTGCTGTTTTCAGCTATTGAAAGCCAAAGGATAATACCACTTGTCACATCTGGATCTTGGTGAGTGTAAAAAATGTGGGTTATTTTAGAGGGCTCGATTATCTCAGATACATTTGCCAAAACCCTTGGAAAAACATGTGCTCCACCGGGATCGAGTAAAATGGCTTCATTACCATCGACTATCAAGTATTGGTTTGTCTGGATTATCTCTTCTTGTTTTTCTTCCCAGCCAAGAAAGTAGTATTTGTGTACCCCGTTGTCAAACAACAAAGTGTTTTGAATCACAAAGACACCTCCTTAGAAAATTATACATTCATCTGCGGCAAAATGTTATCAAATGAATTCATTTCAATTATGAGAATGAAAGGAGTTAAGCATAGAAGTAAGATAGATTAATCAAAAAGGTAAGTGTAGTCTATGAAGAAAAACATGTTCATCAGGGTTACGATATTGCAAGGTTACTTAACTTTACAAAATTCAAATTCAATGTTAAAATAAAAGGGAGCATAAGCTCCCTGTGGTGGGCTCGGGTGGACTCGAACCACCGACCGCCCGGTTATGAGCCGGGCGCTCTACCAGTTGAGCTACGAGCCCACAGCAGAAAAGATTATACATCCTGTCCTTGATAGTGTCAAGGACTTTTAGGATGGTGATCACCTTGGAAGTCGATGTGATGAAGCTCGACCCGATTAAGAAGTTGCTCAAGAGATACCCGAGAATCTTAGTGATAAAGGCCGCTCTCATTGTTCTCAGCACAGGTCAGAAAGTCAGTGCAGAAAACATAGAAAAAGCAATAAACGATATAATGGAAACAGATGATGAAAGCAGGGATTGACTCCCTGCTTTCTGATTATCGAAGGGAGGTCAGATTGTGCAGGAAAAATTACAAAAGATTTTGCATTATCTGAGTTCAAAAGGTGTAAGGTATGCAGATGCAAGGTATGAGGAACATCTTCAGCAGGAAATTTCCGTTGAGGATGGTACTCTCAAAACATTGACAAATAACTTCAACTCAGGCACAGGGATCAGGGTTTTAACTGAAAATGGTTGGGGATTTGCTGCGACCGATGAGCGTGGGGAATCTGCTCTTGAAAAGATTGCGGATCGCGCACTTGAAATCGCTCAGGCTTCAAACAAGAGGGCAAAAAAACAGGTAAAACTGGCACCAGAACCAATACATCAAGATAGCTTTAAGTCGCCGTATCAAAAAGATCCATTTGAAATCTCAGAGAGAGAAAAGATAGAAATCTTGAAAGATGCTACGTTGAAGGCAAAAAAAGTTGAAGGAGTCGCTCGATCGACTGGTTCAATGCTTTTTAGAAAGATTAACAAAGTGTTTGTCAGTACCGATGGTTCTGTGATCGAACAGCAGATTGTTGTCTCTGGAGCTGGTATCACAGCTCAGGCAGTCGGAGAAGGTGGATTTCAAACGAGATCTTACCCATCGAGTTTTGGAGGAGATCATTCAACAAAAGGTTGGGAATTCATAGAACAAATGAACTTAATTGAACATGCACCAAAGATTGCGCAGGAAGTTGTAGAGCTTGTGAAGGCACCAGAGATCGAGCCGGGAGAATACGACATAATCATCAGTGGAAATCAGCTTGCGTTGCAAGTTCATGAATCTTGTGGTCATCCAATAGAGCTTGACAGGGTGATGGGATCTGAGTTGAGTTTCGCAGGTGGAAGTTTTCTGAGCTTGGACAAACTCAACAATCTCAAGTACGGTAGTGAGCATGTTACTATCACAGCAGATGCCACAATTCCTGGAGGACTTGGAAGTTTTGGTTATGATGATGAAGGAGTACAAGCACAGAGGACCTTTATAGTCAAAAATGGTTTGTTTGTTGGTTATTTAATGAACAGACAAACTGCAGCGGAATTGGGTCTGAGATCAAATGGTGCAGCAAGGGCAGACAGTTGGTCTCACCTTCCAATAATAAGGATGACGAATATAAATCTTTTACCTGGTAAGTTCACTTTGGATGAACTGATATCCGGTATAGATTATGGTTTCTTACTCGATACAAACAAGAGTTGGTCAATAGACGATCTGAGATTGAATTTCCAGTTTGCCACAGAGATTGCATATGAAATAAAGAATGGGAAATTAACGGGAAAGGTGTTCAAAAATCCGGTATATTTTGACATAACACCAAAATTCTGGAACAAATGTGATGGCATAGCAAATGAAAATTACTGGCATGTGTGGGGTGTTCCAAACTGTGGTAAAGGTCAACCAATGCAGGTGATGTATGTGGGGCATGGTACAGCTCCAGCAAGATTCAGAGGCATAAAGGTAGGTGTTCGAAAGTGAAAGGTGAAAATTTTTATAGAAATCTCTTTAGATTGATGAATGAACATTTCATGGGTATGAAATTCTTAAGTGTGGTCTCGAATAGTGAAGGCGCGTTGACCAGGTTTGCCAACAGCGAAATCCACCAGAACGTCTTTGAGAAAAAGAGTCTTATTAGCGTCCTGGCTACAAGAGATAACAAAATAGCGGTTGCCACGACAAATGATCTGTCTATAAATGGATTAAAAGAAACCAGGAAAAAACTCGAGCAGATGCTTGAAAATTCAACTCCTTTGGATTACGAATTCAAACTCCCAGATGTTTCTGTCGGATATCCCGTTGAAAATATCTGCGATTCTGTGAAAAATGCGTCAGCCGAAGATAGAGCTCAGATTTTTGATAAGATTCTCAAGGCATCTGGTAAGGATGTTCAGGCTTTTGGTTATGTGAGTGACAATATTTCTGAAAATGCAGTTATATCTTCAAATGGTATGTTTGTATATCAAGCATATTCCAGCGCGAGTTTCAATTTCGTGGCACTGAGTGATTCTGGTAGTGGTTATGTTTCTTCAACAGCAAAGGGTTACAAAGATCTGGATGTTGATAAGAAAATCCATAGAGCTATTGAGTTCGCAAAGAAGTCTAACAATCTATTAGAAATCGATCCAGGTTTGTATACAGTGATATTAGGACCAGAGGCAGTCAGTGAGTTGTTCTTTTACTTTTCTTATGTATGCACTAATGGATATATGCATGAACTGAAGATGAGTCCATCGGTGAGATTTCTTGGGCAAAGGATTGGTCCTGACAATCTCAATGTATACGATGATCCAAATCACCAAATGCAGATACCACTGACATATGATGTTTGCGGAAAAAAACGTGAAAAAACACCGATAATAGAAAATGGTGTCTTCAAAAATATTTTCTATTCACATGGTGCCGCTTTGAGATTCGGTAAAAAGCCAACAGGTCACACAATTTCACTTGAAGATCTTGACTTTGCAATACCAGCCAATCTTGTCATTGAAGGTGGAAATACACCCGTTGATAAAATCATCTCAGAGACCAAAAGTGGTATCTACATTAACAGATTTCATTATATGAACGTCGTAGATCCTTACGAAGCGATGTTCACAGGTATGACACGAGATGGCACTTTTCTGATTGAAAATGGACAACTCACAAGAGCTATCAAGAATATGAGGTTCAATGTGAAATTCTTTGAATTCACCAAAAATATCGAAGCAATTTCAAAAGAAACCGAATCAACCAGTGGTGAATATTTTCCAACGGTAGCTCCGTTTATCAAGGTCAAAAATTTCAATTTCACATCTAAGACTGCTTGAGTAAATTGGGCGACAGAGGTCGCCCAATTTTTATTTTTTGTTTTCCCATTCTCTGAAATAATTTGTTATCGGGAGGCGTCTGTCTTTGCCAAAGGCTCGATGAGTTATCTTCGGCCCCGGAGCGAGCTGGCGGCGTTTATATTCACTGCTATCGACCATCCAAGCGACTTTTCGAACGGTTAATTCATCGTATCCCATTGAAATAATATCTGCCACACTGCGATCTTCTTCAACGTAGGCTTTGAGTATACAGTCCAGAAGGGGATATGGTGGTAATTTATCTTGGTCGGTTTGATTTGGTTTGAGTTCAGCACTTGGCGCTTTTTCAAATACTCTGCGTGGTATAATTTCTCTTCCATATTTTTTGTTGACATATTCGCCTAATTCATAAACAAAGGTCTTGTAGACATCTTTTATAACCGCGAATCCCCCTGCAGTATCGCCGTACAGAGTGCAATAACCAGTACTACTTTCACTCTTGTTTCCCGTTGTGAGTACAAGCCAGCCGAATTTGTTTGAAAGAGCCATCAATATCATTCCACGAATACGCGCTTGCAGATTTTCTTCGGTGATATCAAAGGGAAGGTCTTTGAACACAGGCTTCAAACAACTTAAAAAGCTTTGAAAAACATCATTTATGGGAATGATCAGGTATTTTATTCCAAGATTCTCTGCCAATATTCGCGCATCTTCAAGGCTGTGATCTGAAGAATAAGGACCTGGCATTAGAACGCCCGTTACATGTTCTGATCCAAGTGCGTCCACTGCTATGCAACAGACAAGTGAGCTATCCATACCACCACTGAGTCCAATCACAGCATCTGTCATTTTGTTCTTTCGCAAGTAATCACGTGTTCCAACGACCAAAGCTTGGTAAACTTCAGCCACAGAATCAAGGTGTTTCTCCACACGTTTTTCAATATAAGGTTTTGATCTTGTCCTTTCGCAGGTGATATTCACAATCTGTACTTTCTCAAAAATTTCTTGCCCGAGTGCTTTCTTATCCTGTCTTCGGCGAGGATCGCGCAATCTTGATCTTTCGATATTATTCAAATCGAGATCTGCAACTAAAAAATCTTCTTCAAACTGTTTAGCCCTGGCGATCACTTCACCTTGTTCATTCACGATTAAACTCGCTCCATCAAAGACAAGTTCATCTTGTCCACCAACGAGGTTCACATATGCAACGACGGCAAGGTTGTCGTTTGCACGGACAGAAAGCATTCTTTCTCTCCAAGTCAGTTTGCCAGAATGGTATGGTGAAGAAGATATATTTATAAGAACTTGTGCATCACCTATCAGAGTTTCAAGGCGAGCAGGACCACCAGGATACCAGATGTCTTCACAGATTGTGATACCGACACGAACATCATTTGAGACGACTACCAGTGCTTTATCTCCTCGTTGAAAATAACGAAATTCATCAAAGACTCCGTAATTTGGTAGGTAATTTTTATGATATATGGCAACGATCTTCCCGTCGTTGATTACCGCAGCTGCGTTGTATATATCGCTATCTTCATCGACAAAACCGACAACTGCTATCAATGACTTTGTCACATATTTGGCAAGTTCATTCACTGCTTCTTTATTTTTTGCAACAAAGTGAGGTTTAAAAAGTAAGTCCTCAGGTGGATAACCTGTCAATGACAATTCAGGAAATGCAACTATATCTACACCCATTTGTTTTGCCAGTTCGATTTTCTCGATGATTTTTTTTGTATTACCCTCTATATCACCCACAATAGTGTTGATCTGTGCAAGTGCTATTCTCAAAGTATTCACTCTTTCACCTCCGTCATATGTTCCATGAACCAATCGCAGAAGTCTTTAAGGATTCCGAGTTGATCGAACAAATCAAGAATTGTATAACGATCTCTTATTGTGGTCGAGATGATAATCACATTCTTGATGAAATTTTTATCATATTTTGAAAAAAGTTCTCCAACCCCCATATCAAACAAAGATGCTTCCAAGATGGAATGATACTGCAAGTAAATTGGCTCCAGAATTTTTTGAATACTTTTTATATCTACCTTTTCAATTTTTCTTTTGTGTAAATAGATTTTCTGAAGTTCGCTGGTGACTTTCTCTCCAAAGAAATCTATTAACAATTTTTCTTTGTCTTCGAGTGAAATGTGACTTTTTGCAAAATGAATATCTTGAAAAAACGCTTCGTACGCCTTCATGGTTATGTAGGTCCCCATAGCAACCTGAAGCCCATGGAATAATGGTAATTGTCCTCTATGTTCTTGATACATTTCAATCACATGAGAGATTAAATGTTCTGCTCCTGAAGCCGGTCGTGAATTACCAATGATTGTTATGTTTAAACCAGATATCAGCTGAATCTTCATCAAGTTCAATATGCTCGATCTATCTCTTTGGAGAATCTTTCTTGTGTCCGTCAAGACAACCTTTAAGAGTCCTTTCATGTCATCCCAGACAAAATCGCAGATGTACTCATTTGTGAGAAGATTAGACAAAATCCAATCCAATCTTGCAATGATTTTTGATGAAATATCTCCTATACCAGCTCTGATAAGATCAATTGGAGAATTTACAATCACTTCCGGATCGATAATAATCTTTCTCGGGACCTTTGCTGTCAGAGTTTTTTTCACGCCTCTAACGATCAGTGGAGCCACAGATGAAGTATAACCATCTACCGATGGAGCAGTGGGAAAAGCCGAGAACTCTCTGTCTGTCAAGTAAGCTGTGTATTTTGCTATGTCCGTCAGGCTTCCTGAACCCACCGATACAATTTCTCGGCAATCTTTGTTTTTTAAAAAGCTTCGAATCTTTTGAACGTTTTCCATTGTAGCGGTAACTCTTTGTGGATCTCTCAACTTGATGGTTTTTCCTTCAAGACTCCTGACAAGAGAAATTGTATTTTCATCGGCAAGAAAAAAAGCATCTTCAAAGAACTCGGATAGTCTTTGAGAGACTGAGTCCTCACAAATTATCTCTATATTTGGAACTTCATGTAATTTACCACAACTACACTCGATGGTTTTGCCAAGAAAATCTATCATCTGATCACCTGAAATCATTATACAACCATGATGTAGAAATTTCTTAATTGACGTTTGATTTTGTCAGTGATAATATATAGACATCTAATTATTAGACGTCAAATTAAGGAGTGATAGTATGAACGAAGATTACGTTTTTAAGCGGTTTCTCATTGTACAAAGGTTGCATTTTCACCTTGTTCATGAACAATTGGAAGATCTTGGTATACATCCAGGTCAACCGCCCATGCTCATGATCATAGGAAAAAACGAAGGTATTACGCAAAACCAAATTGCGGAGAAGCTCAATTTAAGACCAGCGACAGTTGCCATCATGTTAAGAAGAATGGAAAAAGCAGGCCTTATAGAAAGGCAACAAGATGCGAACGATAGAAGACTTCAGCGAGTTTTTTTGACGAAAAAAGGTAAGGGCTCCCATAAATTTTTACAAGAGCAAATGCAGGAGATAGAAAAGATAGCTATGCAAGGATTCTCCGAAGATGAAAAAAATCAACTCAAACAATTTTTGGACAGGATGATAGTCAATTTAAAAAAACATCTAAGGGGTGATCGCAGTGTTTAAGGTTTTCAGGTATCTCAAGCCTTATTTTTGGTTGGTAATTATAACTGTTGCGCTCGTGATTGTTGATTCTTATGTGACTTTGTATCTGCCAGATCTCATGTCCCAAATTGTAGACAAAGGGATCACAAAAGGTAATATCGATTATATATGGCAAGTCGGTGGAAAGATGTTACTCGTATCATTAGTTCAGGTATTAGCAATAATCTTGATGAGTTTGACATCAGCTAAGGCTGCTATGGCAGCGGGTAGAGATCTGCGGAATGATCTTTACAGGAAGATTCAAAGTTTTTCACTTGCCGAGATTGATAGATTCAGCACAGCATCTCTGATCACAAGAACGACAAATGACATAACTCAAATACAGCAAGCATTAGTTATGATACAGAGAATGGTCATAAGAGCGCCAATAGTTGCCATTGGCAGTATAATCATGGCAATATCAAAAGATGCAAAACTCACAATGATTTTGCTCATAACTGTACCCATAGCTCTGGTTGCGATGTACTTCATATTCAGTAAAACTATGCCATTGTTTAAGAGTATGCAAAAAAAGATAGACAGATTAAATCTCGTGCTCAGAGAGAGAGTCACAGGTATTAGAGTTATCAGAGCTTTTAACAAAGAAGAATATGAGAAAAACAGATTTGAACAAGCAAATGAAGATTTGACACAAACTGCTTTGAAGGTCAACAGGATAGGAGCCATCATTTTTCCAATAATGATGATCGTAATGAATTTCACAGTTATTGCATTGATCTGGTTTGGTGCTAAACAAATAGATCTTGGAAAACTTCAAGTTGGTTCGATGATGGCAGTTATGCAATATGTGATGCAAATTCTCTTTTCCTTTGTCATGATTTCCATGATCTTTGTGTTTTTACCACGTGCTTCTGTTTCTGCACAGAGAGCTGTTGAAGTATTGCAAACAGAACCAACTGTCAAAGAACCAGAGAACCCTGTTATACCAGAAGGCAAAGGTGTAATTGAGTTTGAAAATGTGACATTTCATTATCCAGGGGCCAAGGAAACAGCCCTGCAGGACATTTCTTTTAAGGCTGAACCTGGGAAAGTGACCGCGATCATTGGTAGCACTGGCTCTGGAAAGACAACGATGTTGAATTTGATTTTGAGATTCTACGATGTTACAGAAGGCAGTGTAAAGATAGATGGTGTTGATGTGCGTCGAATTCCACTGGAAAAATTGCGAAATATGATAGGTTATGCTCCACAAAAGGCGATAATTTTTTCTGGGACTATAGCAGACAATATAAGGTTTGGTAGAAATCAATTGACAAACGAAGATATATTCAATGCCGCCGAAATAGCACAGGTAAATGAATTTGCTCAAAAGATGCCAGATGGTTTAAATACAACTATCGCACAAGGTGGAACTAATCTCTCTGGTGGACAAAAACAAAGAATATCTATAGCTCGTGCAATTGCAGCAAAGCCAAAGATTTATCTTTTTGATGATACCTTTTCTGCTCTTGACTTCAAGACGGATGCACGTGTAAGAACAAGATTATTCAAAGAGACGAAAGATGCCACTGTGATCATAGTTGCCCAGAGGGTTGCAACGATCATGCATGCCGACCAGATCATAGTCCTGAAGGATGGAAAAATAAGAGGAATAGGAACTCATAAAGAACTCATGCAGACAAATGAGGTATACAGAGAAATAGTACTCTCACAGATCTCAGAAGAAGAAGCGGTTGGAGGTGAGCTCAATGGCAGATGAAAAAAGAACTACCCCTCAATTCAGACCAATGCCAGACAGAGGACCAAGACCAGGCGGACCGATGTTCGCAAGACCAGCAGAAAAGGCAAAGGATTTCAAAGGAACTTTGAGAAGATTGATCACCTATCTAAAGCCATACTTTGTTCCGATAGTTATTGTTTTGGCTATAACTATTACGGCAACTGTTCTGACGATAATAGCTCCAAAGATATTGGGTAAGGCGACTACAGAGATCTTTCGTGGAATTATGGCAAAGATGCTTCGTTTGCCAAATGCAGGTATAAATTTCTCTTACGTTGCAAGGATCTTGATTCAGGTTAGTATTTTGTACATTATCAGTGCATTGCTCAATTATATTCAACAATATGTAATGGCAGGTGTTTCACAAAAGATTGTCATGAAGATGAGAAAAGATATATCTGAAAAACTATCCAGATTACCATTGAAATTCTACGACTCAAAGACTCATGGAGAGATTCTCAGCCGCGTGATAAACGATGTTGATCTCATAAGTAATACCTTGCAGCAGAGTTTAGTTCAGTTTGTATCAGGTATCATCTCGATCGTTGGTGTTTTGATCATGATGTTAACGATAAGCCCACTTTTAACTGGTGTGACCGCACTCACTCTGCCATTGAGTATAGCTGCAACAGCTTTCATCGCAAAATATTCCCAGAGGTATTTCATCAGACAGCAAAAACGCCTTGGTGAAATCAGTGGACATACCGAAGAGACCTACGGAGGGCATGTAGTTGTCAAGGCTTATCTTAGAGAAAAAGATTCGATCGAAAAATTTGAAGACATCAACAAGCAATTGTATGACGCAAGTTATAAGGCACAGTTTTTGTCTGGTATGATCATGCCATTGATGAGATTCATAGGTAACCTTGGATATGTAATAGTCTCTGTGGTTGGTGGAATCCTTGTCACAAAAAGAGCCATAACGATAGGTGATGTCCAGGCATTTATCCAATATTCACAGCAATTCACACAACCCATCGTGCAGATATCAAATATAGCCAATCTTATTCAATCTACCATTGCCGCTGCCGAGAGAGTTTTTGAGGTATTAGACGAGCCAGAAGAAAGACCCGAGAAACCAGAAGCAGTTAAATTGGAAAGAGTAAAAGGAGAAATCAATTTTGAAAAAGTCTATTTCAGTTATGTTCCAGAAAAACCTTTGATAGAAGATTTAAACATAGAAGTCAAAAGTGGGCAGAGAATAGCGATCGTCGGTCCAACGGGTGCCGGAAAGACTACACTGGTGAATCTATTGATGAGATTCTACGAGATACAAAACGGTAGTATAAAACTCGATGGAATAGATATAAGAGATATTCACAAGAATAATTTGAGAAAATCTTTTGGAATGGTACTTCAAGACACTTGGTTGTTCAATGGCACGATAAGAGAAAATATCGCCTATGGAAAAGAAAATGCCACAGAAGACGAAATAATAAAGGCAGCAAAGATGGCACAAGCACATCATTTCATAATGGCTTTACCTGATGGGTATGAGACGATGATAAATGAGGAGGCAACCAATATATCTTACGGCGAAAAGCAACTGATAACAATAGCAAGGGCATTTTTATCAGATCCCGATATCCTTATCTTGGACGAAGCAACCAGTAATGTAGACACCCTAACAGAGATTTACATTCAAAAAGCGATGGACGATCTCATGAAAGGTCGAACGAGCTTCATCATAGCACATAGACTTTCAACGATAAGGAATGCCGATTTGATTCTGGTAATGAATGAAGGTAAAATCATAGAGAAAGGCACGCACAAAGAATTGCTCGAGAAAAACGGATTCTATGCACAATTGTACAAGAGCCAATTCTTAGGAGCATTGGTCGATGCGTGAGATCCGGGTTTGTAAAGGTGCTTTTATTTGTGAGGAGATCGAATATGATGGTTGTCTTAGCCTGTCTTCTGATATTCGTGACTTTTCTTATGTTTGAAGCAATATACGCTCATTTAAAGCGAAATTCAATAAGATTAAGAATCGCCGTGACGGGTGTACGTGGTAAATCAAGTGTCACAAGGCTTATAACATTTGCTCTTAGACAAAATGGAATGAAGGTTTTGGGGAAAGTTACTGGATCAAAACCTGTACTTATTTATCCTGATGGCGAAGAAAAAATCATCGAAAGAAAAAGAAAACCTTTAGTTACTGAGCAAATCAGAGTGTTCTTGAAGACTGCAAATCGTTTAGCTGTTGAGGGTTTTGTCTGTGAAACGATGAGTGTGAATCCAGAGATTCTTCGGTGTGAGATACAAAATATTTTGAAACCACATATTGTAGTTATAGCCCGCATTACAGTTGATCATGTAGAAGAACTTGGTAATAGTATTAAAGAAGTTAGGAAAAACATTGTTTCAGCATGTAATTATGGTTCAACAGTGATAACCACGAAGGGAAATCTCGATAGATCATCATTAGAAATACTGAGAAAGAAGGAATGTACCGTAATTGAAATTGAACCACATGAACAAATAATCAAGCCAGGTGATTATCTTGAGTTTGACGAGAACCTCATATTAGCTTCTGCTGTTTGTGAATTTATAGGATTACAGAAGGAAAAGATCACAAAGATTTTTACAGATGTACCAGGTGATATAGGAGCACTTAGATGTTGGAGAATTAATAATGGTGTAATCGCTATAAATGGTTTTGCTGCAAATGATCCTGATTCTACCATCAAGGTTTTTGAAAAAGCAAAGCAATTTTTAATACAAAATGGATTGGTAGATCCAAAATTCGTTGGTGTTTTGAATCTTAGACCTGATAGAGTCGATAGAACAGCACAGTGGCTAAGGCAGCTTAAAACATGGTTCCCCTTTGAGAGGCTTTACGTGACAGGACCGGACAATGTATTATTTGTAAGAAGGCTTGGAAACTCAAAGTGCCTGCCTATGAAAATAGAAAGTGTCTTGACCGAAATCAACAAACTTGAATCAGGAACAATTGTTTTTGGATTTGGCAATATTGCAGATACGGGATTGAAGCTAATTGATCAATGGCAGGAGAGTGAAAGATGTTTGAAATCGCAGCTATAGGTATTCTCATTTCAACTTTTTTTGTGGAATTAACAGGTCTTTATCCTGGTGGAATTATTGTGCCGGTCTGGCTCTCTTTTTACGTAGATCAGCCATATAGAATACTGTGTACAACATTGATTTCATTTGCTTGCCTTTTAGTTTACAAAGTACTACGTAGGCATTTATTTTTGTACACAAGAAGGCGTTTCATATTGATGATACTTTTGTCTACCTTCTTTACATTGCTTTTTAGAAAATTTGTTCCTTTAGCTGGTCTACAACCGATTGAACTACAAACTATTGGTTGGGTTATACCAGGATTGTTAGCAAATACTATGGAACGTCAAGGCATTTTCATAACTCTCATTTCTGTGTGTGCGGTCTCTGTAACTATAAGATTGGTGGTCATGCTGGTATTATGAAAAAGGTTCTTATTTGGTTCATTACTGCTGTGATATTATACTTGCTCTGGTTGTTCATACCTTTTGATTTATATTCTCATTTTGATGAACTTTACAGAGCATCATTGATCATGGAGGAAGCAATAGATGCAATAAGTCAAAGAAGATCAAACCAGATTGATCCTTTGATTGATCCGAACAGGACAGGTTTGATAGGTGAAGAACTTACAGAACTTACAACGACAGCAGGTGACCTTGAATCAAAGAGGACTACGACAAATCCCGATATGGCTGTTTTGATCTCTTATTTGTTGATCAAAATCGGTGTTAAAAAAGGAGATTGCGTAGCAGTTGGTGCATCTGGTTCTTTTCCCGGTCTTATAGTTGCTACACTGAGTGCATGCAAAGCAATAGGAGCCAGACCATTGGTGATCTGCTCAATAGGAGCATCACAATGGGGAGCAAATCAAATTGATTTTACCGTTCTTGATCTTTTCAATTGGCTGGTGGAAATTGGATTCGAAAGGCCACTGTTATTCTCCTACGGTGGTTCGGACAACAAAGGAAGTGAATTTTCCGAGGAAATTCGGGATAAATTGAAACGCAAAGCAAGTGAATACGATTTTGTATTTCGCGAAGGAGAATCTTTCGAGCACGATCTTTGGTGGTTTTACCAAGTCTACATAAGCAATTGCGATGAACGGATAGCTGCATTTGTGAATATCGGTGGAAGTTTGATCAATCTCGGTAGATCCGCCACTGCGGCAATGCAAGTTGGTTTGATAACTGATAAGGGAACTCTGGACAATGAATCAATGATAGGATTGATGATTAACAATAATGTACCTGTTTTGAGTTTGCTCAATATGAAAAAATTGACCACAAAATATGGTTTGTTATGGGATCCTATACCTTTGCCAAAGGCTTCAGAAAAAAGATGCAAAAACCTGATAAAGCAATTTGTCAAAGCGCGCTAAGTCAAAATGAGGCTCCTGAAGGGTCGGTCAGTACTATTGAATTTTCGTGGTTATATGTGTTGAAGGTGTCAATGATCATCAAAATTGTTTTCAAATGTCTCTTTATTCTTAAGTTAAGAGGAAGACCTTTCTCATCGTATGGAACGTTGAGTCTACCTGCTTTCGCCGCCTTCAAATAATACTCATCGAATCCTGTTATAACCAGTCTTTCGTTGGTTTTTCCCCTGAGTCTTCCCTGTGATGGGTTAGCAACTTCGAGCAAAAAGGCAAGTGTCTCTGAATTATCTCCCCATTCTCTATGGGATAACCCGTGAAATTCTCTGGGAGATCTTTCGACACTTATATCAATTCCATCCATCTCAAGCATCATGGCAGCTTCTACAGCGATATCGAGTGCACGATCGTGAGCTACTATTGCATTTACTGTAGTATATTCAGGTGCTGCTTCGTGCAGATCAATTGATATTTGAGGTTTTTCTATACGTATAACTTGCATAATTGCGTATGCTATTTTTTCGGTCATTGTTCCTCTTGGATTTCCAGGATATGCCCTATTTAGATTGCGGCGTTCAGAACCACTGAGAATCTGCCCACCAGTTGTTTTGTATAATCTTGGATCTGGCCATTGATGAATTGGATTTGTTAATCTCGAACCTATAGTTATTATCATTTCTTTATTATTCCATGAGAAGTGTATCTTTCCAGGTGTGGCTTCCAGAGGTTGTGTGTGTGAAAAAGCACTGATATTTGCTCTTGGTATGACTATGACTTTTCCTTTCTCTACGTAAAAATTCTCTACAATAATCCTGGCTGTGCAGTAACCTGCAGGTTCATTCGGATGAGTCCCGCCAACGATTAAAACACAACCACCTGATTCCTTACCCTCAAGTACGTAGATATCTGTATCACCAGGTGTTCCACGAAGTTCAGGAAAGTAATCGCTCAATTTCTTTACCTGCGTAACACCTGGTCCAGGACTTATGGTCTCAAGGTCGTCATGAGACTTGAAAGGACCAAGAGAGCCAAGCACCATGAATACAGTAATTGCACAAAACAGAACAATCTTTGTAATTCTCATCTAACTACCTCTCACTTGATCAAGAATATTCTCAATGCCCAGGGTGTCAAGACCATTGCGGCCATTAACCAATTCCAGTTGTCTGGTTTTTTCAAAACCAATTTCACCAAAATCATTGAAAAATAAATAAGTATTGCTATGTAGATATAGGTAATCAAGGCATCACTTCCTCCTTTTGAATATCACATCGTCAAAAATGCAAGCGACAAATATTGCACCAACAATTCCCAAAAACCACCATGGATTACTGAGCACTTTAACAAGTTTGAAAGAATACATTGTTACTATGACAGACACCACACCAATTACTATAATAAATGGAATTGATTTTTTAAGGATCTGGACATAGGAATCTAAACCCACGATCTGAGCACTCACAGTACTTGCCAATGCCGTCGGAGGTAACATGTCACCGAGTCCTGCAAGCAAGGATATCGCAGAGGTTATCAAAATGTCATTACCTCCACGAAATGCCAGAAGAAATGGTATTCCAAGTACAGAAGCAGCACCATAGGATGAAACTGCACCAAACATTGGTACCCCAAGTCCTAATGTCAAGAACAATATGCTATAAGGGAAGAAAAGCATACTTGCGACTATTAATCCTCTAACACCACTGAGGGTCATTACTTGAATCAACATGCCAACACCAACAAGTATTGCCAAGATCGGTAGAGATTGTTCCATAGCATTCAACGAAACTTCAACAAAACTGGATTTTCTTTTTCCACATAAAATAGCTATGATTGCACTCACAAAGAAAATCAATACAAGACCTAACTGAAAAATTTCGAAACTGTCCAAGATCAAAAGAGCTACAAGAACCATTAAAGGAAGATATAGAATGACATCTTTAGTTTTGAATTGCATATTCTCTTTGATTTTTGGTTTTTGGATGTCTTTTCCTGCGATCGTAAGAGACACCAAAAGTGCCGTTGGAACTGTGAGCCAAAGTAGGGGATAGGTGAATCCAACATAAGGCATGTCTACTCCTTCACAAATCACCATAGCTTGGATATTCACCGGTGGTGCGATCATACCAAGTACTGACGATATTGCTATGATAGTTCCTGATTTTTTATTGTTTAAACCTATGGATTTGAGGATTGGGAAGGCCACAGCACCGGTAGTAAGTATACAAGCCGATGATGAACCCGTTATCATTCCTCCACTCATGGCAAGAAGTGTAGTGAACAGTAAGAGCAACTTTGGCTTTGAAGAGAATTTTTTTGTCAAAATATTCGCAAAATGACTTAGCAATCCTGACCTTTCTATTGCGACAACGAATATCATGGCTGATAGTACTGTTATTACGGCATCAAAATAGCCAAAGGCACCTTCTATTAAAACATGAATGTCAAATTTTTTCTCACTCAACAGTAGTACTATCGTTGAAATCAGTAAAAAAGAAACTCCCTTTGGAAATTTCAAAAATGTCAGGATCAAGAAGGCAGTTATAATAATCAAAAAGAGTACAATTTCCAATGTTGAGCCCTCTCCTTTATTCAGTTATAGATCATGAAAAAATTGTTTTCAAATGTATCTCGCTCAGGGAGTCCTTCAAAGATGATACTACGTCCTATAAAGTCGTCCAAGTATTCACATAACATCAGAAAAGTCCTAAAGTGCGTATATACTCTTTTCCAGAGTGGGAATTCAGGGTGGTCCAAAGTATAAGCAGATTTTGCATTTGTGTCCTGAGAAGGATTGGGCGTTTCTATTAAGAAGGCAAGTGCATCTGTATGATCTCCAAATTCCCTGTGGCTCAGTCCTCTGAATTCCTCACTTGATTGCTCAAGTTTTATCTGAAAACCTTCGAATTCAAGATCTAATACAACCATGGCACCCATATCCAGGTTCTTTGGGTTACATATCAACATGTTTGCAAGCCTTGAAGAAGTTCCAGCTTCATGAAGATCGACAACCATGTCTATTTTTTCCTTTCGAACAAGCTCGAATAGAGCAAAACTGATCTGTTCTGTTAAGGTTCCATCGGCTCTGCCTGGATGAACTCTGTCCAGATTTCGTGCTTCATATCCAGGGAATTCCAATCCAGAAAGGTGAGTGTAAGTAGCTGGATCAGTCTCTTGATGAAATGGATTTGTTCTTCTTGAGCCAACAACAACGTTTCTTGGGCCACTGAGTGTTACAAAGTTTATGTAAGCAGGAGAGGTCATAGTTTCTTCTGGTTTATCATATGAAACACTTCCCCAGGTGGCTGCGCTGTTGTTTGCCCAAGGCACAACAAACAGTCTGCCTTTTTTTACCAGAGATTTTTCGATGAAAACTAAGGAAGTGAATATTCCAGCGATTTCATTTGTGTGTGTACCTGAAAGCAACAGTACATTCGCACCAGGTTCCTCACCTTCAAGAATATAAATTCTTGTATCGCCCCAAGTACCTCTCAAAGAAGGATGATAGTCACTCAACCACTTTATTTGGGTTACACCATAGCCTGGTCTCACATCATGGAAAAGAGGTGCTGCGATGCAGAGCATCGCAACACTTACTAAGAGAACAACAGTCAGATTTGTTTTTAGCACGATCACTCACCAGCCTTGAAATATTGCTCCAAGATACTTTGGACAGCACTTGTTGTTTCGACAACGATTAATTTCTTTTGCTGTTTTTCGCAAAGATTTGTGAAGAAGTTGTCTTCGTTTCCGGCTTTTGTGACAATCACAAGATCGGCAAACGGTATAACAAGTTCACTCAATTGGTCGCTTGTTTTTCCACGTCTTGATTGACCTTCAATATGAGCTACTATAACCTTTAAGCCGATTTCTTTGGCTTTGTTCAAAAGTTCTGTCACTCTTTGAATTTCTTGCTCTATATCTATTCCCGCCGCACCAAGTCCTTTAGAACTTGCTCCAACAACTATGATGAGTGATTTAAAATTACCAGTCAATGCCTCTGGCTTAGCAAGTGCATCGAAATTGAATTGGAGTTTAGCTCTGGTTGCCAAGACCTTCATCATTGTGACACCTGCGCTCTGACCAGCAGAAGTTATAAGTACTGGTTGTTGGAAGACCAATTCTTGAGCAAAGGTAATGGATAAGGTCAGCAAAATTAACAATGCCAAAAGATATTTTCTCACGATTATCCCTCACTTTTCTGGTACCGCTGCAGCACCTTGTCTTCTAAATGATCCGACACCTATGTAAATACCATCTTCTTGTTTATAAACACAATTTGGACCACCGAAGAAAAGATCAAGTTCGGGATACAATTCGAGTTTATAACCATAATATTTTTCAAGAATTTTAATCGTTTCTTCGGGGAATCCTCCTTCGATCTTTAAGTCTGTGTAAGTATCATATGAACAGAACTTCGGAAGCTTCATAGCCTGATCAATTGAATAGCCGAAATCTATAACGTTGACTATCATTTGAGATAATGTCGAAAGAATTCTTGATGCGCCAGGGGTGCCAACGACCATTAAAAGATCTCCATTTGGTCTCAAGACGATTGTGGGAGCTATTGTGGTGCGGGGTCTTCTACCTGGAGCAAGTGCATTAGGCCCAGATGTTGAGAAATTCGCCATCTCGTTGTTGAGAATTATACCTGTTCCAGGTACAACGTTACCTGATCCAAAGAAAGAACTGAGTGTTTGAGTAAATGCGACCGCATTTCCCCATTTATCGACTACACTGGCGTGAGTTGTCGATGGACTCTCGATTTTTACTTTCTCTCCAAGGTCTTCCAAGATTTTGTCAAAAAACTTCTTGTTGTCAAGATATTTGAAAGGATCTCCAGCCAGTTTCTGACGTTCGGCGGCACTACTTGATCTTGCTATCGCCTTTGAAAGGGGTATCATTTCAAATCTGCTTTTTGCATATTCTTTGCTGATCAAAGCTTCGACAGGAACATTGGGATCGTCACCACAGTAAATCCTCATATCGATAGTAGCCAGATATAAAGCCTCGGAGAGTAAATGGATGTAAAGTGGATCGTCCCATGAAAGATCAGAGATGTTGAATCTTTCAAGTATGTTGAGTATTTCAACAAGAGTAGTGCCACCAACGGGTTGTGGTGCAGTGATTATTTTGTATCCTCTATAAGTTCCAATAATAGGTTCTTTAACAATTGCATGGTATTGTTCGAGATCTTGTTTGGTTATTGCTCCGCCATTCTCTTGCATAAATTTGACTATCTTATCGGCTATTTCTCCCTTGTAGAAAACATCTCTACCCTCTTTTGCAATCAATTCGAGTGTATCTGCCAAGACGGGATTTTTGAATAAATCTCCTGGATCGTAAAGAAGATTGTCTTTTAAGTATACCAAGGCGCCTTCGCCAGGATCATTTAGAAGTTTTTCATAATTATCAGATAAGACACCAACATAAGTTTCGTTCAAAACAAAACCTTCTCTTGCCAAACGAATTGCGGGTTCCATGACTTCGCTGAGATTCATTGTTCCCCACTCTGAAAGTGCCTTAATCAAACCATCAACTACTCCTGGAACACAAACTGAAAGTGGTCCTGACGAATAATTGCTTGGAGATTTTGTATACTTGGAGAGATCCATTGGAGCGACAGATTTGTAATCAATAGCTATATTTTGACCATCAGATGTATGAATGATCATAACACCTTCTCCACCAAGACCACTTGCATATGGTTCCACAACACCTAATGCAAAAGCAACTGCTACTGCGGCATCTACTGCATTACCACCCTTTTCCAAAATTTCTGCTCCTGCTGCAGCAGCGTAAGGATTTGCGGCGGCAACAACACCATTCTTTGAGAGCATGATCTGGCCTGTTGAAACTGCCAAAATTGAGATGCTGATTCCTAATAAGAAAAGTATTGATACAAACTTCTTCATTACCAATCCCTCCTTGCCAATAAAATCAAATCAGATTATTTTTGGAACATGAAATCAGCAAATTGATCTTCTCTCAATCTCTTGTGATGAAATTTGCCTCACCATACAATAGCCATAGAAAATATCAAAAACATTATTTTGCAATTACATTATATCATAGTCAGTTGTTTTCAGAGATTCGTATGGCGATTTTTTAAAGCAGCAAGTGCGAAACCAAATTTACCTAAAAGAAAAACAAAGGCAAAAAAGATAATGATAAAATCTTAAATTGAAAACCCCAGGAGTGAGGAGAATGGTTATATTATCATGGCAAAAAGATAATACGATCTTCAATAGAGTTCTAACCCATAGGTGTTTTTCAAAGGGGCTTGAAAAAGCCCCTTTTATTTTGGATTTTGGGGGGATGGATGTTGAAGTTCTATGATCCTGTGATTCAAAAATGGCGGGATATAGAGATCGATACACCTATATCCAAAGATGGTCTTGTAGCATGCCCTGCCTTTTTTGATATGCACACCCATGTGAGATTGTGCGGGCAGGAAGATTACGACACACTTGAAAGGGCAGCGATCGCTGGGGGATTCGGAGCTGTTTTGATTCAACCAAACACAAAACCACCGATTGAGACTCAAGATGTCTTTAAAATGCACCTTGACCTTGCAAAAGACAAGATAATTGACTATTACTGGACTTGCTCTTTTTTTGGTGAGTTAGAACCAGACGGCGAGAAAATCCTATGTTATTCAAACGATGGAATAGAATACGATACACAAAAAATTTTAAAAGCTTTCAGATATAAAAAACCAAATCTGCTCTTGGATCACAGTCAATTCTATGAAGTCGGTGGTGTTTTCTATGAAGGCACTTCCTTGGATATACAAAAACGTCCTGTCAACAGCGAAGCCATTAGTATCTTTCGAAATGTGATGTTTGGTTTAGAGTATGGCTTTAGGAAATTTCATATTCAACATGTCACAACAAAATCTTCTATCGAGACGATTCAGTATCTTAAAAGCTATGCGCAGATATCTTGTGAAGTAACACCGCATCATCTTTTCTTTACCATGGAAGACATCAGAAACACGAATTTCAAAGTGAACCCACCATTTGGCACAGAAAAAGATAGACAAGCTTTGCTGAACGCCGTCAGGAAGAATATTATAGACGTCTTTGCAACTGATCATGCGCCTCATGATGAAAAGTCATCTGATTTTGAAAAAGCACCATATGGAACAAGTGGCATTGAGACAGCTTTTAGTGCTTTCTATACGGCGACTGGAGATCTTGAGAAAACTATCGAGAAAATGACTATCGCTCCAAAAAAGGTTTTGGGACTTGGAGCTGTCTTTGATACTGATGACATCACCGTGATCGATCCAAAAGCTGAGTACACAGTTGATGTAAAAATCTTTCACAGCAAGGGCAAGAACAGTGTCTTTGACGGCATCAAATTGAAAGGGAAGGTAATTGGTGTAAAACTGAAGGGAAAGTGGGTGTACTGGGATGGAGAATTTCTCTTTGACAGTCAAAAAAACCTTTGAAGTAACTCGAGATAGTTTCATCATCACTTTCAATGAAAAAATTGATTTTGCTCCAACACAATTCATCATGATCGAGACACCATCAGTTGTGAGAAAACCTTTTGCTTTGGGAAAATGGTTTGACGATCTTGCAATAGGAATTCAGGTAATCGGTAAAGGAACACAGTACATAGTCAAACAAGATGTGCTCTTAGCTCATGGTCCTTTGGGAAGAGGTTTTGTTCCACCTTCTGGAAAAGGTGCGATGATAACAACACCGGCATGTCTCGCCATGGCTTTTGATCTTCACCAAAGATATAGTTGCGATGTCTTCATAGGTTCACTCGAAAGACTTCAGATGGAAATACCATTCAAAACTGTCTTTGGTAATGAAAAATTCGTGAACTTGCTCAAATCTTTGAATGGTTATGATTGGTTTTACGTTGTCGGATCAGATCAGATGGAGAAAGTGGCATTTAACCTGCTACGTGAAAAAGCCCCGGTTTATCTATCTTTCAATGAATACATGGCTTGCGGAATAGGTGCGTGTCGCGGATGCGCGATCCAAACCAAGGAAGGTATAAAGCATGTTTGTATCGATGGTCCTGTTTTCAGGGGTGATCTTGTATGGAATTAAATCCTCCTTTGGTAATAGCATCTGGTGTAGGTGGAATGGGTGAATACTTGAAGTTGATCGATCCAAAATACATAGGTGCTTACACGTTGAAGACTGTTACATTGTTTCCCAAACAGGGGAATCCACCACCGAGACTTTTTGCAACTGAAAGTTATTTGATAAACAACATAGGTCTTGAAAACATCGGGATAGATGCATTTATAGAAAATCTAAATGCAAATCAGTACGAAGAGCTTTTTGAAAAAGTAAAGGTAATCTTCAGTCTTGGTGGGGACAATCCGGAAGAATACAAGTTGGTGGCTCAAAAAATTGCAACATATGAAAAATACTTTGAAGCGATCGAAGTCAATTTTTCCTGTCCAAATGTGAAGAATGGTGGACTAAATATTCTTTCTGATCTTTTTTCTTTCAAGGAGGTGTTGATCTATCTGAGAAAGGTTTTGAAGGGTTTTTTAATAGCCAAGGTTGGTGTTGAAGGTAATTTTGTTGAAAACGTTGCTCAGATTGTGAAAGATCATGGCTGGAATGGAATAGTACTCATCAACACGATCAGGGGACTTGAAGTTGTAGAAGGTAAATTGATCAAAGGTGGTATTTCAGGACCTGTTTTAAAACCCATTGCGCTCAGGGCCGTTTATGAAGTTAAGAACAAAGTTCCTGAACTTTACGTGATTGGTTCTGGTGGGATAACAAATGAGAAAGATGTAGATGATTTTTTCAAAGTCGGTGCCAATGCGATAAGTCTTGGAACGGCTATTTATAAAAATCCACAGATAGTTGAAAAAATCGCAAAGTACATCAGGAGGTGTTGTGAATGATACCTGTGCTGAGTTTGGACATGGAGGACCCATTTGGGTTTATCGAAAAATATGGAAGCTTTGAACATGTCAAAATAGGTCATAATGTGGCGATTTTTGGCAAAGGTGTGTTTGGTGAATTTGAGAAAAGAAATCTCAAGGTCATTGTGGATCTCAAATTTACCGATATTCCATCGACGGTGGTGAGATCTATCAAATCGTGGGATCATCCATGTGTCATAGGTTTCACAGTTCATGCAGTAGCAGGTAAAGATTCAGTTAAAGCGGCAATTGAAAGCACTGATAAGTTCATTTTTTCTGTTATCAAGCTCACATCGATAAAAGGCGAACTTGAAGATTATCTGGATCAAATAAAGATTCTCAAAGATCTGGGAAGTTCTTTTGTCCTACCTGGTATGTGGGCAAAAGCTTTAAGAGAGATGATACCGACAAAGATACTGGTTCCAGGTGTAAGAATGAAAAGAGAGGCAGATGATCAAAAAGATGTGGTGAGTTTAGAAGATATAAAAACAGTTGCTGATTTTGCGGTAATAGGAAGAGAAGTTTATAAAAGTGAAGATCCAAGAGCAACAATGGAACAGATAAGGAGGTTTTTACATGCTTGAGATACTTTACAGAGTTGGTGCGTTACTTGAAGGGCATTTTCTTCTTTCTTCAGGTAAGCATTCTTCGAAATACGTGCAGTGCGCAAAGATTTTCGAGAGACCCGAATATGGTGATAAAGTTGGTGAGATGATTGCACAAAAAATATCACACCATAAACCAGATGTCGTTATAGGACCAGCACTTGGTGGAATTATTGTTGCTTATGCTGTTGCTCGCTATCTTGGTGCACGAGCAATGTTCACTGAGAGAGAAGATGGCATCATGAAATTGAGAAGAGATTTTCACATCAACAAAGATGAAAAAGTGGCTATCGTTGAAGATGTTACAACCACAGGGAAATCGGTTCTTGAAGTTGCAGAAGTCGTCAAAGAATACGGTGGACAGATTTGCTGTATAGCGAGTATCATAGACAGATCAACACAACCATTGCCATTTGATGTACCGTTTTATTCGCTGATGAAGTTGGAATTACCCATCTACGAACCAGATGACTGTCCATTGTGTAGACAAAAGATACAACTTGTAAAACCAGGAAGTAGAACTGAAAAGAAAAACTAAACAGGGAACTTTACACTTAGGTATCGCTGAAAAATCAAAAAATCTTTGAGCAAAAAGCAGATTTTTTTGCTTGCTTTTTGCTTTTATATTCGTCACAAACTCAGGATTCATCGGTGATTTTAATTGTTTTTATCTTTCTTTTTTCTGCTGCTTTGATTATCTTCAAGACTCTCTGCACCTTTTGTGGATCTTCATCATCGAGTTTTGAGTTATTTTCTATTTTCTTTAGAATTCTGTCTAATTTTTCATAACTCATTTCAAAGACAAATTCATCTGTTAGACCTGGTATCAGATCTGGAGATGGTTTTTTCTTGATAATCTTTTCTGGTACCTTCAGTTCTTTTGCCAGTTCATAGATCTCTGTTTTATAAAGATGTGCAATTGGTTCAAAATCCGATGCATCATCGCCCCATTTCACATACAATCCCGTTAAGATCTCTGTCTTGTTAGTCGTTCCTGCGACTGCGTAATTTCTTTTTTCCGCTTCAAAATATAAATTGCACATTCTAACTCTGTGTTTTATTCTATAGTAAGCAAGACCCTTGAGAAATTCTTCGTTCCCTTGATTTAGTAAATCATCTATGAAGGAGTCTTTTGACAATTTTTGCCATTTTCCAAGCACGTATTTTTCCTGGATCGATCTTGGAAAAATAAGAGCGGGAGGAAATAGTTTGTAAATACCGATTTTTCTAAGAATTGGCGTAATAGATTTGATTTTGTAAGGTATTTCCAGGCTTTTGCAAACAAGTACACCGTCTTTTATGGAATCTTTTGAAGAATCCCTTTCAGGTAAGATCAGACCAAAGACTCTGTCTTTTCCAATGGCTTTCACGCAAAGATATGCGACAACTGTGGAATCTATTCCCCCGCTTATACCTATTACAACACCTTTGTAATTATATTTGTTCACAAAAGATGAAATAAAATCACAGATTTTTTCTAAATGATTCATTTCAAATCTCCTTAATATTTGATCTTATTTTCTAAACTCGATTTGAAATAGAAATATCACCTACATCGAGATTTTCATACTCAAGGTTTACAGTTTTTGTGGCGTCTGGTGTGTGTTGCAAAATATATTGATCAATATCTTCATCTTCCCAACATTCGTAGGTTTCTTTTAAGAACACCTTTATTTCATATTCTCCAGGTTCGATTTTTGATAGTTTGAATTCTCCTTTTTGCCATTTATTTGAATCTTCATGACTGAAAGTTGCAGCAACCACTGTTGAATCTTTGGTTAAAGCCACAAGTGCATGAGCTACACCAGAATTATTATCTACTACTTTACCAGTTATATCATACAGTTGACCATGTCTCAGATGAATCACTGGAGTCATGTGAAACTGTGTGTTATTGCTTTGTTGGGTACCTTGTCCTTGGCCCCAGCTACCTGTGACTTTTATAGGTCTTGAGAGATCAAAATCCAGAACCAGGATCGTATCTTGGTTAATCTCTAATGATTCTGTGAATGGGTACTTCAAACTATTGGAAGATACCTTGAGTTCATATTCCGAATTATTAACAGTTATCGTTGCTTGGCCGATCTCTAATCTCAATTGTGTGTAAGTTCCCGAAGTTTGAAGAGTTGGAAAACTTATTTCTGAACCCACCAAATCGAGTAGGTTGACGGTCGTAGCTTCATCTGTCACTACAACCGATGCAGCATCACTCATAAGCAAGATTTTGTTGATTGTCACATCGATTCTCTGTACGTCGCTTATTGGTAGAACAGCATCTGTTAGATAGACTGTCAACATACCTTTTGAAGATGAAAGATTCATACAGCCAGTTATCAAAAGCACAGATAATACAATAACCACTAAGAATAACTGCTTCATCATTTCACCTCCAAGATGTGCTCTACTATCTATTTATTAAAAAAAGATTAGAAATATAAGCTACGAAAAGCCATTTTAAGAAGACAATTTCATATAAGTAGATAACCCATTAGATGATTTTTTAAATATTTTAACTTGTATAGAAGTTAGATATCGTACTTGATCTTTAATGATATACTCTTTTTGGACTAACTCAGATAAGAGAAATCTAATAACTTTTTAACCTTGCTTGGATAAAGTTATATGGATGGTGGTCGAATGAGAAAGACCGTAGTTTTGTTGTTACTAATTGTAGTTAGCATCCTTATTGCGCAAAATGATCTCACCAATGTTATTAAAAGAGTGAACGAACTCAATAATTTATACAATACCTTCGATTTGAATACGTTGAAGATATCTATTCTTGATGCCATAAACAACTCCAAAGAAAAAGACGTGATAGCCACTTATCTTGATTTTGTGAATAATTCACCAATATGGGTTGTCTTGACTACGAAAAACCAGATCAGAATTGATCCATACACTGGAAAGATCTTTTCTTCTCAGCAGGTTACTTACCAGGCACCCACATACACTGTACCGTTGAAAGATGCCATCTCACTTGCTTTTGTTTCAATAGGTAAAGGTATTTATTTTGCCTTTTTGTACGATGAGGGCACATGGCTTGTCGGATCAAAGGAACAACTTGCATATGTCAGCACAAAGACGCCCGCAGTACTCTCGACACAAAAGAGAGAAGGGCAATTGAAGATGTCGGGTGGTGATAAGAAAAGATGAAGATACTTGTTGTTGAGGATAATCAAGATTTACTCAGATCTGTTGTGAGATTTCTAACAAAAGAAGGTTACAGTGTCGATGAATCAACCGATGGTGATGAAGGTCTTGATATGGCTCTTGAAAATCGTTATGATTGCATAGTCTTGGATGTGATGCTTCCAGGTGTTGATGGTTTTGAATTTGTTCAAACACTTAGAGAAAATCAGATTGAAACCCCTGTTTTGATGTTAACTGCCTTGGATGCCGTGGATGATAAAGTCAAAGGACTCTCAAGCGGTGCCGATGATTATCTAACAAAACCCTTTGATTTTCGCGAATTACTTGCAAGGATCAAAAGCCTTATAAGAAGAAGCAATTTAACAAAAGGTGAAGAAGTAGTTTTTAAAGACCTTAGATTGAACAGTAGAACAAGGCAGGTAAAAATCAAAGACGAAATTGTCAAACTGAGTAAGAGAGAATTTGATCTACTTGAACTTTTCTTGAGAAATCCTGATTTGACTTTTTCAAGAGATGAATTAATAGAAAGAGTCTGGGAAAATGAAAAAGAGATAAGAAGTAATGTGGTAGATGTCTATGTGCTCTATTTGAGGAACAAATTAAAACCCTATGGCTATGACAAGCACATAGAAACGGTTGCGGGACTTGGTTACAGATTTCACAGGGAATGATTGAAATGCGGTCTTTAAGGAAGGTAATTGAAAGATATTATCTTTCCATCTTTGTTATTTCGATGTGCACCATGGCAGTGACATTTTTGATCACAGTTGAAAGGCTCACTATGAAGCAGATAGACCAGGAAATTTTGGCGTTCACAAGTGATCTTGTACATTTTTTGGAGAACCCTTCTGGTGAATTGGTCGCGGTCTTTGGAAAAAAAGACTATTCTTTCCAGGTTCTTGAGAAAGATAAAACCTATGCGAGTTTTAATGTCTCAGAAGAGATTCCAGTAGATCACAAAGGTTTTGCATCTATTAAGTACAAAAGAGTTTACGCAACACAAGCTGGAACGTACAAAGTGATAGTTGCAAAAGATATAAAAGATCATTTTGTGGTGGTTGTAATACTCGCGGTAGTGTTGGCGAGTGCGATTGTATCGTTGAGTTTTCTTGTACACCGGTTTGGCTTGAATCTCACAGAGAGAATGATTAAACCAATCGAAGAGATAGGAAAACAAATGGACGATATTTCAAAAGGTTTTGCAAGACAAATACAGATTCAACCAACGAGTCAGGAAGCTCATGTATTGCAACTTCAGATAAACGATGCGCTCAGAAGACTTCACAACACAATGGAAGAACTCAGAGAATTCGCATCGAGCTTATCTCACCAGTTGAGAAATCCACTCGCAAGTGTCAAGGCGCAGATAGAAGTTATGTTAAAAGAAGTCAATAATCAGGAGATAAAAAATGAATTGGTACTGATGTTGAAGAACATCAACACTATGGTTCAGATTACATCATCTTTGTTACTCATAGCTCGAGCTCAGCACCAGCGCGAAGATAGTTTTCAGGAAGAAGATATTTCAGTTGTTGTTTTAGAGAGCGTGGAACAGGTCATGCAAAGATTTCCAAAGACCGACTTCATCTTGGATGTGCCGGCTCAAATCAAGGCAAGGTGTGTTCCGGGACTTCTTTCCCATGCCTTTATCAATTTGATAGAAAATGCATGTAAATACTCTGAAGAAAACAAACCTGTTAAGGTGAGTCTGTCAAAGGACAATGATTTTGTAGTTTTTAGTGTCTCAAACTATGGAGAGCCAATTTGTGAAGAAGACAAAGAAAGGATCTTTGAGAGATTTTACAGATCCAAAAACGCGAAAGCCGATGGCCTTGGACTTGGTCTTGCCGTGGTCAAGGCAATTGCCGATCTACACCATGCAAAGATTGAGTATTCGTACAATACATTAAACAGTTTTACCATGTATTTACCAATATAAGAAAATCGATTTGAACCTACAAAAAAGGCGGGCTCTTGCCCGCCTTTAAATATTGAACCAGGTAGATTATCTCATCAACTGTAATACAGTTTGTGGTTGAGTGTTCGCTTGAGCCAACATCGCCATGCTCGACTGGATCAGTATCTGTTGTTTGGTGAATGCCATCATTTCCTTTGCCATGTCTGCGTCTCTGATACGAGATTCTGCTGCCGTCAAGTTTTCTTCTGCTACTCCAAGGTTGCTTATTGTGTGCTCCAACCTGTTTTGTACAGCACCGAGTTGTGCTCTTGCGCTGCTGACTTTGTGAATTGCTGCATCGATCACCATGATAGTTCTTTCTGCCTTGTTCTGATCTGTGACTACGAGTGACTCTGGTGTGATACCAAGTGCAGCTGCTCTCATATCATCAAGACCAGCGATCATGTTGTGACCTTCGTTAGCACCGATTTGGAAGATCAGCGAGGTGTCTTGATACCACCTTTCTTCAGCTCTCACGGCTCCTGTATCGACGACCTCTTCTTCTGGTAATGCTCCACCAAAGCTGTTGATGTCATACACATTTGTGGACCATGTGAAGATCGTACCTTTTTCACCGGCAGTTATATTGAATACGAAAGTATCATCGGTAGTATTGAAAGTAATGGATCCAGATATTGTTCCATATACAGCTTTTCCTTGTGCAAAATCGACAATTGGTGCAGATGCAAGCCCTGTTTCATTGAAATAGTTGATTCTGACGTCCAGGGCGCTTGTACCCGCTCCGGCGAACTGACCAACCTCGACAACGTAAGAGCCCTCGTTTGCATCGGCAAAATTTATTGCTACAGAGGTTGCCACCGATATCCTTAAAGAATTAACTAAGGCATTAACTACTGTAACTCCAGTGCTGGCATCAGAAACTACAAAATCAAATCTCAAGCCGCTTATTATGGTTGAAAAACTAATGTTGGCGGCATCATCACTTACTGTGAATGAGGCTATTGTTTCTCCACCAGCCAATATTGATACTGTCGGGCCGCTCACATCAATCGAAACACTACCAAGGTTTACTCCATTTATTGATAAATTCACAGCAGCATTGGTAATAGCTCCAGTCTGTGCTAACTGAATTCCACTCAAATCTCCAGACTGTACTGCTTGAAGATTGAAATTTCCACCTGTAACTACTTTTACATCTGCTTGCGGCCTGAAACCTTCAATTTTTCCATCAAGCAGCTTCATGGTGTTGAATTCTGTTGTTCTTGCGATTCTATCGATTTCTTGTCTGAGTTGGTCGAGCTCTGCCTGTATTTGGTTTCTATCGACGTTGGTATTTGTGTCAGATGCTGCTTGAACTGCGAGTTCTCTCATTCTTTGGAGTATTGAATGAACTTCTGTCAATGCACCTTCTGCAGTCTGGATCAGTGATATTGCATCTTGTGCGTTCTTAACAGCCATGTCCAAACCTTTGATCTGGCCGCGCATCTTTTCACTGATTGCCAAACCCGCTGCGTCGTCTCCTGCTCTGTTGATTCTCAGACCTGAAGAGAGTTTCTCAAGTGTTTTGCTCATTGTGTACTGAGTTTCACTCATGCTTCTCCAAGCATTCAACGCACTGATATTGTGATTGATCCTCATTAAACCACACCTCCTTGTTTTTTGTACTGCCTTCCTGGCAGTTACCTTTAACCCACAGGCGCCTATGGGAGTTCATTATTTATATCGACGGATTATTAAAAGGCTTTAGGGAATAAAATAGACTGGTGACTCAAACCTCCGCAAAGGAAAAGTTTTTATCGGAGAATATTTTATTGACGAACATACGAAGTATTTGTGAAAACGACTATTGTTCGTTCATCACCCTGAGGTGTTTTCCATTTACCAAGAGTTTCGTATGGAATAGAAAAATGATCCAACAGTTCTTTTTCGGATGAAAAATATTTTCGTAGTTCGTTTATCCAGTTTTGTCTGTAGATACCTCTTTCTTGAGAATGTCCCGAATCAAAGATCAAGTATTTTGTTTTTGACAATAGCCTGAAAAAGATTTCATCGGCTCTTTTTAATCCATAATTGTATACCAAGTGATGATAAACACTTAAAAAAAGTATCACATCTGCATTGAAAGGAAAATCTTGTTCGGCAATGTTCATTTGAACGAATGGATAGTCACCGGGTAGATTCAATGATTCTCTTGATGATATGTCTATTCCAAGTACTTCGATACCGTATTTCATAAAGTCATAAGATAGTTCGCCCTTATTACATCCAATATCTATAATTTTTCTTGGCTTAACTTTCAAAATGAAATCGGCTACAATTTTCTTTTTCATTGGATCCATGTGTAATTGATAATCAGATTTAAATGAGCCAACATAAGTTGATTCTATCAATTTTTTATATTCTTTTTCTTTTTCCTGGAGATAGTATTTCCAGTAAATTGGAAGAATTGAAAAGATCTCACTTGGACTGCTCTTGAATCTATTTTTTGCAATGTAAGTGGGTACTACTTCAAAACCTAAAAAAACTGCTATGGCTACTCTATACCTGCCACTGACTACCAATAAAGATACATCCTCAGGTATTTCCACAGTTGTTTTCTGACCAGTATGAAAACTTACCCCCTTTAGTCCTTCATTAATAAAAGCGACAACTGGATTGTAGATTTGCTTTGAATTTTTAATAGATTGATAGAGTTTTAGAAATCCATCAATTATTTGTTCTGGAGGTTTTTTGTACAAGGATTTTTCATACATATCTTTCAGAAATGCATAGTAAAGTGTTCTCTGATATGCAAAACCATGTTTTATGAATTTTTCCAGAAAATCGACCATATATTCGATGTTTTCATCTGAAATTAAGAGATTTGGATCAACTTGATTAATGGGTGCTTTAATACGTTTCAAACCAGATTCAAGATCCGTTTCATAAGTTTGCAACCTCACGATTATATCAGTTTCAATTGGATCCACAACTTTAAGTGAAAGATTATCAGTTCTCAAGATGTTACATGAAGCATGTGGTGAAAATTTGTATTCAAGATGAATTCTCTTCTCTTCCAAAATCTCTGCGATTTTCTTTATTTGTCTCTCAAGCGAACTGTTTTTCTCGGTGAATGAGCGATATTTCTCAGAATCGTAGTCCTCGCCTGTTATCATCTGAATAGCTTCGTCTATAGTGTTGAAGATATATTCTTTGGGATAGAACTCTTCTGCAACGTAGAAATTATGTATAACTGGCTTGATACCTTTTGCCATTGATTCAAGAATAGCGACGCCATAACCTTCGTGTATACTTGTTGAAAGAAAAATGTTTTTGTCTTCTAAATAAAGATCTATATCTTTCCGAAAACCGTCAAATTGAAAATTCGATTTTATTCCCATTTTCTCTATTACGTAATTCACGTAATTGAAGGTTCTCTGATCTTGCATTTGACCAGCCCAAAACAATTTATAATTTTTGTCCAGATCACATAATTTTTTCAATATCTGAACTGCTAAAACTGGATTCTTTTTGTAATTGAAATGTCCGACGAAGACCAGATTCGTTCCTTTGTTATACCTTTTAAATTTGAATTTGGTTAGATCAATACCGTTGTATATGATTTGATAGGGTATTTCTCTCAATTTTGGCATGTTTTCATACGCACTCTTTTGTACATTGTCCGCAACGAAAATCATCACATCGATCACACGCCAATTTATAGACTTTAATAAGTCCTCTCTGAGAGATTCGTAACCATGAAGTCGACAAACAATGTACTTGTTTGTCTTTTGTAATTTATTCGTTATCTCCACCGCCATTTCATTTGCCCATTCTAACCAAATGATATCTGCCCAGTTATAAGCTTCAACGATCTGCTTACTGTCTGTTGTTACAACAAGTCTTACTTCATAGATATTTGATAGGATCTCTGGGATATCTCTTATGAAATTGTCCAAGCCAGGAAGACAAAATATGGCGAGTTTTTCATTTCTAAGGCTCTGTTTTTTGATGGACTCGTATTTTTCTTTGAGTTCTTTGATATTGGACATTTCATAGGCTTTTTTATAATAGTGTAATGCCATGGCAGGGTTATTTTGCTTTAGCTGAGTATCACCAAGCATATCGTAAACTTCCCATGTTTTCTTTGATATCCTTGTCAGATATCTCCAGGATTCAAAATATTCTTCCTTCTCGAAAAGCGCTTTTGAATAATTAAAGAGCACATCTGAATGTGTTGGGTCTATTTTCAATGCTTCTTCAAAAAACTTTATAGCATCATCGATATTTCTTTCATAGAAAGATATTATTCCAAGTGTATTTTTTTTATCGACATCAGTTGATATATTCTGAGCTAATTCTCTTGCTTTTGAAAATTCGCTTAGTTGAATCAATTGAAAAATTTTTTCAAATATTTCCACTGTCAACACTCCTAAGATTATTATCGTCTTTATATAAGATTTCTACATTTATTATGAAAATCCTTTTTGAGTTGGTCATCGGGTCTATACCATGGAAAGTGATATAATTTTTTCAGTATTGATCAACTGTCGAGGCTGTCCAAATTTTGTCGGGCTTGTCGACAATGTCGATGAATTATCTGAATGGAGTGAATGATATGCCATTGAGTGAGCTTTTGAACTATTTGATGGACAAACCAATTGATTTTCATGATCAAAGGTATCTTGTCAACAGGGAGAGAGAAATCGAGTCTTTGAACAAGATCGCTTTATACCAGCCTTTTGGCATATATGGTGTTGCAGGAGAAACAGGAATTGGAAAATCGACGGTGTTGAATTTTGTTAGAGCAAAAGATGTTTTTATAAGGATGATTAATATTTCGCTCAGAGAATCCATGGAGAGTATTCTGTACGACCTGGTCTATAATCTTTCAAAATCTTTAGAAGATGAACCCAAGATATCTCAAAAAGCGAAAGAGATAGCAAATCGTTTAAGTGAGGAGGTCTCGATCATCAAAGGTTTTTCCTTGGGATTTTCTATGGTCGCTTCAGCAAATTTTAACATTCAAAAAAATCAGATTCCAAGATTCAATTTCTATGCTGCGAAAGAGAGCCTAAGAGAGTTGATCCAGTTAGTGACTAATGTAAAGGGAAAGTTTGCACTAATTGTTGATGAACTTGATAAGGAGAAAAAAGAGGATGTTTTGAGAATTCTTGACAGCCTTAAAAAGGAATTGATCTTTGATAATTTTGTAGTCATTCTTTCACTGCCGTATAGTATCTATAGAGAATATGGTCTTGATAGACTCAGGTGGAATGAATCTGGGAATCTTGAAAATATCTTCAAGGACATTGTTTTTCTCAGTCCTTTGAACAAAAGTGATATAAAAGAACTTCTTGTAAAAAGACTCTCTAACTATATAGAGATCATTCAGAACGATGTCTTTGATATTGCCGCAGATTTTTCCGATGGAAACCCGAGGGACGCAATATGGATAATGAACAAAACGGTTTTTGAAAATGTAAATGAAACAAAACTGGAGAGAAAGCACATACTCAGTACGATAGATAAGATTATCAAAGAATACTATGCTGATCAATTATTTCTAACTGACAACCAGAAGTTGGCTCTGGATAGACTCAGAAATTTTGAGGGACCCAGGGACAAAGCAGTTGAAGTTCTTAGAGACTCTGGTATGAAAAGAACAACGGCGTATTCCATTATTGAACAATTACTGAATAAGAAGATCTTGATCAAGAGAAACAGCTTGATTATGATGTCTGGAAAGTTCAGGTATATCAAAAATGCTTGATATTCCAACTGTTGAGGCTGTCCAAATTTTGTCGAGCTTGTCGACGATGTCGAGCATGAGGGTTCATTGGACTATCAGATGCTATAATTCTAAATGATTTTGCCATATCAAGGAGCGCTGTAGATGATAACGATAAAAGATCTCTGTGTATCTTTTGCTGATAGAACGTTGTTCTGTGGTTTCAACGCATCTGTGCTTGATAATGATCGGATAGGTCTTATTGGGAAAAATGGTAGTGGTAAGACCACGCTTTTGAGAGCCATAGCTGGGTTGTTTAAAGATTATGATGGGCAGATATCTACGAATGGGAAAATCACCTACCTTGATCAATACAGATCCTTTGATGCACAAACACCTTTTGAATATTATTCACAAGCAGCCGACACACCAGAAAAGCAGAAAAATGTTCGCAGTATATTGAAAGGCTTTGGTTTTTCAGAAGAGGATTGGCACAGATCGATCTCTACTTTCAGTGGAGGAGAGAGGACAAAACTTCAGTTGGGAAGACTTTTCATCGAGGAGCCAGATTTTCTTTTGTTGGATGAACCAACCAATTTCCTTGATATAGAAGGCATAGAACATTTAAAGAATCTTTTGAAAAATTTTAGAGGAGGATATATCGTTATAGCGCATGATAGGGACTTCTTACGCAATGTCTGTGATAAATTCTGGGAAATCAACAATGAACGTATATGGGTATTTGATATGAGCTTTGATAATTATCGCGTGCAAAGAAAATTGATCATTGAGACACAAAAAAAGCAGCTCTCGAATATGCAGAAAGAAATAGAGAGATTGAAAAAGATAATCGACCAGTACAAAAAATGGGGCAGAGATAAGGCAGTTAAGCAAGCAAAAAGTAGGCAAAAGATGCTTGATAGAATGCTTGAAGAACTCGAAAATATGCCAACACAATATTTAGAAGAGCAGGAAAAAACGATACATATACCTTTGCCAGAAAGCACGGGACATGTTGTGCTTGAATGCAAGAATATTTCTTGGAATTCTTTACTCAAAGATGTTACCTTCACGATGTATGCAAAGGACAAAATAGCTCTGATTGGACCCAACGGTTCTGGGAAAACGACATTGTTGAAGATCATAACTGGGCAGATTGATTATCAAGGGACGGTCAAGATTGGTCATAATGTGAAAGTTGTATATGTTGATCAGTTTATTGAACAACTTGATCGAGAAAACAGTGTTTTTGATGAAATATTTGAAGAATTATCTGAACAACCAGATTATGTGATAAGGGCATATCTTGGTAGATTTGGTTTTAAGGGCGAGGATGTTTTTAAAAATGTTTCTGATTTAAGTGGTGGTGAAAGGCAAATGCTCGCGATCGCAAAAATACTCCTTAGAAGACCGAATTTATTGATACTGGATGAGCCAACTAACCACATGGATCTTTCAGCCGTTGAGGCACTTGAACAAGCCCTTAAGGAATATGAGGGAAATGTGCTGATTGTCTCTCATGATATTGAATTGATCAAAAATGTTTGTAATAGATTTTTGACGATAAAAGATGGCTCATTAATAGAAGTTGATGAACCTTTGTTTTTCAAAGTACAGAAAAGTCAAACGATGATCAAAAAAGTCAACAGCGGGTTTGACGAGAAAAAAAGGTTGAGAAATCAGATCAAGGGTATGAGGACGAGATTGCAGGAATTGGAGGCTCTTGAGAGGTCGCTCAGCTGTGAGTTGTCTGAGATTGAAGAAAAACTCTTCACAACCAGCGACTATAACAAGGTCATCAAATTGAATGAACAGAAAGAAAATTTGGAACAGAAAATACTGCAGATACTCGAAGAAATCGAACAACTAAATCAAAAATTGACAGAATTGGAGCACAAAGATCTTTGAAAGACTACACAAATAGATCGGTATTTTTTAGAAAGATTTCAAGAACATTTGGATCAAAATGTCCTTCGTCTTCTTTGATTATTTGAACAGCTTGCTGAGGACTGAGCGCATCGCGATAAGGTCTGGTGGCAATTAGAGCTTCGAAAACGTCGGCAATAGCAACTATTCGTGCAGGAAGGGGTATCTGCTCGCCACTCAAACCACAAGGATAACCTTTGCCATCGTATCTTTCGTGGTGATATTTCGAAACCTGAAATAGCGTGATCAAAAGATTATTTTTGGGATTTGATCGGAGTGCCTTCTCAAACAGATTTGCACCAAGGGTTGTATGCCGCATCATCACTTGAAATTCTTCTTGTGTCAATCTCGATGGTTTGTGCAAAATACTTTCGGGGATGAACATCTTTCCAAGATCATGGAAGAAAGAAGCAAGAACCGTATTTTCATAAGTATCGTGGTCTATGAGATTTTTCTCGTAGCAAAGTCTTGCGATCAATGCTGTGAATGTCTTGACTCTTCTCATATGATCAAACAAAGAATTGTCTTTTGTTTTTACGATATCCATCAAGAATTCTATGAATGCAAGTGTTGGAATTTCAAATAATCGTGGATAGCTTTTCAGGTCAGCAAGGTTCGCATCGAAATTTTGTATGATCTCATCTACTCCAAGTAAAATCAATTCTCTCTCGGGTAGTTTTGCTTTGATAGTTACAATCTTTGGGTGAATCGGGGAAATTCTATCTCGAACCGTTCGTACAAAATCGGAAAGATCTTCGCAGGAAAAACTCGCGCAATCTATCAAGATAGATTCATAACAGGTGCTATTTCTGAGTAATAACCTCATTGCGGTGTCTTTATCTAAGGCGATATCTAAGTTCTGATATTTCTCGGCATTTAGATCATTACAATCACAGTATTTATTTGGATTAGCAGTTATGAACAGGATTTTGTTGTCCATAGAATGATCTCCTGATAAAATATAACTTTTTCCACAGCCTTTGAAAAAATTTCTTACTTATATTAGAACGGTTTTGTATTACATTCAATTTAATTTATATTTTCTTAATATGTTGAAGAAAATAGTAAGTTGGTATTGTAATATTGAATATTGTTATTTTATATACAACAGTAAACAAAATGACATTATTCTTTTGATAAGGGGAATTAATGCATATTTTTGATTATGTATCAGTCAAAAAATCAAAATGTTGATCACTCACTTGGGACAACAAAGCTGTGAAATGACCTTTGTTACATGAAGGTTTGGCGAGATATCGTGTACTCTTATGATATGTACACCCTTCATTGCACAATACGCACTGACAGCCAAGGTACCATATAACCTTTCTTCAGGTGGAATGCCGTCTAAGAGGCTTCCAATGAAGGATTTTCTCGATGCACCAATCAAAATAGGTACTTTAAAAGTTTTGAATTCCTCGATTCTTCTTAAGATTTCAAGATTGTCCTGTAGTCTTTTTCCAAAACCAATACCTGGGTCTATGATCACTCTATCGTCGAGATTCAGTTTTTTCATGAATTGGAGCCTTTCTTGAAAAAATAGGAGCAGTTCTTTTACTACATCTTCGTAATATGGGTTTTGTTGCATCGTCTTTGGTTCACCTTTCATGTGCATCAAGACCACGGCAGGTTTGTATTTTGACACAACTTGTGCCATTCTTTCGTCGAATTTGAGTGCACTTATGTCATTGACTATATCTGCCCCAATCTTCAACGCTTCTTCTGCCACGTTGGCTTTGTAGGTGTCCACCGAGATTATTACATCAAAGTTTTTCTTGATGAGTTCTATCGCTGGAATAACTCTGTCGAGCTCTTCTTGTTCAGTTACTCTTTCAGAACCAGGTCTTGTCGATTCTCCACCTACATCGATGATGTCAACTTTTTCATTGATCATCTTTGAAACTGAATCGATGACTTTGTCTTTATCAACCCTACTTTTTTCATAGAATGAGTCTGGTGTCAAATTCACTATACCCATGATAAGTGTCTTATCAAAAACGAGTTTTTTGCCTGAAGGTAATTCAATTTGTTTGATATGTTCTTTGAACAAACATTCTTCGATCTGTCTCGCAATCTCATTTAAGCCCCAGTAATTCATTTTTGAGAGTTTATCTATCAATTTTTGATGTTGACCCAATGTGCCCATTGTTAATACATCTGTTTTTTCAACCTTGTGCGTAATGGTGTGTTTGTGAACTGCTGCATCCGCTCCTGCCGCAAGCATTTCCTGCTTGATGACATTTGCCGCAATGACAGGTACATCGTATATCAAAAGACTCACAAAGGAACCTTTCCTTGCAAAGATCGGTATCGATGCAGGATCAACTCCAACTTTTTGCAGAAAATTCAAAGGATTCTCGATTTTACAGACAATGAAATCATTCATTTTTTCACCTCTTTTAACATTTGTTCTATTTGTGAGAGTGATTTATTTATGATTCTCGCTGTAGCACCCCAAACGACTAATTCACGCAGAGAGTAACGACAGGTCACATTACCATTCGGCATTACAATCTTGACACATTTTGTGTTTTTAAACAACTCGAGCGATACAAAGTATATCTCTTCAACTTCATCTTTGTTTAGATGAAATTCTCCACAATTGATAACAACCAAAAATGGTGTTATCTCCACAGAAGAGGTTACCGTTACTGTACAGGACAATTTACCAAGGACAACAAAGCAATTGTCTTTTACACCTATTTCTTCTTGCATCTCTCTAACTGCTGCTTGGAGTGCACTTTCGCCTTTTTCGATGAAACCTCCGGGAAAGCTTATTTGTCCCGGATGGCGCCTGAGTTTTCGAGATCTTCTTATGAGAATCAGGTAAGGTTCATTATCAATGAAAAAGATTGGCACGCAAACAGCCGATTTGTGTATCACCTTCACCTCAATTTGAATTATACATATTAAGGGTAGATGATGCCTTATAAAGATAACTATAATTAAGTTATATTAATACAAAACGGTCAGTGTAATGAAGAATCGTGATTTGACATTTTTGAAATATGATGATAAAATAAAAGAAAAGATGTATTCTCAAGCTCTAAAATTCGCGTGAATTTTGATCAACGGATAGGAGGTATTGTAATGAAAATATGCGTAATTGGTGCTGGAAATGGTGGACAAGCATTGGCCGCATATCTCGCTTTAAAGGGTTTTGATGTTTCTTTGTACAATCGTAGCGCGTGGAGAATAGCACCTATCATGAAGACCAATAAAATCAAGGTTGAAGGAGAGATCAATGCGGTTGCACAGATTTCCTTTGCAACTACACAACTTCAAGAAGCGATGAAAGATCGTCAATTGTTGATGGTAGTATTGCCTGCCTTTGCACATAGAGAGATTGCCAAAAAAATGGCACCCTATCTTGAAGACGGACAGATTGTGGTTTTAAATCCTGGTAGAACAGCGGGTGCACTTGAATTCTACAACACATTAAAGGAAGAGAATGTCAAAAAGGATATCGTTATAGCAGAGGCACAAACTTTTGTATTTGCATCACGCGCATCAAACCCAGGAGTTGTACGAATATTCAGAATAAAGAACGCCGTACCAGTAGCCGCGTTACCGTCCAGAAAAAATAGTGATCTTGAAAAAACTCTTTTAAAAGTGATGACAGAATTTGAGATCGCACCAAATACTCTATACACGAGTTTTAACAACATCGGTGCGGTTTTTCATCCGGCAACAATCATATTGAACACAGGATGGGTAGAGTCGACTTTTGGAAAATTTGAATTCTATTTCGAGGGTATCAGTCAGTCTGTGGCAAAAGTACTCGAAGCAATCGACGATGAGCGCTGTCAAGTTGCAAGAAAATTTGGTATAGAACCGATGACGGCCGTTCAGTGGCTTAGTTATGCGTACGATGTGAGAGGTTCAAATCTATACGATGCGATACACAACAACGAAGGATACAGAGGAATTCAAGCGCCCACGAGTTTAGAAAACAGGTATATTCTCGAAGACGTTCCTACAAGTCTTGTCCCAATCTCTGCTTTTGCAAAAGTTGTGAATGTGAAAACTCCTATCATCGATTCAATAATTCAGCTTGCTTCTTTGATGATGGGAACTGATTTTTTCAAAGAAGGTAGAAATTTTGAAAGACTCCACCTTGAAGGAAAATCGGTTGAACAGATAAAACGCATAATGGAGGTGGGTGAATGAAAATCTTAGGTGCCTCCATAGGAAGCTGTGTTCACAACGTTGGTCTGTTGAATTTTTTGAAGATCGCCAAAGAAAATGGTTATGAAGTGGTTTATATTGGTGCAGCAATACCAGTTGAAAGACTCGTTGAACAGATAGAACTAAATGATCCAGATCTAATAGCGATGAGTTACAGATTGGGTGCGGAGTCTCTGAAAAATCTCTTGAACCAATTTGAAGATCTGATCAACAAGCACAAACTCACTGAGAAAACTTATGTGTTTGGTGGAACTGTTGAAACAGCTCAACAAGCAAGGCAATTTTCTTTTATCAAAAGAGCTTTCGATGGAACAGAAGAACTCGATGAGATAGTTATGTTTCTAAGGGGCAAGGTAAGAGAAGAGAAACATCTTCAAAGATTTCCACAGACTCTCAGAGAAAGAATAGAGTTCAAAGCACCATTTCCTCTGGTCAGACATCACATAGGGTTACAGACGCTTGAAGAAACTATTAGAGAAATTGAAAAACTCGCTGAATCAGAACTCCTGGACATTATTTCTATTGCACCAGATCAAAATTGTCAGCAGTATTTTTTTGAACCAGAGAAAATGGATCGTTCACAAGATGGTGCTGGTGGGGTTCCAATAAGAACTCGTGAAGACTTTGTCAGATTGTATCAAGCAACAAGGCGTGGCAATTATCCCTTAGTCAGGTGTTATGCGGGCACAACCCACATGGTAGAATTCTCAAAACTCTTGAAAGAGACTATCAACAATGCCTGGGCAGCCATACCGCTCATGTGGTACAGCGATTTGGACAGGAGATCGAATAGACCATTGCTGGAGGCGATCAAGGAAAATATCGAAGGAATCAAATGGAATGCGCAAAACAGTGTACCAGTTGAAGTCACAGATTCACATCAATGGGCTTTGAGGGTGTGTCATGATGCAGTGGAAGTAGCTACGGCTTATTTGGCAGCCTTCGCAGCAAAAAAGCTTGGAGTGAGCGATTATGTTCAACAGTTCATGCTCGAAACTCCAAATGGACTTTCTCCAAAGGGTGATATTGCAAAGATGATTGCAAAAAAAGAGATAGTTGAGTCACTTCAAGATGACAGCTTTAGAGTCTACAGAATGATCAGAACGGGTTTAATGTCGGTGCCTGCCGATCCCTATGCAGCCATGGGACAACTCAGTGTTTCGATGTTCTATGGCTGGTACATTGAACCGCATATCATTCATGTTGTTGCTTATTGTGAATCGATGAGAAGGGCTACATCAAAAGAAATCATAGAAAGCGTGAAGATGTCAAAACGGTCTATAAATATCGCTATTAGAGGTATGCCGGATCCATTAAAAGATAAATGGGTCAGAGATGAAAAAGACAGAATCAAGGATGAAGCGATGATGATTATAAAGGCGATAAAAGATTTAAAAGATGGTAAAGATGAAGATTTACTCGATCCCGAAGTTTTGTATAAGTCTGTGCAGATTGGTATACTCGATGCACCGGCATTAAAAGGATTCTCTGTAGCAAAAGGACAGGTGAAGACTCAGATCATAGATGGTCTTTGCAGATGTGTTGACGATTATGGAAATATCATTTCAGAGAAAAACAGATTGAAGCATATCTTAGGAGGTTGAATCGATTGAAAGTCGCTGTGGTGTATGACAAATCAAATCTCGATGAAGCAAGAGAACTGATGATTCAATCGGTTTATAATGTACTCTCGAAGAGATATCAAGTGCAACTGATTGCATTTGAGGATAATCTTTTTGAAAAAATAGTTATGTTCGATGCGGTTTTTAATTTGTCAACTGCTTCAAAACAAATTCACGTTCCAGTAATACTCGAACTTCTGAAGATACCGTACACTGGTTCTACTTCACAAGCGCATGCCATCTGTATAGACAAGGTCAAAACAAAGATAATTCTTTCATACTATGGTATACCAACAGCATCGTTTATAAGTGTAGATATCAAAGAACAAGTGCCAGAGATTCAATTTTATCCAGCTATTGTAAAACCATCGTGTGAAGGGAGTGCGAAAGGGTTAGATGCGGATTCCGTTGTTCGAGATTATGATTCATTGGTGAGAAAGGTCAGAGATATACACACACGATTCAAACAACCGGCACTTGTGGAGCAATTCATAGATGGAAGAGAGTTCAGCGTGGGTATACTGGCAGGTGAGGTTCTGCCGATTTTAGAAATAGATTTCTCCACGTTGCCAGATGGGTTGGAAAGGTTCTATTCCTATAGAGTCAAGCACGAATATGGTGATCATACAAGATATGTATGTCCTGCACAAATCGATGAAGATTTAGAGAGAAAGATCAAAGATTATGCTTTAAAGGCATTTGAGGTTTTAGGTCTTAGAAATTATGCGAGAATGGATCTGAGAGTGAAGGAAAACGATATATATTTTCTTGAAGTTAATTCACTTCCCATGTTAACACCGAATTATTCTGATATCATCAAGATGGCGCAGGCAGCGGGATATTCTTATGATGATTTGATCTTAAAAATATTTGAGGACGCTTTGAGGTATCATGAGAGATGAACTTTTTGAATTCGATGATTTCTATAAAAAGACTTTTAAAAACATCATAGGTGTTGATGAGGCAGGAAGAGGTTGTCTTGCGGGTCCTGTTGTAGCTGCTGCAGTTGTGTTGCACGACAAGTTGAATGTCTTTGATTCCAAACAACTCACACCAAAAAAGAGAGAAGAACTTTTTGAACAAATAATGAAGACTTCGCAAGTTGGAATAGGACTTGCCTCAGTCGAAGAGATCGATTTGTACAATATTTTGAATGCCACAAGATTAGCAATGAACAGAGCACTGAAGATGCTCAACGAGGATGGTTTTGTGTTGATTGATGGAAAATCTTTGAAACTTTCCATGCAAGGTACTTGTATTGTTAAGGGTGACACAAAAAGTGCGTCTATAGCTGCCGCATCAATTGTTGCGAAGGTAGTACGTGACAGGATTATGAACGCTTACGACAAAATCTATCCAGGTTATGGATTTTCAAAACACAAAGGTTACGCAACGAAGTGTCATATCGATAGTTTAAAACTACTTGGACCAACAGTTTTTCATCGGCTCACTTTTTCACCTGTTTTGTCATTGCTAAACTTTGAACGCGTTAAAGAGTTTCTTTTGGCATATCCTGATTCTCGAAGATTTAGGATTGTACTTGAAAAGATTGTTTCATCGAGTGTGAAAACTTGAAATTCTTTGAGAGTTCTGATAATATTATTTGGATAGATTTGGAAAGGGGTATGCAAGATGGCAAAGAGATGTGAAATATGTGGTAAAGAGCCCGTAGCTGGTAAGAATGTGAGTCATTCAAACAGACATACTCCAAGGATGTTCAGGCCCAATCTTCAAAAAGTTCGGGTTGTGATGGATGATGGAAGTATTAAAACGATGAAAGTTTGCACAAAGTGCTTAAAGGCAGGTAAGGTTAAAAAAGTAGCAGCAGTATAACGCGCGGAGCCATCCGCGCTTTTTGATTTTCTCCTCTTTTGTTGAAAATCACCCTCTTGTTTGTTAAAATGTACCTGTGTGATTTTTTTCTAAAAAGGACGGTGAAAAGATGGATCTGAGGAATTTCATAAGAGATATCCCAGATTTTCCCATTGAAGGTATCATTTTCAGGGATGTCACGCCTTTACTCAAAAACCCAAAGGCATTTCACACGGCAGTTGATGAGATGGCAAAAACTATTCTCGATTGGGACTTTGATCTGATAGTTTCTCCTGAAGCAAGAGGGTTTATCTTTGGTGCAGCGCTTGCATATAAACTTCAGAAAGGTTTTGTACCAATCAGAAAACCAGGAAAATTGCCTTATGAAACAACCTCTATAGAATATGATCTTGAATACGGTACAGCACAGCTTCAAATGCATTCAGATGCTATTCAAAGTGGACAGAGAGTCATTGTTGTGGATGATGTTTTGGCAACAGGTGGCACAGCCAGTGCGATTGCAAGACTTGTTCAGCGATCTGGTGGAGATGTTGTAGGTATGTGTTTTCTGATAGAATTGACATATCTTGAGCCAAGAAAAAAGCTCACCGAGTATCCAGTTAAGACAGTCATCTCCTATTGAGGGGGGGATATCGTGCTTCGATTCGATCTCAGTTTCATGTTTGAACCGAATACAAAGGGTGGTATAAGTGAAGAAGAATTCGCTTCTGTGAGAGATCAAGTTACAAAATCTGTTGAGAGAGTTGTAAAAAGCAGACCTGGATTTGTCAACGTCATTTTTGACAGGAGTTATATGGATTCAGTTGAAGATATAAGGCAATGGGTATTGTCTTTCAACAATTTAGTCGTTATAGGTATAGGTGGATCGAGCCTGGGGGCTGTAGCGCTTGCAAATGCTTTGACACCACCAGATTGGAATTATTTGACCAAGCAGGAGAGAAGTGGGTATCTGAGAATATTCTTCCTTGAAAATGTCGACCCCGATCAAGCAGCTGCAGTACTTGATGAGATCGATCCACGTGAAACTCTTTTTGATGTGATATCAAAGTCTGGTTCTACAGCGGAATGTCTTGCACATTATCAGGTAATTCGTGGGCTTTTGCAAATCAGAGGCTTGAACCCGGCTGAACATATAATATTCACGACAGATCCAAGAAAAGGGTTGTTGCGTCAAATAGCTAAAAATGAAAAAATACAGGCTTTGGATATCCCCCAAGATCTTGGAGGAAGGTTCAGCGTCCTTTCACCTGTGGGTCTTCTGCCGGCGATGGCGTGTGGTGTAGATATAAAGGCATTGATCGATGGTGCAAAAGATGCGTATCTCAAATGTGCAGATTTGAATATAGAAAAAAATCCAGCGGCTATGATGGCAGCGTGTCATTATTTGCATAAGAAAAAAGGTAGAAATATCAGTGTGATGATGCCTTATTCCAACAGACTCTTTTCGCTCGCCGATTGGTTTAGACAACTTTGGGCAGAGAGTCTGGGAAAGAAATATTCCTTAGATGGGCAAATAGTAAATGAGGGTTTGACACCCATAAAGGCGCTTGGTGTGGTCGATCAACATTCTCAGATTCAACTTTATAATGAGGGACCAGACGATAAAACTATAACATTCCTTGAAGTTGAAAGATTTGATAGAGATATACTCATTCCAACCATTCATGAAAATGATGAAATATCTTATCTCGGTGGAAAGAAACTCGCAGATCTTCTAAAGAGTGAGCTCACAGGAACAGAAAGGGCATTGGCTTCAAATGGAAGACCTAGTATGAGAATTATCTTTCCAACGATAAATGCATATGATATAGGTCAATTCTTCATGTATTATGAATTTGCAACTGCTTTGATGGGGGATCTCTTAATGATCAATCCTTACGATCAACCGGGTGTAGAACTTGGTAAGAGGATTACATATTCTCTAATGGGCAGAAAGGGTTTTGAAGTGCTGAAATTTCCCGAACCTGTTAAGAAGGTTGTGATAGATTGACGGAGCATATCGTGAAATTATTTCAGCCACTAATGGTTTATTTTCTTAAAGAAAGTCCATTTGGGGATGATGTATACGTAGTGGTTATGAATGATACGAAAGATATAAACAAGAAGATGTCTGAGTTATATAAAAAAGCCAACGGAGATATAGCGGTGGTTGTTTTAACAGGAGAGGAATACAAGAGTTTTGAAACTCTCTTGCAGGAAAAAGGAGAAAGACTGTATTGAAGTTAATAATCGGTTTGACCGGTAAAATTGGATCTGGAAAAAGTACCGTTGCTCAGATCTTTAGGGAACTTGGTGCCCATATAATAGATGTCGATAAGATTGGGCATGAAGTATTGCAAAATCAAGAAGTCAAAAATTCATTGAGAGAGATTTTTGGTGAAGTGATTTTTGATGGTGTGAATGTCGATCGCAAGAAATTAGCTTCAATAGTTTTCTCAGATCCCAAGAAACTCTCCATTTTGGAGCGAATTACCCACCCAAAAATGAGGGAAAAGATCACTGAAGAGCTCAACTCGCTCACTGGCTTAATAGTAATAGATGCCGCTATTTTGCACAGACTCAAATTAGAAAAGTTGTGTGATTTTGTCATAACAGTTGTAGCACCTATGGACAAAACCGTTGAAAGGCTCAAACAAAAAGGCATGAACGAAGATGAAATTTACCGTAGATTGGCTTGCCAAGAAGATATAACAGATACAGAATATGTGATCGTCAATGACTCAGATCTTTCATCTTTGCGTGAGAAAATAAAAAGCTTTTACAATCGGGTGATAAAATCAAAGATGTAACAGCTATCAGGGGAGGTGTAGGTATGAAGAAATTTCTTTTGGTTGTATTGCTTAGTGTAGCTATTTTGAGTTTTGCCAAAGTCAAGGTTACCTTCTGGCATGCTATGGGTGGTGGACATGGACAAACACTACAAGAGATAGTCAATTTCTTCAATCAGCAGCATCCTGATATCGAAGTTGAAGCAATCTACATTGGAAACTACAGCACACTTCAACAGAAACTGCTTGCAGCAGCTCAAGCTGGAGGACTTCCAACGATTTCGCAAGCCTATTCGAACTGGACAGCGAAGTTGATATACTCTGGCATTGTTGAACCCTTGAATAAATACATCACAGACCCAAAGATTGGTTTTACATCTGCTGAATGGCTCGATATATGGGAGCCGATGAGGCTCAACTGCACTTGGGACAAAACTGTGTATGCACTACCATTCAATAAGAGTATCTATGTTCTTTATGTGAACACAGATGCTTTGACCTTAGCGGGTTTAAAGATTCCTGAAACGATGGGCGAGCTGAAAAAAGCCGCAATTCTTATGACAGAGGATTTCAACGGAGACGGAACGATTGATCAATATGGTTTTGGTTTTCGCTCTACAGTTGATCATTTCCAAGTATTCCTTGCTTTGAATGGCGGGTCTGTTCTCAAAAAAGATTCAGATGGAAAATGGAAGGTTACAATCAATAGTGAAGAATCAAGAGAGGTTTTGCAATTCATGCTCGATCTGAAAGATAAGTACGCATTGGTGCAAGGAGGATATTTGGACGGTCCATTTGGCGAGGGTAAGATTGCAATGTTTATAGAAACCGTGGCGAGCAAACCATATGTGGCAAGTGGTTCGGCTGGTAAACATGGTTGGAGTTGGGCTCCACTCCCAGTTTGGAAAACGCAGAATGCACTTTTTGCAGGTACTGATGTGATTATGTTCAGCAGTGCCAAGGATGAGGAAAAGAAAGCAGCTTGGGAATTCATGAAATTTTTAATCTCTCCAGATATAACAGCCTATTGGGCAACGAAAACCGGTTATTTACCAGTCAGAAAGAGCGCAACTGAGACTCAACTGTGGAAAAAATTCGTAGCAGAAGATCCTGCTGCCGAAGTCCCACTTCAACAGTTACCAAATGGTGTTTTTGATCCACAACTTGGTGTCTGGGCAGAAATTAGAACGATTGTCGGGAACATGGTTAACGACGTTTTATTCGGCAAGAAGACAATAGACGAAGGACTTAAATGGGCAGAACAAGAAATCACAAGGGAACTTCAGAGAGAAGGCTTATGATAAAAAGGGGCTTTCAGCCCCTTTTTCATCTGGAGGTGGCTTTGTGCGCGGTGATCCTTTTGGACTTCACAGAGTCATAGAGCCTAAGGGTAAATTGCCCCAACCGGCTTGGAAGGTCGACAACGATACCTCAAAAGTATACGATAACGAAATCTTGATCGATGTAATTAAGTTGAATATCGATGCAGCATCATTTACACAAATTAAGAACGAAGTGGGTAAAGATGAGAAAAAAATAGCAGAAAAGATCATGCAAATAGTTAAAGAAAGGGGTAAGATGCACAATCCAGTCACTGGGTCTGGAGGAATGTTGATAGGAAAGATCAAAAAAATTGGAAAGGATCTAAAAATAGATGCAAATGAAGGTGATAAGATTGCAACGCTTGTTTCATTGAGTTTGACACCTTTGAATCTGAAAAAAATTGCAAAAGTTCACATTGATAAAGAACAGGTTGATGTCGAGGCTGAAGCCATATTGTTTGAAACGGGTGTGTTTGCAAAATTACCTGATGATATGCCTGAATCTGTTGCCCTTGCGATTTTAGATGTAGCTGGTGCACCTATACAAACGGCGAGATTGGTTTCACCAGGTGATACTGTGTTGATTATAGGAGCTGGCGGAAAATCTGGTGTGCTTTGTTGTTATGTTGCAAAGAAGTATGCTGGACCAACTGGTACGGTGATTGGCCTCGTACATTCAGAACGTTCTATACAGGAATTAACAGAACTCGGTGTCGTAGATAAGATAATCGTTGCTGATGCACAAGATGCCGTTGGTACTTATGAGAAATTTTTAAAAGTGAATGATGGAAAACTCGCCGATGTTGTGATAAATGTCGTGAATGTACCAGACACAGAGATGACTTCGGTTATGTGCACGAGAGAACGTGGTAAAGTGTATTTCTTTTCAATGGCAACGAGTTTCACAAAAGCAGCCCTTGGCGCAGAAGGAATAGGAAAAGATGTTGACATGATAATAGGAAATGGTTATGCGACAGATCATGCAGAATTCGCGTTAGAAATAGTTAGAGAGAATGAAAAACTCTATAATCTGTTCATGAAAAAATATGGATGAGGTGGAGAATGAACTATCTTGATGAAATGACGATCGAGTATTTTCAAAACACTGAACAGGCACGAAATTTATATGATACCTTGCAGAAGATAGAAAAACAGATGAATAAACCTCTGAAATTTGCAAATAGTGAGTATTTTGGCAAAATACACGCTACTGTTTATGCCTTAAAAGATCAAGAAGAATTTCCTTCGCTATCTGTACTGTTTGTTTTACACGGTGAAGATGTGATCGATCTTCTTGGAAAAACCGGTGCAGATTTTGCGCAGACAGAAAAATTGGGAAATCTTGACTTTGTCAAGGATTTTTCACAGATATACACAAGCTTGGTGGATCTAAATGTTATCGAGTCAGAATTTGCAATCATCGATAAAGGAATAGACGATGTTATTTGTATAACTAAGTTCAGCTATGTCAGTCAGATAAATCAAGAGAAGTTGGCACAGATGATTGTAAAGGAATACTTGACGTCACATTTTGGTACCGATGACCAATATGAGTACACAGTTAAGGTTCAGGAACCATTCGCGGATTTTCTGAGTTGAATATGAACACCTTCTGTTATAATCATCTGTAGTGGAGGCGTGTCCGAATTGGCTAAGGAGCCGGTCTCGAAAATCGGTGGGCTTTTAAAGCCCTTGTGGGTTCGAGTCCCACCGCCTCCGCCATTTTTGTGGGGTGGTCATGGTGCAGATCATAAGAACTGTGTCTGATATGAAAAATCTCGCTGAAAAACTGAGAAAAGAAAAGACCATAGGTTTTGTGCCAACGATGGGTTATCTCCACCAAGGTCATCTTTCCCTGGTGAAGCGCTCGAAAGCGGAAAATGATATCACCGTGGTGAGTATATTTGTAAATCCTACACAATTTGGTCCCAATGAAGATTACACGAGTTATCCAAGGGATTTAAAAAGAGATCTTTCGATGATTGAAAAAGAGGGTGTCGATTTTGTTTTTGTGCCCGAGGTTGAGGAAATGTACCCAAAGGGCTATTCGACTTATGTCAATGAAGAGAGCCTTTCAAAATATCTGTGTGGCAAATCAAGACCAGGGCATTTCAGAGGGGTTTGTACGGTTGTGACCAAGTTGTTCAACATAGTAAAACCCCATCGCGCGTATTTTGGTCAGAAAGATGCACAGCAATTTCGCATAATAAGGAGAATGGTTAGAGATCTCAACATGGATGTCGAAGTTATCGAATGTCCTATTGTGCGTGAACCAGATGGTCTTGCAATGAGTTCAAGAAATGTTTACCTATCGACCCAAGAAAGAGAGCAAGCAGTTGCACTGAATAAATCCCTAAAAATGGCAGAAAGTCTGTACAGATCTGGTGAGAAAAGTGCTTCAAGGATCATTGAGAAGATCTTAGATTATCTTTCATCCTTTGACAAACTCAAAGTGGACTACGTTGAGATAGTCGATGAGGAATCCTTAGAACCTGTGTCACAGATCAATAAAAAAGTTATAGTTGCATTAGCCGTTTGGGTTGGAAAGGCACGATTGATAGATAACATAATTTTGGGAGAAAATTGATTTGATTTTGGATGTATTTGTGATCGCTCTCTTGTTGTCGATCATCTTTAAAAGAAGAATTTATCATCTTGACAAAGTTCATATTAAGATGGTTTATCTATTTGTTGTTCCATTCATAATTCAAATGTTGCCATTCAATCATCGTGGTTTTTTGATGAGTATTTCTTATGGCTTACTGTTTCTGATATTGTTCTTCAATAGAGATCTAATGGGTTTTAAATTAATGGCAATTGGCTCTGTCATGAATGCTTTGGTAATACTTCTGAACAATGGAAAAATGCCTGCCTATGAACCTTTTGCAAAAATTCTTAACTTGAACCTGACGATAAAACATGTTTTTGTGCAAGTATTCAATATGAAACTTCTATTAGGTGATTGGATACCGATAATACTTCCTTGGGGAAGAAAGTTTTTGATAAGCCCCGGTGATATCTTTATCTATATAGGGGTGTTTGTGTTTTTCTTAACAATCACAGAGAAAAGATCACCCACAGTGAAATTATCACGAATAACTGATCAATGAAGGATTTTGTGAGCATTATACCTTCCTTTGTGGTATGAAAATAGTCTGTTGAAATGTGAGTTTTTCATGCTATACTGGTTTTGCACAAAAGTGCACAGTTGCACAAATGTGCACAATCTATTCCTCTGTGGAGGTGTGTTGGTATGAGAAGTCTTAAGGTATTAGTATTTCTCCTGAGTATTCTCATGGTTCTCTCGATCTTTGCACAGACTCAACTTCCGAAAAAATTTGAAAATCCCAAGAATGTGCGAATAGCTCTGGTAAGAGAGGTAGGAGAGGGTAGCTTCTTTGAACGTTACCTTGCAGGTGCCCAATCAATGGCAAGAGAACTTGGTATAACACTCTTAGAGGCAACCGCTCATGGAGATATGGCGAGAATGGTCACCATGGTCGAGAACTTCATTGCACAAAAGGTTGATGCGATCATAATTGATCATGGAAGACCTGATCCACTGATGCCCAAAATCCAAGAGGCTTTGGACAGAGGAATCAAAGTGGTAACTTTTGATCTGGTCGTTGACGACGACAGAGTACCTGAGATTGAACAAGACGATCTATTGATTGGTTATCTCATCAGTAAGCAGTTGGCAGTGGATTTTGCAGGGAAAGCCAATGTCATCTATGTCAATGTAGGAGGATTTGCACCGCTGGATAAAAGAGACAGAATGTGGCAGATAATCAAATGGCGCTTCCCTGGAATAAAAGAAGTTGCCAAGATAGGTGCAGTTACAGGATCAACGGCAGCCGACACTCAAACAAGAATGGAAGCCGCGATGAAAGAAAAACCCGAAGCAAACGCGGTACTTGCCATGTGGGATGAGTTTGCAAAAGGCGCAGTGAGAGCGATAATGCAGGCAGGAAAGAGCAATCAGTTCAAGGTTTATTCGGTTGATGTCACCACCGAAGATATTCAGATGATGATTCAACAAAATAGCCCATGGGTTGCAACTGTTGGAACAGATTCTTATGCAGTTGGTCGACTTGCCGTAAGAGCTGCAGCAGCTCTTGTCGGTGGTGAAAAATTGCCTAAATATTTGTTGGTTGAACCACAGCTGATTACAAGACAGTTCCTTGTTGACAACAATATAACTAACATGGATGAACTTGTAAAAGCATTACCAGGTCTCGGTGAAAGCAATTTAGTGTGGCCCGATTGGATAAAGGCTTTGGTTGAAAGGAACAAAAAATAAGAAAGGGGGAGTTGGGCAGGGCACATCGCCCTGCCTTTTGAATCTATGACAGTACTCAAGGCAAGAAATTTGAGCAAGAAATTTCCCGGTGTTTTAGCCCTTGATAATGTCGATATAGAAATAAAATCAGGTAAGGTACATGCACTTGTGGGGGCAAACGGTGCAGGTAAAAGTACGTTGGTCAAGATATTAACTGGATATTATGACAATTACGATGGCGTTGTAATGATAGATGATCAACAAATCACTTTAAAAGCACCATTTGATGCATTTCATAATGCAATTGAAGTAGTTCATCAAGAAGTCGATACTCAGTTGGTCTCGAATCTCACCGTTGCTGAGAACCTTTATTTAGAAAATTTTGCTACAGGTGAGTTTGGCACAGTTATTTCCACAAAAGACCTGAGAGGGCGCGCAGAAAAAGATCTAAATGATATTGGTTTTCCCATGTCAACTTCTGCCAAGGTTGAGAACCTGTCTCTACACGAAAAGCAACAACTTGTGATAGCAAGAGCTTTACTGCACAAAGTCAAATTTCTCATACTCGATGAACCTACGTCTTCACTGAGTTTGATAGAGGCTGAAAAACTCTTTGATCTTGTAAAAAGGTTAAAACAACGCAATGTTGGAATTTTGTATATAAGTCAGCGATTGGACGAGATTCAGATCGTGGCAGATGAAATTACTGTTCTCAGAAATGGGAGAAAGGCAGCATATTTTGATCATGTACCTCCTCTTTCAAAGATAGTCGAGGCGATGCTTGATTCACCTCAGGAGGATCTTTTCCCCAAAAAAGATACAAGACAACTTGGACAAGAAATTTTGAGAGTGGAAGATTTAAAGTGGCGTAACAGAGTAAACGGAGTGAGTTTTGGTGTCAGAAAGGGTGAAATATTGGCAATAACAGGCCTTACAGGTGCTGGAAAAACAGAAACGCTGAAGTTGATCTTTGGTGCTTTGCGTGCCGATCAAGGGAGAATTTTCGTAGATGGAAAACAAATAAGAATAAACAGTCCAGTTGATGGAATAGCAAATGGCATATATCTTGTGCCAGAAGAAAGAAGAAAAGAAGGATTGATCCTCGACAAATCTGCAAGAGAGAATATAACTGTGCCCTTCTTAAAAGATTTCTGTGGTTTTATGGGTAAGGTACTCAAAAAAAGTGAATGTAACCACGCCAAAAATTTAGCCGAAAAGGTTCGATTAGTGCCTTTCGATATTGAACGTCAAGCACAGTATTTTTCTGGTGGAAACCAGCAGAAGATAGTTGTCAGCAGATGGCTTGGAGGTAAACCAAAGGTACTTTTGCTTGATGAGCCCACTCAAGGTGTTGATGTCGGAGCAAAAAGAGAGATATATCAATTGATCGTTCAGATTGCGAAAGAATCTGCTGTAATCCTTGCCACCAGTGAGATAAATGAAGCCGTCGGAATAGCCGACAGAATATTGGTCATGAGAGATGGTAAGGTTGTGGCTGAGCTGAATTCTGAAAATGCAGATTCAAAGGCGATAATGAGTTATGCAGCGGGGGTGAAACAGTGAAAAGGAATTTCGCAGATCAAATGACCAACTTCATGCTGAAATACGGAGTGATAACTGCTCTGGTTGTACTAATAGTCTTTTTTTCATTGACTACGAGATCTTTTTTCAGTTTAGACAACTTTTTCGACATCCTTAGAGCTGTCTCTATTTTGACTATTGTGGCGATTGGTGTGACTTTTTCGGTTGTTGTAAATGGTATGGATGTATCTGTTGGTGCCGTGACAGGATTTGCAGTGATATTTTCTACAGCCTTAATGGTTATTTGGCAAATTCCTTGGTATATTGCAATAGTCGGTGCTCTGTTGGTTGGAGCTGGTATCGGATTGCTCAATTCTTTCTTGATACTGAAACTTCGGATACCTGATTTGCTGGCTACACTTGGGACACTTTATCTCGCTCAAGGTTTGCAAATGTGGATCACAAAGGGTGATGCTGTATATAGAGGAATGACAAATCCATGGGATCCGATGCGCCAAGTAACAAAGGGATTCATACCAAAAGAATTCTTGGTGATTGGACAAGGTTTTTTGTTCAAAACCGAGAATTTTCGCGGTATACCTGTACCGGTCATCATAATGCTCTGCGTAGTATTGGTAACTTGGTTCTTTCTTGAATTTACAAGATTTGGCAGGGCTTTCTATGCAGTTGGTGGAAACATCGAGGCTGCAAGGTTAGCAGGTATACCAGTGAAAAAATATAGAACAGCTGCTTACGTAATAAGCGCTTTACTTGCAACCCTTGCGGGCCTTGTACTCGCTTCACGCATAGGTTCAGGTGCAGTTAAAGCAGGAGATCCTTACCTTTTGGATGCGGTTGCGTCGACATATTTTGGTTTTGCAGTGCTTGGTGTGAGAAGACCAAACGTATGGGGGACATTTCTGGGTGCAGTTTTTGTTGGGGTGATGTTGAATGGTCTTACCATGCTCAACACACCTTGGTACATACAGGATTTTGTCAAAGGGCTTGTTCTGGTTTCAGCTCTGGGAATCAGTTTTGCCATACGCAAAGAATCGCGTTAATAGGGAGGTTGAATGAATGACCCAGTTCAATGAAAAAACCGTTCTGGAATATGTGGAAAAGACCGATCTGAGGGAAACTATTCTGGGTAAAGGAGAGTTATCGTCTGAGTTGATTTCCGAGGGAAATGTGAATTTGATATTTCGCATTCGCAATGTCGATAGTGGGAATTCTGTGATATTGAAACAAGCTCTGCCATATGCATGGCGTTATCCAGACTTCAAAATGCCGGTTGACAGACAGAGAATAGAATACGAAACTCTTAGCATAGAATCGCAGTATGCACCAGATTATGTCCCAAAGATATATTTCTACGATAATAAAACGCACGTCTTGGTGATAGAAGATCTCAAAGAATTGAGAGTTATGCGTGAAGCTTTAATAGATGGAGAGATCTTTCCAAAAGTTGCCAAACACATAGGAATTTTTATGGCAAGAACCCTATTTTACACTTCTGACCTTTATCTGTCATCGCAGAAAAAAAAGGAAATGGTGATCAATTTTTCAAATCCTGTACTTTGTAAAGTTCAGGAAGATTTGGTATTCACACAACCATATATTGACCATCCCAATAACAGGTGGAGTAAACCACTTGATAACATAGTAAAACAAATTCATCAAGACGACAAAATCAGAGGAGAAATATTCTATTTCAAAGAGCTTTATATGACCAAAGCACAGGCTCTGATTCACAACGATCTTCACACAGGATCGATAATGCTGGATCAAAATAAAACAAAGGTCATTGACCCAGAATTTGCGTTCTATGGTCCAATGGCACATGATATAGGGACCTATTTTGCAAACCTTGCAATTGCCTATGCTGCACAAGAAGCACATAGAACAGAACCGAGTACGAGGAATGCATACCGACAATGGATAGTTGAATCTTTCGAAGAAACCTGGGATGTTTTTCAGCAAGAGTTTTTACGTATTTGGGAAAATGATTCAAATGGTGAATGGCCTTCAGAAAACTATAGAGAAAATTACATGCGCAGACTTCTTAAAGAATCAGCAGGATTTGGCGCGGCAGAGATATTCAGAAGAACAATAGGAATGGCGCATGTTCATGATTTTTGGACAATAAAAGATGAAAACCTTCGAGCTAAGGCAGAAAGTATTGCTTTGGATATCGCTATCAAATGGATCAATTCGTGGAAATATTTTGAAAAAATTGTAGATCTATCGCGTGCTCTCAAAGAATCGAAACCTCTCATCTGAAAGGAGGAAGTAATTTGAGTACATTCAGGTCTATAGAGTGGAAAAAAGATAAGCTCGTACTTTTAGATCAAAGATATCTGCCAGAGAAAACTCTCTATCTTGAATTGAAAACCGTTGATAAAGTCGCCAAAGCCATTAAGGAAATGATAGTGAGAGGTGCTCCTGCGATTGGAGTGGCGGCCGCTTATGGGATAGTTCTTTGCGTGCAAAAACTCTCGAAGAATGATGATCCAATCAAAGCACTTGAGAAAGCCGACGATCTTTTAAGATCCTCAAGACCTACTGCCGTAAATCTCTTTTGGGCATTGGACAGAATGAAAAAAATCTGGCGAGAATTTAATGGTTCAGTTGAAGATTTAAAAGCAATTCTGGAAAAAGAAGCAATCGATATTGAGCATGAAGATGTTGAAATAAATAAAAAAATAGCCAGAAATGGTGTTGAGTTGGTACCTTTTGGGGCAAAGATAATTCATCACTGCAATACAGGATCTTTGGCAACAGTTGATTACGGTACAGCCTTAGGAGTAATAAGATATGCACATGAAATGGGTAAGAATATACATGTTTTTTTGGATGAAACAAGACCAAGATTACAAGGAGCTCGTCTATCTGCTTGGGAGATGAAAGAGCTTGGTATACCACATACTGTGATCGTAGATGGAGCAAGTGGATTGGTGATGAGAAGATTCAAAATCGATCTCGTGCTTGTTGGAGCAGACAGAATAGCAGCCAACGGTGACACCGCAAACAAAATAGGAACTTATAATCTCGCTGTGGTTGCTAAATATCATAAGGTTCCATTTTATATCGTTGCACCAACCAGCACGATTGATCTCAAAACACCCACAGGCCAAGATATACCAATAGAGGAAAGAAGTGCCGATGAAATTCGTCGTGTAGGGAATACTTGGGTTGCACCACAAGAAAGTCCGGTTTTCAATCCGGCCTTTGATGTGACTCCTGCAGAACTAATTTCAGGCATTATCACAGAGAAAGGGATTGTTTATCCACCTTTCAAAGAAAACCTCAAAAAACTTTTTGAAACGACATGATCAGGAGGTGATACGAATGAATGTTGATGATATAAAGAAAATAGCAAATGGGATAAGACGCAGGGTTCTTGAATTCACAATAAAAAATGGTGGTGGATATCTCTCTCAAGCATGTTCAAGTGCAGAAATTCTCGCCACACTTTATGGTGAAATTTTAAACATTGGTCCTTCGATAGCTCCGAAGATTCCTCCTGTTTTTACTGGTGTGCCATCGAAAGACAACAAAGAATATTTTTCCGGTTATGGTTACAACGGGCCAAAAGAGCCTCATCTTGATAGATTTTTTCTCAGTCCGGTGCACTATGCTTTGGTACTATATGCTACTCTCGTTGAAACAAATCGCATGCTCGCCGAGGGTTTAGAGATGTTCAACAAGGATGGTTTTACAGTCGAAATGATAGGTGCCGATCATTCTCCTGGCCATGAATTGATGTCTGGTTCACTTGGTCAGACAATCTCACAGGTACTGGGAATAGCACTGGCAAGAAAAAGAAAGGGCGAAACTGGGAAAAACTGGGTTGTCATGTCAGATGGTGAATTCATGATTGGTCAGACATGGGAAGCCATTGAAACACTTTCTTTTTACAAAGTAGATACTGTCAATGTGATAATCGATGCAAATGGACAATCAGCAGATGGAAAGATCGATACGGTAAATCAAATTGAACCGTTGAAAAAAAGATTGGAATCCTTTGGAGCGGTGGCGGTTGAAGTAAATGGGCACGATATACAACAACTCATTGATGCAGCAAATACTCCTCATGAATCAAAACCTTTATTTGTTATCGCAAGAACTATTCCATATCAGGGTATTGAAATACTCAAAAAAAGAGCGCCAAAATTTCATTACATAAGAATAACGAATGAACAGGAAAAAGAGGAGCTACAACAATTTCTAAAAGAAAGATTCGGGGGTGATAATCGATGAAATTAGAAGCGAGAGTTCATGAAAGGAATCTTGTCAAATGGGCAGCTGATAAACCAGAAGTCGTTGTTTTCTCAGCCGATTTAACCAACTCCACAGAGATAGGCTTGTTCAAAGAGACCTATCCAGATAGATTCTATTCTTTCGGAATGACTGAACAAAACATGATGAGTGCAGCAGGAGGTATGGCAAGGGAAGGTTTCACACCATTCGTACACACTTTTGCCGTTTTCATGTACAGAAGAGCGTTAGATCAAATAGAAATGAGTATAGCCTATCCAAATCTGAGAGTGAGGATATTTGGCTTTTTACCGGGAATAACCACCCCAGGTGGAGCGTCGCACCAGGCGATAAATGATGTTGGGATTTTAAGGACAGTTCCAAACATGACTATATTGGAAACAGGTGATGCGACAGAGGTAGAGAGTGTCCTTGATGTGGCCCAATCAATCGATGGACCTGTTTACATCAGGCAACTGAGGGGACAAATACCAAGATTGTTTAGAGAGCCAATGAAACTTGGGAAAAGTCGTGTTTTGAGTAAAGGAAATGATATTACTCTGATAACAAGCGGCATCATGACTGAAGAAGCTTTGAAAGCCACCACGATATTGAAAAAGGATGGTGTCTCTATAGAACATCTTCACATCTCAACTCACAAACCATTTGGTGATGACGCAATATTTAATGCAATTGAGAAAGCAAAGTATGGTGTGATTACCATGGAAAATCACACAATCATTGGCGGGCTCGGTAGTTCGGTATCAGAACTCATGGCTGAAAATGGGATTGGTAAGCGCCTTGTGAGAATAGGCTTGAAAGATACCTATGCCCATGGAGGTAGCAAAGAATATTTGATGAAATATTATGGGTTGGATGCAATGAATCTTGTAAAAGCCGTTGAAAATCTCATAGGTCAAAAATTGGATATCGAAGAAGACGATCTTGCAGAGCCACAGATAGATGAGATAGAACAAATGATAAAAGCTGAGGACTTATAAGAAGGTGAATCGGTGTGATCAAATACGAAACTGAATATCTTTTCAGCGGCGAACGATTCAAAGTGATATATCAGATATTTGAGAAATTCAACAAAGCCAAAGAGGTTGCTGAAGCGATTTGCGTTGAACAAACCATCGAATTTCCTGTGGAACTCACTGGAAAATCGATAAAGAACCATGTGATTGGAAAGATTGAGCAAATTCAGGAATACCAAAATTCTGTGGTTGCGACAATAAGTTACCCAGTTGAAGTTGTAGGAAATGAACCGACACAATTTTTCAACGTCATCATGGGAAATTGCAGTTTGTTTCCCAATCTGAAGATAATCGATCTACAACTTTCTATGTCTGTAGAGAGTATATTTCCTGGTCCACGTTATGGAATCTCTGGATTAAGAGAGAGACTTTCAATACATAATAGACCTTTTCTTGCAACGGCTATCAAACCAATGAGTCTTTCTTCTGATGAACTCGCTGAGATGGCTTACCGTTTGGCACTTGGTGGTATAGATATCATCAAAGATGATCATGGCCTTGCCGATCAACCGTTCTCAAAATTCGAAGAACGTGTCGTTAAAGTGACAGAGGCAGTTCACAGGGCAAATCGTGAAACTGGTTTTCACACGATCTATGCACCAAACATAACTGCGAGTGAACAGGTCATGATAAAAAGAGCAGAGTTTGTCAAAAAGATTGGGAGTGGTGCACTACTTGTATCTGTGGCTCTCTGTGGTTTTGGAAGTTTTATAACCCTGAGGCGGGAAGTCGATCTTCCAATTTTGAGCCACCCAGCTTTTTTGGGTGGGTATCTGTCTGTTATGGATTTTGGAGTTTTGTTTGGGAATATACAACGTATGATTGGCGCAGATGTGGTGATATTTCCAAACTACGGTGGTCGCTTTACTTTCTCAAAAGAAGATTGTCGAAAAATAGATCGAGGGCTCAAAGATCCTTTTGGATCTTTCAAAGAGGCTTTTCCATCTCCTGCAGGAGGTATGAACGTCAGTGCCACTGGTGATATGATTTCTTTTTATGGCAAGGATGTTGTATTGTTAATTGGTGGAGCCCTTCACAAGATGGGTATGGATCTTACGGAGAATGTCAAGGTTTTTAGAAATCAGATCGAAAAAATCTGTCAACTTTCTTCATTGGAAAATGATTAAACTAAAAGTGAGAAGTTCAAAGATGTCAGTTGAAGGAGAGAGTCTTTGATGCTTGGCTTTCAGAACTATGAAGATCTTTTAACCATAGTTGCCTGGATGTACTACATGGATGAATACACCCAGCAACAGATAGCTGAAGAACTTGGTATAACAAGAACAAAGGTCAGCAGATTACTCTCGGCAGCTAAGAGTCAGGGGATTGTTCAGATTCGAATAACTCATTCTCTACCTGAATATTATGTTCTCGAAAAAGAACTCAAGAGACGTTTTGGACTGAAAATAGCAGTTGTTGCTCCTGAAGATAGAAACCTACTTGGCCAATTTGGTGCCGAGTCTCTTTTGAGATTCATAAGTGAACACAGACCATGTAGAGTTGGTCTTGGATGGAGTACTACTGTCAGTTCGATGGCACCACATTTGATTCGAAGAAATATACAACTTTCTCATAAATGTTCTGTTTATGATCTAACGGGTAGCTTCATTGGGCAAAGAAATCCTTATAGTATAAGCTGGATTTTAGCTGAAGCAACAGGTGCTCAATACATTCCCTTAGCTGTACCTGTGCTCGTAGAAAATCCTTCTATAAAAGAAGAGCCTTCTATAAAAAGAGCTTTAAAAGAAGCTTCTGAAGTTGATATAGCGTTTGTTGGCATGGGATGTGTGGGTCAGGAAAGTACTCTTTTAAAGACAAGATTAGTTTCAAAGGAAACGATGGAACAACTTGAGAAATTGAATTGTGTTGGAGAAGTCCTTATGCGATTTTTTGACGAAAATGGAAAACCGGTGCGAACTCCTCTTGATGACAGAATAGTGTCTATTGATTGGGATGCCATTCAAAGGATACCGATATTTGTAGTAATGGCTGTTGGAAAAGAAAAGGTTTCACCACTCAAAGCCGCTTTGAAGGGTGGATGGGTTTCAGGATTGATAACAGATGTATATACAGCAAAAAGCTTACTTGGCAAGGCACAATAATATCTATCAAACCCAAAAGATTAGACCTATGGCAATATACGAAGGGGGTATTTTATCCACCGGTGGATCAGCGCTGTCCATTATATAGTATACGATTTTTTGTTTGTAACAATTTCTTGTTTTTGCCTTTCTGATGATACTTTGGTATAGAAAACTCATTTTGTTTCACTATTCATCGCTATAACATAACTTTGTTGAGACTAACTTTTGAGAGTTTACTATCGTTGGTTTTTGAATAACTATTTTCATCCTATTTGTTTTGATTTAAGGTATAAACTATTCTATTTATTCTTGGGGTCTAAAACATCCCTCAATCCATCTCCTAAGATATTCAAACTCAGCACAACAACGGCGATGACAAGACCAGGGAAAAGTGTTATCCAAGGTGCACTCAGCAAAAAGGCGGTACCTTGTCCTACCAAACCACCGAGGGTTGGTTCTGGTGGTGGAACACTCAATCCAAGAAAGCCAAGCGATGCTTCGGTGAGAAAAGCCGTGGAGAGATTTGTTGTGAAGGTTACTATGAGAACCGACGAAAGGTTTAGCAATACATCGTTGAGCATTATTTTTAAATCGCTTTTTCCTATAACCTTTGATGCCTTCACGAACAAACTTTCTCTTATAGATAAAGCAGCTCCTCGCACCGTTCTTGCGAAGATTGGTACATAAACTACACCTATAGCGATTATCAAATTGACAAGGCTTGATCCAAAAAGGGCTACTATGAACAGAGCCAATATCAATGAAGGAAAGGCAAAAAATCCATCACAGATTCTCATTATGACCAAATCGTATCCTCCACCGTAATAGCCAGCTATGAGCCCAAAGATCGTCCCGATAAAAGATGCGAGCAAAATCGAGCTGAATGCTATTATCACACTTTTCTGAAGGCCAAAAATGCATCTTGAAAAAATATCTCTGCCAAATTGATCTGTTCCAAAAAAATGTTTCAAAGAAGGTGGTTCGAGTATGGCATCGTAATCCATCGAATAGGGACCATACCGAGCAAAAAAGTCTGGGAAAATAGCTATTATAAGAATCAAGATCAAGATCACTGAGAAAATTAAATTCAAAGGATTTCTAAAAAGTCTTTTCAGAGTTCTATTCATCTGAGATCCTCACCTTAATTCAACACGTGGATCAACAAGAGTGTAAATGAAGTCAACGATTATGTTCAAGACGACAATAACTAAAGCTATGAACATCACCACAAATTGAATAACTGGATAATCTCTCTCGTTAACTGCCTGTAAAAGTAATCTTCCCAATCCAGGTAATGCAAACATATTTTCTATGACGATCGTCCCTGCCAAGAGATATCCAAGTTGAATACCAGAAAGTGTTATGATTGGTATCAATGCATTTTTAAGGGCATGTTTCCCTATGAGTTTTGAATAACTCACGCCTTTTGCTTTAGCAGTCTTCATGTATTCCTGCTGCAAAACATCGAGCATCGATGATCTTGTCATTCTCATGATTTGAGCTGAAAGCATCAAGCCAAGTGTTAAAGATGGTAAAAACATCACCTGCAAATTCTTCAAGATATCTTCCTTCATGTGTACATAACCAAATATATTGAATCCTTGGAATAGTCCCGCAAAGATCACGATCAAAATCGCCCCCACCCAGAAAGATGGGGACGAAAGACCTATCAATCCGATAACTCTGACCAATCCATCAACAAAAGAGTTTTTCTTGATAGCGGCGATAATGCCAAGTGGAATTCCTATGATAGTTGCGAAGAACATCGATAAAACAGACAATTCCAGGGTCACCGGAAATCTGTCGAATATCAGATCTATAACTTTTTTTCCTGTTCTAAGTGATGTACCAAAATCTAATGTTGCCAGATTTTTCAACCATATGCCAAATTGAACGATCAAAGGTTTATCGAGACCATATTGCTTGTACAACTGGTTTATCTGTTCTTTTGTGAGATAATTCTGTGTTCCTAAAATCATATCTACGACATCACCTGGAACAAGGTGTATCATTATAAAAACTACAAAAGCAACAAACAAAACCGTTGGAATCGATGTAATGATACGTCTTATGAGATAACCAAGGCTCACTTCTTATATGTCTCCCTTAAGAACACAAGACTCTCGTTTGCAAGAAGTTTAAAGCCTTCAACAGATGCATTACTCACAAAAATCTGGTTTGCACTGTACAAGAATATGACGGGTGATTCTTTTACAATGATTCTTTGTAATTCATCGTAAATAGCTTTTCTCTTCGATATATCGACTTCGCTTCTTCCAAGATCGAGTAGCTCATCAACTTTTGGATTTGAATACAAGAAAACATTTGTTGATCCACCTGTATGGAATGTTCTGTAAAATTGGACATCAGGTTCTATTGATCCACTGTTCATGGAAATAAACGCGTCAAAATCACTCTCACGCCATCTTTTGATGAATATACCCCATTCGACCAAGGCGATCTTCACCTTAACGCCAATTTCAGCAAGTTGAGCTTGAATCACCTGTGCAACTTTATCGAAATTGTATCTCTGGGAAGTCACAATTTCAAACTCAAAACCATTTGGATAACCAGCTTGTGCCAAAAGTTCTTTTGCCTTTGCAGGGTTGTATGTGTATTCATCAAAAGCCTTTGGTTGAAGTGCCCATGGTTGAACGGCAGGGTTCAGTGGTCCTGTAACAACACCCTCGGAAAAGACCACTGCCTTTATAATTGCCTCTCTGTTGATGGCGTAATTAAGCGCATTTCTTACCCTTGGGTCGTTCAAGGGTTTTCTTGTAGTGTTGATACCTATGAGATAGTAACTGAGTACAGGTGATCGATAGATTTTAAATTTACCTTCTGGAAATTGTTTGAGATTCAATGGTTCGTTGATTTTCGCTATGTCCACATCGCCATTCTTCAAAGCTGCTACTCTGGAAACTTCTTCTGGCATGAACACGATCTTAATCTCATCAAGTTGAGGTTGGTCCTTCACAAAGTAGTAAGGATTTTTCTTCAAGATCATGTAATTGCCAGGCACATATTCAGCCAGATAGAACGGACCTGTTCCGTTGGTTTCAAGTTGCATATTTTTCCCTGACTCAACAAATTTTTTCGAGACTATCGAGCTGTTCACACCTGCAAAGTTAGGTAGAAGGGCACTTGCCATGGGTTTTTTCAGTTTGAACTCGATTTTGTTATCACCTATGGCTTTGATAGATTCGACATCTTGATAAAATGCGGCAGCAGGTGATTTTGTATCTGGATTCAGTATCCTTTGAAAACTGAAAAGTACATCTTCAACGGTCAAGGGAGTTCCATCGTGAAATTTCACACCTTCTCTGATCTTAAAGACAATCGTGTAAGGATCTACCGCCTGAGCTTCTTCGGCGAGATTTGGCAATAATTTCATACCATCACCATACTTGAGTAAACTGTCATAGATATTTTCCAAAACTCTGTGTGATGCAAAGGCTGTCACAAGATGCGGGTCTAAGCCGACTGGTTCTGTTTCCATTGCAATGACTAACTTTCCACCAACTGCAAAAGCTCCAACTACTGCAAAAACTGCCAAAATAGCCACCAAAAACTTTTTCATGAAAGCACCCCCTTTATGGTTTTCATTTTTCAAAGACACCAGTTGTTTTTAATTCGATTTTGAATCTGTATTTGTCTCCTCTGTAGATAGATCTGACAAATTCAACACACCGATTATTAGATGTGTATGTATAACGCTTTCTCAGCAGTGAGCAAGTACCAACTGGAACACTCAAATGCTTTGCATCAAGTCCAGAAACCTCGGTTACCTCGAGAATCTCATAAGCACGTACCAGTGGAAGTTTTAGTTCATTTCTCAAAAAGTCATACAAAGATTCTTTTGACATGTCTTTCTTCAAAATATTCAAAAGTCTTATATCCACAGCTGTGTTTAGATATGCACTTTCGATGGCAACTGGATCTTCGTTCATGTATCTTATGCGTTTGAGCAATATCACCATTGTACCGTGTTCAATTTGGAATATCTCTTCAAGTTCTGGAGGAACTTCGACTAACTTGTTCTCGAGTACTACAGATTTGACGGAAAACCCCTCTTCCTTTGCCTTGTCCGTAAAACCCTTGAGTACATTCATTTGTTCTTCTTCTTTTCTACCGGTGATGAATGTCCCTTTGCCTTTGGCCCTGTTTATAAATCCTTCAGATCTGAGTTCTTCGAGTGCTCTTCTTACCGTCAACCTACTTACATTGTAAATCTGTACCAATTCGGACTCAGGCGGTATGCGATCCCCTGGTTTGTAGATCCCATCGAGAATCTTCTGCTTGAGATTCTGATAAACTCGATAATAAAGTGGTATTGGGTATTCCTTATCCATCTCTATCCCCTCTTTCAAAAAATTAGATTAAAAGCATCATACATCATTTTTTACCGACCATGTACAGCGCTTCCCTTAAACTTGGATGATCCTTTAAAACTCTTCGACATTCTTCGAGTGTTTTACCCGACATGATCATGAGGATTGCTTGTTTTACATTGTAATCAGATTTAGCCAGATATTCTGCAGCTGTTTTTTTATCGACTTTTGTTATTTGCATAATCATATTGCAAGCTCTTTCTTTTAGTTTTTCATTTAGGACCATCACATCAACCATCAGGTTATCGAAGACCTTGCCCATCTTGACCATGATTGTAGTACTTATCATATTCAAGATCATCTTTTGTGCAGAGCCTGCTTTCATTCTTGTGCTACCAGCAACAACTTCTGGTCCTGTTTCAGCACTTACTACAATATCAGCCAGTGGTCCGAGTTCTGGATTTTTCACATTGCATATCAAGGCAGTATGACAACCACATTTCTTGGCATAATTGAGTGCTCCTGCAACATAAGGAGTCCGTCCACTTGCCGCTATGCCAATGACAACGTCTTTCGACTCTAATCGATGTTTCTCAAGGTCTTTCACTGCGCCTTCTTCATCGTCTTCGACACCTTCTAATGATCTTCCAAGTGCTTCATGACCACCTGCTATTATCGGTATGAAGACATTTTCTGGTAAGCTGTAAGTTGGTATGAGTTCAACGGCATCGATGAAAGCCACCCTACCACTTGTACCTGCTCCGACATAAAAAACACGTCCACCTGTTTTCAATGCTTTTAAGCACATGTGAACAACTTCGTTTATTTGAGGTAAGACTTCGCGCACTGCCAAGGTTACAACGGCATCTTCTTCGTTGATGATTTTAAGTATCTCAATGGTGTCTTTTGTGTCGAGATCTTTTGATTTTGGATTTGGCAATTCTGTGGGTAATTTAGACAGACTCATTTTCGCACCTCCACAGGTAGTTGTCCGACTGGTTTGATTTCTCCCAACAGTACTTTTAGAAGTGCTTCTTGAGAAACTATTTCATAGCTATAAGAACAAATTGACGAAGATTCAACCAAGAAACAATCATATGGATTTCTCAATGCGACTATTAATAGTTTTTTGAAATTCTCTCGAACGTTCTCAATGGCAAGTTTCTGCCAATCTGAGAGATGTGCATTTTCAGTGAAAAAGACACACCTATTTCCTGATATATCGATTGGTTTGTCTTTTTCGATCACGAGAAATTTTGTAGAAAATCTCTTTGACAATTCTTTTGCGATCCATGGTACACCGGGTTCTGTTTCTTGCACTTGAACGAGTCTACTTGTCTTCACAGTTACTACAAAGTCATCTTTTGAAAGTTGAACAGGTATCATCTGATCTGAGTCACTCACAAGTGTTATAGATTGATCTGCTATTTTTTGCATTATTTTCTGATCTTGTGAAAAATCCAAATCGATTTTGTTTGAGAAAGTTGGTGCGAATTTTTCTTTGAATTTTCGAATCCTTGCCAAAGATTCTCTCAATCTGCTCTCGAGTACTGGGTCATCGTTTATTTTTCTTGCCAGGGATCTCACGGCTGATAACTGTACTGTCGGTTCATGACAGACAGTGAGTACATCCATACCGGCTTTGAAAGACTCTAATACAGCATCTTCAACAGACATATTCTTTGTGATGCCACCCATGAGTAGATCATCAGCGACAGCTATACCATCATATCTCAATTTCTTTCTTAAGAGATCTGTGACTATTTCTTTGCTAACTGTTGCTGGCATTCTGTTTTTTTGCAATTTTGGGAGATATATGTGAGATGGCATAACAGACTCTATACCCATATTCATCAATTCTTTGAATGGTAACAATTCCCATCTTTCAAGTTCTCTCAAGTCTTTATCCAAGGTTGGCATATCTAAATGTGCATCTACATTCACACTGCCCTTGCCTGGAAAATGTTTTGCACAAGCCGCAACACCGATCTCCTTCAAACCAGAATAAAATGCCGAAGAAAAGATCGCAACTTTTTCAGGAGTGTCTCCAAAACTTCTGACACCGATTCCTGGGTTATTGGGATTGTCGTTTATATCAACGACCGGGGCAAGATTCCATGTTATGCCAATTGATTTCATCTCTTTTGCCAGAATCTTTCCAGCAAGATATGCATTTGTCTTGTCACCAGTTGCTGCAAGTGCCATGGCACCACAAGAAACGGCAAAACCTTCTCTGAGTCGTGTTACAATTCCACCCTCCTGATCTATAGCAAAGACAACGGGTTTCTTCACAACTTGTGTGATCTGTACTATTAGATTGTTGATTTGAGATGCAGATTCGATATTCCTTGCAAAAAGGATCACAAAACCTGGTCTGATTTCTTCAAGGGCCTTAATTGTTTGATCGTCAAGCTCTTTTCCTGGTATTCCAATCATGAAGAGTTCGCCAATCATCTGTTCAAAGTTCATGTTTCATCCTCCTTTTTTATAGTATTATAACAAATCTCAAGGCAATATGTCTTTACATTATAGTCATTTATGGTATAAGATATGTACAGCTAAGAGAAGGGGAGAGAAATTCATGAAAATCTTAGTTTTGGTAAAACAGGTCCCAGATACAGATAAAGTGAAGATCGATCCAGTGACTGGTACGATGATTCGAGAAGGACTCGATGTTGTTATCAATCCATTGGATCTGCATGCACTTGAGCTCGCTTTGTTTTTGAAAGAGACTCATCAAGCCCGAATCACAGTTTTGAGTATGGGACCTATGAGTACAGAAATGGTATTACGTGACACACTTGCGCTTGGTGCTGATAGGGCAATTTTGCTCTCGGATTCAGCTTTTGCCGGATCTGATACTTGGGCAACCAGTTATACGCTCTCGGAAGCTGTGAAGAGATTGAATATAGAATATGATCTTGTCATCTGTGGAGAAAAGGCAACCGATGGTGAAACAGGACAGGTTGGTATTGAGTTTGCTGTTCTTTTGAATCTGCCAGTTGTGACTTATGTATCGAAGTTTATATCACTCGAGAACGATTCTGTTGTCGTTGAAAAAACAACCGAAGATGCTTACGAAAGATGGAGAATCAAACTTCCTGCTTTGATATCGGTCCTAAGGAGTGTTAGTGAACCAAGATTGCCTACCCTATCTGGTAAGAAACTGGCTTTGTCCAAGAGAGTGGAGATTTACAGTGCCAAAGACCTGAGACTGGAAAGCAACGAAGTAGGGTTGGTTGGTTCTCCAACAAGAGTTGTGAAGGTCTATAATACAAAATTATCAAGGGACTGTCGCTTTTTTGAAGGAAAGGATTTGAATGAAGGTATTCAGGAAGTAGTGCGAATTTTGAGAAAATACAAAGGAAGTGTTCAAAAATGATCGGGATCATAAATAATCAGATAGATAGAAATACAATTGAACTCTTGGGCAAGGCAAATCAAATGGCACACAAGATTCAAAGTGAAGTTTATCTTTTCATAGTTGGTCCAAAGTCTTTGAAAATAGACGATGTAAAAGATTATGCCGATGCAACTGTTTTACTGTTATCGGAAAAATTTGAACATTTCTCGCTTTATCCATTTCTGATAAATCTCGAAAACGTTGTGCTCAAATACAAACCATCTATTCTCTTAGCGCCTGCGACCACTTTTGGAAGAACGATCATGCCAGCACTTGCTGCAAAGCTTAAAACAGGTCTGACAGCAGATTGTACCGATCTCGATGTAGATGAAAACGGAAATCTCTTACAAACAAGACCTGCTATAGGTGGTAATGTCATGGCAACGATCATCACACCAAAGCACCGTCCGCAGATGGCTACTGTACGTCCAAAATCGTTTTCAATTCAACCAAAGAAGAGAAAAGGAATAGTCCAATTAGAACAAATAATCGATGTAAAAGATCGTTGCGAGTTCATAAGTGCCGAAAAAAGAGAGTCGAGCGCACAGATTGATCAGGCAGAGGTTGTTGTGTCGGTCGGGAAGGGTTTGAGAAGGAAAGAGAACACGGAAATCGCAGAAAGACTTGCCAGAGTTGTCAACGGTGGAGTTGGTGCGACAAGAGCAGTTGTAGACGCAAAATGGTTTTCACACGATCATCAGGTGGGTTTGAGCGGAAAAACGGTGAAACCGAAGGTATATATCGCGGCAGGTATTTCTGGAGCAGTACAGCACATAGCGGGTATGCAAACATCTGAGATCGTGATTGCAATTAACAAAGACAAATATGCACCGATATTCAAGGTAGCAGATATAGGCTTAGTTGCTGATGCTTACAGTACACTTGAACAGATTGTAAGAATACTGGAAGGTGAAGAAAATGAATAAAATTATAGAAAAACTCAAGTCCATCGTTGGACGAGAAAATGTGAAGACTGAATACGATGAAATCGAAAAATATTCTAAGGATGAAACGAGTTCTGTTGAACCTTCTTTACCCATGGCTGTAGTCTTTGCAAACAATACCGAACAGGTAAGTGAAATATTGAAGATCGCGAACGAGTATAAAATACCAGTTACGCCAAGAGGAGCCGGCACAGGGCTTTCTGGAGGTGCGATACCAAAGAGCGGTGGAATAGTACTTTCACTTGAAAAGATGAATCATATTTTAGAGCTGGATCTTGAAAATATGGCAGTTGTTGTGGAACCTGGTGTGATAACTGATGAGATACAAAAATTGGCTGAAGAGCATGGTTTATTCTATGCCGGAGATCCAGCAAGTAGTGAAAGTTCTTCCATAGGCGGTAATGTTGCGGAGAATGCAGGTGGTGTTAAGGTACTCAAATATGGCCCTACTGCCTTTCATGTCTTGGGACTCGAAGTAGTCTTGCCAACCGGAGAAATTGTCAACTTCGGTGGAAAGATGATGAAAAATGTTATGGGTTATGACATGATCAGGTTGTTTGTAGGTAGCGAAGGTACACTGGGAATAATCACAAAGATCATTCTCAGACTGATACCAAAGCCAAAGTATTCCGCAGTACTACTGACACCTTTTAAAGATATGGAAACTGCTGTATCTTGTGTACCGAAAGTTTTGAGTCAATCTGGCATATTACCAACTTCTATCGAGTTGATGGATAAATATTCTGTGGAAATCTCTTCTAAATTTTTGAATGAAAATATTCCACAACAAGGCGTCGATTGCCATTTAATTTTTGAAATAGAAGGTCTTGATAAAGAGAGTCTCACAAAAGCATATATCTCCTTAGGAGAAAAACTTCAGCAGATGGGTGCATTGGAGGTCTACATTGCAGACAATAGACATCAAAAAATGAAGATCTGGAAATTCAGAAAGGCTATAGCTGAAGGAATCATAGCTTTTAGACCAAAGCATTGTATGGAAGATGTTGGAGTACCTATAAAGTCCATCCCAACGCTTATAAATTCAACTTATGACATAGCTCAAAGGAATGGCGTAGAGGTATTGAATTTTGGTCATGTGGGAGATGGGAATGTTCATGTGACCTTTCTCAAACCAGAAAACATGGCGGAAAAACAGTGGGATGAGGCTATGCACAAATGCTTGGAAGAATTATACTGCGTTACGGCAGACCTTGGTGGTACTATGACAGGTGAACATGGAATAGGGGTCAAAAGGAAAGATTATCTGAGAATCTTTTTGACTCAGACAGAGATCGAGATCATGAAAAAGATCAAACAAGCAATCGATCCAAATGATATACTCAATCCAGATAAAATCTTTCCGAATGAGTTCTGATCAAGCGTTAGATTTCACGGATTTATTTTTCAACGCTGGCAAAGCATATCTCAAAGTGACTGAGGTTAATATAATAGTGCCACCAAAGAACGCCCATGTAGATGGTTTTTCACCAGCAAATAAAAAGACCCAGATGGGATTCAGTATGGGTTCAATAACAGAAATCAGTATCGCTTCAAGCGCAGTCACATATTTTATAGCAGTTGAATAGAGTATGTAAGACAAACCAAGCTGGAAAACACCTAAGAGGATTATTCCAACCCAGCTAATCGCATTAGGAACACTTCTGAACATGAATGGCAAGCCTATTAATGCCGTTAAAATGTTGCCCATCAACGTCGATTCAATAGGTGAAGCATCTTTCTGTTTCCGCAAAAAAATTATCAAGAACGCAAACGCAACGCCACTCAGCACACCCATGATGTTTCCTGCAAAGCTGCTTGGTCCAAGTTTATCAAGAAAGAAAAGAAACATACCAAAAATAACAAGGCCAATCGTTACCCAGTCGCTGATTTTTGTTTTTTCTTTTAAGATTAAAGAGCCGAAGATAGCTACATACACAGGTGAACCATATTGAAGTAAGATCGCGTTAGCTGCTGTTGTGAATTTGTTTGCGCAAACGAACAACAAAACAGTTGCCATGTAAAACAAAGCCGCCAGAATTTGATCTGATTTCCACGTGAACTTTGGTTTTCTAATATATGCCCATATAATCAGTGCAGAGATCGCACTCCTTGCACCTGCGATTGCCAATGGATTCCATTGAACAAGTTTTATCAAAATACCAGCCAAACTCCACAAAGAAGCAGCAAGTGCCAGATAAAAAATGGCGTTGGATCTCTTCACTTTCATCCCTTCTTTCCGCGAAATCAAATCGATTGTACAGGATCATCAACTATTATGTTCATTAGCTCATTTTTATCACAACTTCATAAAAGAAGTGTTGCTTTCAAGCAAATCTAAGGAGTGAAAAAATAAGGAGCAGTAATGCCCCTTATTTGGTTGGGTGAATTTTCCGATTTATTCTTAAATCTTAAACTTTCTAACCTGTTCAACAAGAGTTTCAGCGATAGAAGATAACTCTTCAGAAGCACTTGAAACACTTTGACTTGAATCAGCTTGTTGTTTTACTGCTTGAGTCATCTCTTCTATCTGTTGTGCTATGGATGTTATTGACTTTGTTGCACTGTCCATTGCACTACTCATCTCTTGTGCCGCTGCACTCTGTTCCTGTGCACTCGCTGCTAAACTCTCTATCTGACTACTTATCGTCTCTACTTGTTTTAGAATATTCATTAACCTTTCTCTTACTACCTCAGATTGTTCTGTTGCCTTCTCTACTACCTTCACCGTCTCAGTTGTAACTATACTCGCTTGTTGTGCTCCTTGTTGGATCTGATTCAATATCTGTCCTATCTTGTCTGTCGCTTTCTTACTCTCTTCTGCAAGTTTTCTTATCTCATCTGCTACTACTGCAAATCCCCTACCTGCTTCTCCTGCCCTCGCTGCTTCTATCGCTGCATTCAATGCCAATAAGTTTGTCTGTTCTGCTATTGAGTTTATTGTTTGTACTATCTCTTGTATGTTCTTTGCCCTTTCACTTAATTCATTCACTGCCTTCTCTGTTTGTGTTGATTTCTCTTTGGTCTGGTTTATTATCTGTACTATACTCTGTACTGCTTTCTCTCCTTCTTTGGCTGCATTGTTCACCTCTGATGCTTTTTCTGTTAATCCTTGAGCTGATTTAGATACGTTCTGTGCACTGGCTGCTACTTCTTCTATACCACTTGTCACTTCTTGTATCGATGCACTTGCATTCTGTGCTGATTTATTTACTTCTTCCATCTGTGAGGATAATTCTTCACTGGTTGCACTCACTTCTTGAGCTGTGCTTGCTAAATTCTCTGAAGATGCATGTATTTGGTTTGATCCTTCTTGGATTGTTCTCATAGATTCTTTCAATGATTCTGCCATTTGTTCTAAGGCTTGTGCCATCTGTGATACTTCATCTTTGCCCTTTGCTTCAAATTTCACTGTTAGATCTCCTTTACCAAATTCAGTTGCTTTATTCGCCAATGCTTTAATGGGTTTTGATATCGACGTGGAAACAAAGAGTATGAGTATTGCTGCTATACCAATCAAGATAGCAAAGATGATTATGATAATCATGAGTAGGTTGTTGACCTGTGCGAGTACTTGTTTTTCAGGTATACTCACTGCAAAAGACCAACCTTTTACTATGTCTATGGGTGCGTAGAAGGCATAATCAACAGATCCATCTGGATGGGTGAATTTACCAAATCCTTCTTCTGAATTGAGCATCTTTTTGGCTATCTCTTCTATTCCTTTATATCCTTCTTTTGATGCCTGGGTGATGTTGAGTTTCATCACTACGTCTTTGCTTGGATGAGCAAGTACTAAACCGGTAGAATCTACCACCCAACCATAACCAGCTTTACCTATTTTGATTTTTGATGCTATATCACTTATTGTGTCAAGTAATATTGTTGCTCCAAATAACCCTATTGTTTTGTTGTTTTCATCCTTTACTGCAGATGCTATGACAAAGACTGGTTTGCCTGTTGCCTTTGAAATCAATGCGTCGCTTATCGCTATGTCTTTACCCTGTTTCATGATTTGTATAAAGTAAGATCTGTCTGCAACATTGGTAACACTTCCAAGGGTTGTTGGGGCATTACCATCTGGATATGCTATGAATGCCATTTCAAAATATGGTTTTTGTTTCATTCTCGGTGGTAGATAGTTTTTCATCAAATCGTCCCAACTTCCACTTTTTAGAGCGTTGTTAACGGCATTTGTCCCAGCGAGCCATTCCACTTCTTTCACAAGTCCATTGATCCATTCATTCACTATATCTGATGCTTTGTTTGCCACTTCAAATGCCATTTCTTCGATGTTGGATGTGACTGTCTTACTAATTTGAAAATAGGCGATAAAGGCTACTGCTGTGACAAGTGCTAAAATTGGTAGCAAAATCAACATTAACATTTTTCCTCGCAATGTTTTCATAGCGAACAATCCTCCTTTTATGACTGTTAAAATATTGAACTAAGTTATATGTTGCTTACAAATATGTTTAATATGTTTAGAAACACTGAATCAAATTATATACCTGCTGGATACATTAGTCAATATGCAAAAAATATACACATGCATTCAAAAGAATTTCGCACTGAAAAAAACAGGTGGGACTTTTTATCCTTTTATCCCGCTTCCAACAAGTGATTTGACAAAAAGATCTTGGAGGGCAAAAAACAGGATTAACGTGGGAGCTAACGCAATAACAGTACCAGCCATGATTATACCCCAGTTGTTGGAAGATTCTGCATTTATGATCATATTTATTGCGACCTGTACTGTCTTCATTTTATCTTCCATTGCGACGATCAAGGGCCAAAGGTACATATTCCAGGCATACGTGAAATTTATGATCGCTGCACCGGCTATGATTGGTCTTGAGAGTGGGAGAATGATTTTTGTGAAGTACTGTATCTTGGTAGCACCATCTATTATTGCAGCGTCTTCGAATTCCTTTGGTATTGTTTTGAAGTGCTGTTGCATTAAAAAAGTATTTGTTGCACTTGCCATGAAAGGTATTGTCATTGCCCAGTAGGTATTTGTCCAACCAAATTTACTCACTATTTTAAACAGGGGAACTATCAAAACTATCTCGGCTGGAATGAACAGAGTGGCAAAAAGAATGTAGAAAGTTATTTTATCTCCTTTAAAACGAAAATTTGCGTATGCATAACCAGAGAGCGAACCAGTCACTAACTTACCAAGGGTGATCAAAATAGCTATTATTAAGCTATTTAACATCATTCTTGCAAATGGGACTATTTTGAATGCATCTAAATAATTTTTTGTGAAAAAACCTTGTGGTAGAAATTTTGGTGGATAAGCAAAGACAAATTCAGGTGGTTGGATGCTCATTACCAGAGCAAGAAATATAGGAGCAAAGATGATCAAGCTCGAAATCAATAAGAGTATTTCGACAACTATTATTTTCACGAGTTTTCTTTTTGACTTTTTCATCATAAAGTCACCCCTATTGATAGTGAACTCTCTTTTGACCAAAGGCGAAGTAAATAATTGTTACAATCATCATGATGCCAAACAAAATAACATTCTCGGCGGCTGCTAACCCTGTTTTTTGAAATCTAAAGCCATCCATGAACAATTTGTAGATCATGTTCGTTGTATAACCTCCTGGACCACCTTTTGTCATAACATCTATGATGGCAAATGACTGGAACATCGATGAAATCAAGCTCATTATCACAAGATAGAATGTAATTGGAGAAACTAAGGGAAAAATGACTTTCCATACTCGAACCCACGAACTTGCACCATCTATGACACTTGCTTCTATGACTTCACTTGAGATACTCTGAAGTGCAGCAAGATAAAAGATCACGTTGAATGGTAGAGTTTTCCAAATCGAGGCAAAAATCAAAGAATACGCAGCATAGGGTCTTGTAGTTAACCATTGGGTTTGTATACCAAACAAGATTCTTGAAAGATAATTGACATGTCCAACTACGGGATTTAATAGAAAGCCCCAAAGAGCTCCTGATACAGCGTGTGAAACGGCATAAGGAGCAAAAATCAGCGTTCTGTATATTCTCGCACCTGGTACTTTCTGATCGAGTAAGAGTGCGAGGAAAAAAGACAAAAAGATCGAAGATAAAACTGTCACGGCGGTGTAGATCAATGTGAAATTAACAGATGCCAAATAATCTTTGTCTTGAAACAGATTCAAATAATTCTGAAAATCAACAAAGATTTTCCTGTTGCCAAAGACAGAAACGCGGTAAAAACTCGAACTGAAAGATTCATAGGCAGGAAAATATATGAACAGAACAATCACAACATAAGTTGGTATCAAAAGTAGATAAGGTAGAAATTTCTTTCTCACCAAGGCACCTCCAAGAAAAGACGGCTGGCGAAAGCCAGCCATCACAATCAGAAGTATTCTTTGATAGCCTTGTTTGCGTTCTTTTCTGCTTCGTCAAGTGCCTGCTTTGGAGTTAAAGTTCCGGAGATCATTTTCTCTACAGCTGTTTCAATTGCATCTCTTACCTCAGGGAATGCGCCGATAATAGCTCCGTTTGTGTTGTAATTTTGCACACTTGTCAAAAGTTGTAAGATGGCGGTTAGATGGTGTGGGTTGTCTTTGTAGTATCCTTGAACTTGTAATTTTTGTATTGCATCAACCCTTATCGGGAAATAACCTGTTGCTTGATGCCACATAATTTGAGGTCCTGGTTCAGCAAGATATTTCACGAGTTTCCATGCCGCTTCTATTTCTGCTTGATTTTTCTGTTTTATGATCCACAGACTTCCACCACCGATAATCACTCCACCACGCGGTGCATCATCGGGGACTGGTAAGAAGGCTGTACCAAGTTCAAAACCTTGTTTTACAGATTCTGTCATAAGAAGTGCGACATCTGATGTCGATGAAATGAGCATACCAACCGTCTGGGAGATGAACAATTGCCGCGCAGCCGTCCAGTCAGCACGCTTGGTATTGATCATCAATCCTTCTTTTGTCAAGGTATTCCACAGATTCATGAAGTTGAGACCAGCTTGATTGTTGAAAACCACCTTTGTCGCCTTTGCAGTTCTTCCGTTGTTGTTATCCACCAGCGGCTGGTTTTGTAGAGCCATGTACTCTTCGAAGAACCAAGAATAGAGTGGCCAGGTGATTCCAGTTCTAACGATATTGCCTTTTTCATCTTTTTTGATGAGTTTTCTACATGCTGTGATTAATTCACTGTATGTGCGTGGGGGGTTATTTGGGTCCAATCCAACTTCCTTAAAAAGGTTTTTGTTGTAATAAAGCAGTGGAGTAGAGCTATTCCACGGCATTGAATAAAGCTTTCCACCAACTTTGTAGTAATTCAAAACCTGTGGAAGGAACAAACCGACATCAAATGATGGATCTTTGTCAACCAAATCTTGTACTGGTACAATAACACCGCTGTCAACCATCTTCTGTGTACTTATTTCGTTGAGTTGAACAACATGTGGTGGTGTACCTGCTTGAACTGATGCAACGGTTTTCGCAAGTATTTCTTCATAACTTCCTACATACTGTACTTCGACTTCGATATCTGGATTCAGTTTCATGAATTCATTCACCATATTTTGAATGACTTCAATGCGCCAACCACCCATTGCATGCCAGAACTGGATTTTGGTTTTTGCAAGTGAAAAGACAGCAAAAACAATCAGAATAAATACAAAAACCTTTTTCACCTTCAACACCTCCCCTTAGATGGTAGTTTAGATTTCTTAAGTGATTACAAAAATTATTGAAGAAATTTAAAAGACCATACCCCACCTTGGGACATGGTCTTCTCCTCGTCTCCGCCACATCCTTTTTAATTAGTTCTGTTTTGTACAAAATATATCATACATTAATCTATAAGTCAATATTATCTTGATGTGTTAACATATGTGATCTTATAGAAAAAGGGCGGTTTTTCCGCCCTTTTTTGTTGAATTGAAAAAATCCTTTTATGCCATTGCGTGATTATAAGTTTTGGTCTTTTTTGATCTGTCAACGTACGTTGTATGTAATAATTCATGTGAAACATGACTCAATGGATGCTCGAGAAATTCCTCGTAAAGCTTTTTAATCGATGGATTCTCATGGGATTTTCTTATGGTACTTCTTTCATCTATCGTGTATATAGCTTCCATCCTTTTTACAAGCACGTTCTTATCGAGACTCTTTGGTTGGCCTCCACCACCTATACAACCAGTTGGACACGCCATTATTTCTATAAAGTCATAGTAAGCTTCGCCTGCCACGATCTTGTCGAGTAACTTTCGAACATTCGCACCTCCATGAGCCACTGCTACCTTCAATTTCTTGCCATCAAAATCTATTGTTGCTTCTTTGATACCTTCAAAGCCACGGACACTTGTGAATTCAACCTTTGGCAAAGGTTTACCAAGACCAAGTTCGTAAGCAGTTCTGAGAGCAGCTTCCATCACACCACCGGTGACGCCAAAGATCGCAGCAGCACCCGTTGATTCACCAAGTGGGTTGTCATACTCTTCATCAGGCAAAGATGCATAAGGAATCTTTTTGATCTTTATGAGTTTTCCAAGTTCTCTTGTTGTCAAGACTATGTCTACGCCAGGCATATCTTCGATTTTGTGTTGTGGCCGTGTTATATCGTCTTTCTTTGCTGTACATGGCATGATGGAGACGACCAATATCTTTTCTGGATCGATTCCCTTTTTCTTTGCAAAATATGTTTTTACAAGTGGTCCTAACATCTGGTGTGGTGATTTACAAGAGGAAAGATTCTTTAAAAACTGTGGGTAGATTTTTTCAGCCATGTTTATCCACGCTGGACAGCAAGAGGTGAACATCGGGAATGGTCCACCATTCTTGAGTCTTTCAAGAAACTCAGAGCCTTCCTCCATGATTGTGAGGTCAGCAGCAAAATTGGTGTCAAAGACATAATCAAAACCCAGTCTTCTCAATGCTGCGACCATCTTTCCCGTTGAAATACTACCCGGTTCAAGCCCAAATTCTTCACCTATAGCAACTCTTGTCGCTGGTGCCGTCTGAACTACAAGTACCTTGTCATGTCTTTCGAGTTCTTCAAGGACCCTTCTAACATTGCTGTTTTCCGTGATTGCACCGACTGGACAGAAAGCCGAGCATTGTCCACAACTGATACATTCGGTCTCATAAACGGGCATTTCAAAGGCAGTTTGAGGAAGTGTTTCAAAGCCTCTTTCAACCATTGAATAAATATCCATTCCTTGGAGTTCTGAACAGGCCCTAACGCATCTGCCGCATACGACACATTTTTCAAGATCTCTGACTATTGCAGGAGAGCTGTCATCATAGACAGCACTGACCTTTTCTTCGGCTGGGAATAAGTCCTTGACTTCGTAACGATAGATGAGATCTTGAAATTCACAACGTCCATTTGATTCGCAGGTCATACAATCTTTGGGATGTCTTGAAAGTAATAATGAAAGGTTGAATTTCACAGCTTTTTGAACTCTGTCGGTTTTGGTTTTGATTTTCATACCATCTTGAACCTTCGTAGCACAGGCAGGTTGAAGATTCCTCGCGCCTTCCACTTCCACAACGCATACACGACAAGCGCCAGTTGGCTCAAGTCTTGGGTGGTTACAGAGAGTGGGTACATAGACTCCGGCGATGTTACAGGCTTCTACGATCGAAACATTTGAAGGAACTTCATACTTTTTCCCGTTAATCTCTATAAGCACATTAGCCACCATGAACCCTCCTCGCGAGAAGTTTGTTAAAGGATTCACATAGATTATAACACATAAAGGCATCCATTGGGATGCCTTTATTACTTAAACGGTAGCATGTTTTTCAAGGTGTTCCTTAGCTATCTTTACATATTCACTGAACGATGATGGATCATTTACGGCAAGTTCGGCGAGCATTTTCCTGTTGATAGCAACGTTCGCAAGCTTTAATCCATGCATGAGTTGGCTGTATTTTAAGCCATTTTGTCTTGCTGCAATATTGATTCTTGTAATCCACAAACTCCTGTAATCTCTCTTTTTAATTTTTCTGCCAACGTATGCATACCACTTTGCTCTGTAATAATGTTGTTTTGCGAGTTTATACCTTCTACTAATCGCACCTCTATATCCTTTAGCAGCTTTTAAAAATCTTTCTCTTCTTTTTTTCTTGGCGTGCAACGATCTTTTGATTCTCATAGTTTATTTCCTCCTCTCATCTCAAGGCGAGTAATTTCTTGATTCTTTTTTCGTCGCCTTTTCTCAGAGTATCTTTTTTCCTTAGGACCCTGAGTGCAGATCTTTTTCTTTTACCAGTTGTATGTCGTGTGCGAGCGTGATTGTAAAGCACTTTACCGTTCTTTGTGACTCTGAACCTCTTGGCTGCTGTTTTACTAACTTTCATCTTACTCATGATTGAACCTCCTCATCCATTTTTTGGCTTTAGCTGCATCCACATATCTCTGCCTTCGAGTTTTGCATCGGCTTCAACTACTGCTATATCATTGAGATCATTCGCTATTCGATCCAAGATCTGTTTTCCTCTGTCGGCAAAGGCGATTTCTCTGCCTCGGAACATAATTGTGACCTTGACTTTATCACCATCTTCAAGAAACCTTCTTATGTGTTTGAGCTTTGTTTGATAATCGTGTTCATCGATTTTGAGTCTGAACTTCATCTGTTTTGTCTCTTGAATTTTTTGTTTTTTCTTTGCTTCTTTCTGCCTTTTGGAGATCTGATACATGTACTTTCCAAAGTCCATGATCTTTGCAACGGGTGGATCACTATTCGGTGAAACCAGTACCAAATCGAGTCCTTTTCTCCTTGCTAATTCAATAGCTTCCTTTGTAGATATAACCCCAATTTGTTTACCGTCTGAGTCGATTACTCGAACTTTTGGGTGCCTGATTTGTTCATTTTTCAACAGTACTTGTTCCTTTTCTATGCTCCCGACCTCCCTATAAAAAATAGCGGGCAAAAGCCCGCCTCCCAATTGGATTCTATCAATCTCAAACCCCTTCGACTTTGTCTTGGGGTGGGAAGCATGGCTTCCGCTTTCCTGGTGGGCCGTGCAGGATTCGAACCTGCGACCCCCTGATTAAGAGTCAGGTGCTCTACCTGCTGAGCTAACGGCCCCTTCTTTCTGGTGCCCCTGGGAGGAATCGAACCTCCATTTACGGATTAGGAATCCGCCGTTCTATCCTTTGAACTACAGGGGCACCGCTTTTTCATTTTATCATTTTGCATTTTGAATGTCAACATTGCTTGAAACTGTTTAGAACACTGAAAATGAAAATAAAAAACCTGGGGCATAGAGCCCCAGGTTCAAGGAAATAATTTGATTATTCCTCTTTCCACAGATAGTAATAATCGTGTCCGGGTCTCATTGGATTGTTGAACCATCCTTTTACCCAGCTTCTTCCTACGAAGAAGGTTTGTGTTTCATACAAAGGTACACCAAGAACGTTGTTTATAGCAACAATTTGAACTTGTTCATACAGTTTTTGTCTCACAGCGGGATCTGGATTTGTCGCGGCTTCTTCGATGATCTGATTAACACTCTTGCCACCGAGTTCTGGTCTTGGAGTTGATACAAATTTCTTGAAGTTTTCACCCTGTGCAAAACCGTATGTTCCCGCTGAGTGATAGTATGTCTGAATGAAGTTATGTGGATCTGGATAGTCAGCAACCCAACCTATTATGAAGGCTGGTAGATAGCCATTTTTGTATGAAGTCAAATATGTAGGCCATTGCTCACCACGAACTTCGATTTTGAATTTCGGGTTGATCATTTCAACGTAAGTCTTGATCATTTCTGCTATGGTTCTTCTGACTTCGTTTCCTGTGTTGTACAGTAATGTCAGCTTGAACCCTTTCTTCCAAACTTCACCGTTCCACGCCTTCTTGAACTCTTCTGTTGCCTTGGTGATACTGAATTGATACAACGGTAATTTTGGATTGTAACCTAACAATGTGCTTGGCAAGTCTGCAGGCACTCTGCTTCCAAGTCCTCTCAAGACATCTTTTATAACTGCATCATAATTTATTACATATGCAAAAGCCCTTCTCAAATGTTCGTCGCTGAAGAAATCAGGTGGTATACCTTCGCCGTCAAGTTTACCAGAACCTATGTATTTACTATCTGGTCTGACATTCCAATTGAAGTGTAAGGACGTTACCGAAACATATGGTAAAGGTTTTATAACTGTTATACCAGGTGTGTTCTCGATCTGGGGTAGGTATATAGTTGGAACTGCAGCAATGTCTGCATCGCCTTTTTCAAGCATTGCTTTCATTGTTGACCATTCGCCCACATTCCATATAATTACTTTCTTTATCTTTGCTGGACCTCTCCAATATCCATCAAATCTTTCAAGTGTAACCCTTTGCTGTGCTCTATCCCATTCGACTACTTTAAATGGACCTGTACCATTTGTTTTTGCATAGAGCGGAGATTTTTCTTTTGCCAGATCGTGATATCTCCACCATGTATCTGCTTTGCCATCCCAACAACCTTGAGCGATTGACCATTCTTTGTTGAGAATCATACTCCAGTTTGCATAGCCACAGAGTATTGATAGGAATGGTCCAAAAGGTCTCTTAAGATGGAAGACGACATTATCTCCTTCGACTTCGATAGCTGGATCGATATAATCTGTGTAAATTTTAACCAAGGTATCTTTATACTCTGGCAATGGTTCTCCTGTGTTGGAATCAATCATCTCTGAATATGGTTTTCCAGCAACTGCTTCCACGAGTTCTTCGAGTGCATAGACTTCGAACATCGCTTCCCAGAGCATCCACATTGGACCACCGGCTGGATCGAATAAAAGGCCTCTTTCGAAGCTGTATTCGACATCTTCAGGTTTAAGTTCGGCACCATTGTGGAATTTGACACCTTTTCTGATAGGAAATACATAAGTTTTTCCATCGTCTTTGATGAGACCATTCTGAACAGTTGGTACTTGAGTGGCAAGCCTTGGAGCCATTTCTGTAACACTCGATCCGACGTACTCAATGAGACATTCATAAACCTCGCTCAAAACCTCGCCGCTTGCCGTATCGTAAGCAAAATGTGGGTCAAAGGTGTCCGGTTCCCCTGCAAGATTTAGTCGCACAATTGTGTCAGGGTTCTTAACTTCAGCAAATACCAAGAAAGTAGCCAAGACCAAAAAAACTACGAGAAATTTTCTCATCTTCATACCCCCTTGCGATAAAATTTTGACACCATAAAGTATACACCACGCAAATGATAAATTTCAAGACAATCGTTTTTTTGAAAGCTGTAGTATTCTATATTTGAAAAGGGAGGTTGAAAGATGATAGCCTTTCTGACAGATTGGTCTTTGAAGAGTTATTATGTTGGCGTGGCAAAAGCGGTTATGAAAAGGATAAATCCAGATGCAACCATCATTGACATTACTCATGAAATCAAGCCATTCGATGTTAGAATGGCAGCTCATATCCTTCTGAGGGCTTCGATTGACTTTCCACAGGGTACTGTCTTTGTGGCGGTTGTTGATTATGGTGTGGGTACAAGCCGCAAAGCGATTTGTATGAGGACAAAGAACGAACAGTTTTATGTGGGACCAGATAATGGAATTTTCACATATGTAGCACTCAACTATGGTGTCAAACAAGTTCGAGAATTGGACAACAAATCGCTGCATTACGGTTCTTCTTATACATTTCATGGAAGGGATATCTTTGCTTCTGTGGCAGGTCATTTGTCGAAAGGTGTTCGGTTTGAAGATGTTGGTAGTGTATTGCCAAATTATATAGTTTTACCAGTGAAGGTAGCTCAAGTGCAGTCAGATAATGTGATTGGAGAAGTTGTTTACTGTGATGGCTTTGGAAATATTGAAACGAATATATCTGCATCGTATGTGGAAAGACTCGGATGGGATATAGACGATATCATTCTTTTGAATGATAAATTCGAACTTGTATATGTCAAAGCATATGGCGATGTGGAAAAAGGAAAGGGTCTTGTTCATATCGATAGTTCTGGTTTTTTGGAGATAGCGGTTAATCAGGGTTGTGCAGAAGAATTTTTCAAACTGAACCAAGGGCAACAAATAACCCTTAGGAGGAAAAGGTCTTGAAGATTATTGTTGGCCATAGAAACCCCGATTTTGATTGTTTTGCATCGTGTGTTGCGGCTCGTAAGATTTATCCAGATTACACAATTGTGTTGAGTGGGACACCCCAGCAGAATCTCGCTCAATATCTTGGAATATATGAAGAAAAGTACCCTTTTATCACCGAGAAGGATTTGATCGATCAATCTGTAGAATCAATGATTGTGGTTGATACCGCTTCAAAAGAAAGGTTAGGCACACAGATTCAGGCAATTGTTGAAAATGTGTCAGATATTCTTGTTTTTGATCACCATCCAGATATAAAAGAAATATCTATTAAGGGTGAAAAGAGATTAGAAAGCGTCGGGGCAACGATTACAATGTTGCTCGAAGAAATAAGAAAGAGAAACATAAACATCGATTCTATCGACGCAACTCTTTTTGCAATAGCAATATATGAAGATACTGGAAATCTACTTTATACAACGACCACGGTGCGTGATATCGATGCGATTAAATATTTGATGCAAAAAGGGGCAAATCTGATCGAGGTATCTGACTTCATAAAATACGATCTTAACTATGATCAAAAATTGATTTTTGAATCTCTTCTGTCTAACTTAGAGACAATTCAAATCGATGGAGTTACGGTTAGTATCAGTATTGCTGAGACAGATAAATTCGTTGGTGGTTTGAATGCTGTGACGAGTAAATTGTGGTATTTGGAAGGAACAGAGACGCTCATATGTATCGTAAGAACAGGTAAAAAAATCAGTGTTATCGGTAGGACGTCATCAAACGACGTTGATATCGGAAGTATGATAGCAGAATTGGGTGGTGGTGGTCATCGTAAGGCCGCAAGTTGCACACTGAATACTGCCGATGTTTTGGAGGTTAAAAGGATCATTCTGGAAACGCTCAAAAAATATCTGAACAAAGGTCTGCGTGCGAAAGATATTATGTCTTTTCCAGTAAGGGTTGCCTATGCCGAGATGACCATCGGTGAAGTCAATAAGATTATGGAAAGGACGGGACACAATGGATTGCCGATAATCGAAGGAAATAAATTGGTTGGTATTGTCACAAAGAAAGCAGTTGATAAAGCGATGAATCATGGTTTACACAATGCACCGATCAAATCTATTATGTCAAGTAAATTGATAGTAGTCACACCAGAAACTCCATTGAATAAAATCAGGCAAATAATGGTTGAAAACGACATTGGCAGAATACCCGTCGTTGAGCATGGCATATTAGTTGGAATAATCACGCGAACAGATGTGATGAGATCAAGTTTTTCTGATGCAGTAACTCGTCCAATGAGAAAGGCAATTCATGAAACTGTTCAAATGGCCTTTGTTGACGTTCGTGATCTACTAATAACAAATTTGCCCAAGAAAATCATTGATTTACTCAAGCAACTTGGTCAATATGGTGATGAGCTCAATCTTCCTGTATACATAGTGGGTGGATTTGTGAGAGATCTGCTCATGGGCAACCCGAACTATGATATGGATATAGTCGTTGAGAGAGATGGTCTTGCCTTTGCCGACTATGCTGCTGAGGAATTAAAGGCGAAGTTAGTGAAATACGAAAAATTTCTAACTGCCTCGATATTCATAAAGAATGGTTTTAGGATAGATATAGCAACGGCTCGAACTGAATATTATCAAGCCCCTACGGAGTTACCACAGGTTGAAGTTAGTACGATAAAGAAAGATCTCTACAGAAGAGACTTCACTATAAATGCGATGGCGATAAAACTCAATTCAAAGGATTTCGGCACATTGATAGATTTCTTTGGTGCTAAAAAAGACTTGGAGAATAAACTCATAAGATGCCTTCACACGCTGAGTTTCATAGAGGATCCTACCAGAATCTTGAGAGCAGTGAGATTTGAAACGCGTTTTGGTTTCAAAATCGAATTACAGACAACTCAACTCATGTTGCAGGCAGTACAACAAGGTTATTTAGAAAAGGTTACCGGGCAGAGGCTCAGACAGGAATTCGAAAAAATCCTTGAAGAGAAAGATCCTGTGGCTGCTCTAAAAAGGCTCTCTGATTTTGAGATCCTCAAGCACATGTTTCCCGGTGTCTTTTATACAGCAACCATGGAGGAAAAGTTAAAATCGCTTTTTAGTTTTCTCACTTGGGCTGAAGAATTTTTTGGAAAGATCAACAAATTTTATTGTGTGATGTTTGTCTTTCTTGAGTATCATGGAGATACGGCATTAGACCAAATAAAAGAAAGATATGGCCTGGCATCTAAATTCATCGATGAGCTGAAAATAGTGAGAAAGATGATCGTTCCACTTTCAAAGATTGTCTCTATGAGATTGAACTTTTCTGATATATACAAAGTTACTCAAGGTTTCTCGCCTGAAGCATATTGTTATCTGGCATCTTATTTGGATATTGATTCTCAAGGATATCTCAAACAATATCTGGAAAAATCAAGACAAACTAAGATTAAGGTCAATGGACATTTTCTGACGAAGAATTTTGGTATCAATCCAGGAAGGATCGTCGGTGCCATGCTTGAGAAAGTTTACTGTGCAAAACTCGATGGAATGATCACCGACGATCAAGAGGAAGAATTTGTAAAAAGATTACTCAACGAGAGTATTTCTTCAAAAGCTCTTGAACAATGAAATTGGCGACGTCACTTGGAACTGTACCAGCACCAAAACCTGCATCATAGCCCAGTTCTAAGGCGAGTTCGTGGGTAATTCTTGGCCCACCTACTATCACCAAAAGGTCTTCTCTTAACCCTTCGGCGTACAGAAGGTCCATGAGTTCCGTCAGATGTCTTATGTGAACATTTCTCTGTGTAACCACCTGAGAAACAAGAATCACATCGGCATCAACTTCACGTACCTTTTTGACCAGTTCAACAGGTGAAACTTGAGCTCCCATGTTATATACTTTGAAAGCGTGATATCTTTCCAATCCATAATCACCGTGAAATCCCTTCATATTGAGTATTGAATCAAGACCAACTGTGTGTGCATCTGTTCCTATGGTCGCTCCAACCACCACTATTTTTCTGTTGAATTCTTTCTTCACAAGCTCATCGAGTTGTTCACGTGTCATTCTCCTGAATTTTGGAGCAACAACTTTTATAGTAGAAGCATCGATGGACACAGATGCCTTAGCATAAATTACGAAGAAGGTGAAGTTCTCTCCTATATCTTCCATAGTTGCTATGACAATATCTTGAAAACCAAGGGTTTCGCAAAATTTTTTGGCTGTTTCACGTGCAAGTGGACCGTATTCTATTGGTAAAGTGAATGAAAGTTGCACAGCCCCGTCACCCAATTGATCCCCGTAGGGTCTTATATTTTTCAGATCTATATTCATCTTCTCACCCCCAGACGCCTTTCCAATTCGTCCTGTATGGGATTTACGTAGTTTTCTGATTTTTTGAAAACACCATCTAATCCTTTTCCTCCATCCCTTGCACGAGGAATATCTGCGAACTGCCCTTCTTCTATTGCCCTGAGTAAACCAACATCTCTTGTGTGCTCGAGCAAATTCACCGCTTCTCTGAGTACCTCATTTGCACGTTTCTCGACGAAACCGTCTTTTTTGAAAATAACCTCTCGACCAAGATGGCGAGCGTTGTTGAAAACATAATTAGCATTGATCAATGCAAGGTATCTATCGTGTAAGTATGGGGTATGTATCGCCTCGGTGAGAATTCCAAGAAGTTGTATACTCTGTCCAGTCATCACTGAAACAAGATTGAACAATGTCTCCATTGCATATCCCTTGAAAATATTTCCAGTCATGAATTTTGTAGGTGGCATATATTTGATTGGATAATTTGCAAAAAGTTCTCTTGCCAACATTGCGTGGGCTATTTCATACAAAAGTCCATCTTCGATCTCAGGATTTATTTCAAAGGCATGTCCTAACCCCATCAATCGTGGCTTCATACCGGCTTTGAGTGCAAATTGTTCGTTGATCAATTGTGATGCAGTTACAGTGTGAGCCTTTTCTATGGCATCTGCGGTAGTGAGATAGTTATCTTCACCAGTGTTGATCGTTATACCTGAAAAGGCACACAAGAGTCTTGAGATATATTGATCTGTAAAGGTCCTTATCATATTTATGTCTCTGAACAAAATACCATACATCGCATCATTCAGGAGTATATCAAGTCCTTCAAGGGCGGCAAGTGCAGCGATTTCTGGCATGCAGAGGCCCGACGCGTAATTAACCTGTCTGATATATCTACCTACCTTTTTCGCTATATCATCAAGGGCTTGTCTCATGATTCTGAAATTTTCTTGAGTTGCGTAGGTTCCACCATATCCTTCAGTTGTTGCACCATATGGAACATAATCGAGCAAACTTTGAGCAGTCGATCTGATAACAGCAATGATATCTGCTCCTTGTTTTACAGCGGCTCTCGCTTGTATGACATCCTCGTAAATGTTTCCCGTTGCGACGATCAAATATTTATACGGTTGAGGTGGATCGCCCAATTCCTTTAAGAGATTTTCCCGATACTGACTTGTTTTTTCTATTTTCTCAAGTGAACGGCTTGATAGTTCTCGCATTTTCAAATCGATTTTTTCATCTGGTACATGAGGTAGAGATCTAAGATCCAGACCATCAACTATTGCTTCTGCTATCTCCTGTGCGCTCTTGTCGAGAACAATCATGGCATTGACAATTGGTCTTGTGACACCATCCTGGAGCATTTCCCATTCTTTGATCTTATCTACTACCACATTTACCAAAGGAATCTGATCATCTGTGACTCCATCGATTCCAAAGAGTCTGAGGACAGCTCTTTCGACTGAAACTGTAGAATGTTGATCGATCACTTGCTGAATCTGGTCCGTTATTTCTTTTGCCAATTTTCTTGCATAATCGACTAATTTCTTATCAAGCCTGATCTTTGGGCGATCCACATCATCACCTCCGCAAGAATCCTATCACATTTGTATTGAAACTAAAAAGTCACACAGAATTGAGGGAAAATAAAATAACCATCTTTGCCTGTGCAAGCTCTTTCGAAAAAATCAGTAAAAAAACAGGAGAAATAACCTCTCCTGTGGGGGAATAATCATATTTTTATCCAAGAACATCTTGAAAAAGATCTAAAGATGGCATATTTGTTTGATCTTTTGCATATAGTTTTTTAAACGAGTATTTTCATAAAATCATTTGATTGGAAAACAAAAAACATCTGTCTTTTTCATATTCAGTTTTATCAATCCAAGCAAAGATGACCCAAAAGATTAGACCCATGGCAATATACGAAGGGGTATTTTCCCAGGATCCTGGTTGGCGCCTTCCATTATATAGTATACGATTTTTTGTTTGTAACAATTTCTTGTTTTTGCTTTTCTGATGACACTTTGGTGTAGAAAACTCAATGTACTTTGCTATTCATCGCTATAACAGAACTTTGTTGAGTATAACTTCAAGTCACTTTTGTCTTATTCACTAAAACTGGGTTTTTGTTATGAGAGAGTTTTATTTTTGGACAGCTTTTGGTTATTGACAATTGATAGCATTTGTTCTATGATACATGAAACAAACTCAAGATGGGGGTGTTTGAATGTCTAATCTCATCGCTCTGACTAATGCAAAGATCTTAGACGGCACAGGGGAAAAACCATTTGATGGAACGGTATTGATTCAAGGCAAATCCATTCAAGAAGTTGGTCCAAAAGGCTCTGTAAATATTCCCAAGGATGCTGAAGTTTTCGATCTGAGTGGAAAATATCTTCTGCCTGGTTTGATCGATGCTCATTTACATCTCACTGGTTTCAGATCAGGGGATACGGTGAAGGAATCTTTGCTGGTACCATACGAAGTTCTTGTTGCAAGGGTTGTCAAAGATCTTGAGGCATTACTAAAAGCTGGTTTTACAACCATAGGAGATGCGGGAGGGGCAATCGCAGTTGGTATAAAGAAGGCAGTTGAGGAGGGAACGATACTTGGACCAAGGATATCGGCAGCAGGTTACACACTTTCCCAAACCTTCGGTCACGGCGATGAACATTATCTACCAATCGATTATGTTGATCCAAGAGAGTCAAAATTTAAAACATCTCTGGGCTCATTAATCTGTGACGGTGTCGAAGAGTGTCAAAAAGCAGCACGTTACGCACTCAGGTGTGGGGCTGATTTCATAAAAGTTTCAGCAACAGGTGGTGTTTTGTCTGAAAGGGACAGACCTGAATATACACAGTTTACTATAGAAGAACTGAGGGCAATCGTTCAAGAGGCTCAACATGCCAAGAGATTTGTTCATGCACATGCACAAGGGACTGAGGGGATCAAAAACGCACTTTTGGCAGGTGTTAAGGTGATTGCTCATGCAATTTTCATAGATGAAGAATGTTGTAGATTAGCCAAAGAAAAAGACGCCATAGTAGTACCAACGCTTTCAATCGTCGAACACATTATGGTTTACGGCCAAGCGATTGGTATACCAGAATGGGGTCTGAAAAAATGTGAACAAGTCTACGAAGCACATGTGGAAAACATAAAATTGGCGTATAAACATGGAGTGAAACTCGCAACTGGTACCGATTTTCTCGGTGGTGCAAAAGCTTTTAAGCATGGTGATAATGCATTGGAAATGATTCTTTTGGTGGAAAAGGTTGGCATGACTCCGATCGAAGCGATAGTCGCAGCAACCAAAAATGCTGCCGAAGCTGTCGGATTGTCTAATATAACAGGAACGATTGAACCAGGAAAATTGGCAGACCTAATCGTTGTAAAAGAAGATCCATTAGAGAATATAAGAGTACTTGCTGATAAGAACAATATCATGATGATCTTCAAAGAAGGTGTTTTGATAAAAGATTAATTTTCAAGATATTTTTGAACATCTTCTATTAGTTGATTTTCCGCGATTTTGTTCAGATAATCCCACAATTTTTGATCTTTTATCGTTATCATAGCGAGTGCTTTTATGATGAACGGCTTCACCTCAGAGTGAAGCCGTTCGTCTTTATATGCTTTCACAAGAGAATCAACGGCTTTAGGATTGGCAATATGTGCTAAAACCATAACTGCTTGTTCTGCAAGTTCATCTCTGTATTCATCTTCTAACAGAAAATAACTCACAATGTCTATGATTTTCTCTCCGTCACCGAGTTTTGCAAGAGCTTCGTAAATAACAAGTTGTGCACTTTCTTGATCGTATCTATTGAGGAGTTGGTATAGATCTTTTTTGATACTCATTTCCTGCAAATCTGAAAGGATATCCACCAAATACAGAATAAGAATGTCGTTCTTGGTTTGTTCGTGGATTTTTTGCTTGAATTTATCGATCAATATTGGTATTGCTTGATCACCAAATCTTTGAATGGTTTGTAAAACGATTTCTCTGACTTCCTCATTTTCGTCTGTTAAGAGCTCTAAAAGTTTTGGTATTGCCTGAGTGCCTTTCTCGTTCACAATCCTGTCTATAAGAGATCGATATTGCTCTAAATCCATTTGACTACACCACCCTTTTCAACTATGAGTTTCCTGTCAAAATACTCGGCAAATTGTGGATCATGCGTGACAAAGCCAATCACTTTATTCAGCTTTTCCATTTGCTTCAGAGCGCTTGCTATGCGTGATTTATTCTCTTCATCTAAGGCAGAAAATCCTTCATCTATAAAAAAGAGTTCCATTTGTCCAGTAGCTGTTTCGGCGATTGCAATTGCTAACGCAAGTGAAACTATTGTCTTTTCACCACCAGAAAGACCATCAGCACTTCTATCAGTATTCCCGTCTACGATCGAAAACCCCATTTCATTGATCTTTATCTTGAATCTTCCATCGGTCAGAGTATCCAGCATGTTGTTTGTTCTCGCTATTATTTCATCAAGGACCATGTTAGTGACAAACGATTGAAATTCTCTGGCTGATAAAGTATCTTTTACTGAACTTGCAATTTGATATTCTCTATGAATCGTTTCAAATTCCTTTTGCAAATTCTCTTTTTGTTCTTCGATATTTTTCAACTCTTCCAGCAAGTGTTCGATTATCGCCTTTTGTCTGATGTATTCATCTCTGTGTTTTTTGATGGCTTCAAGTTCATTTATCAATTTCCTGTAATTATTCTCACACACCTCATATTCGAGTGAGACAGAATTCTTGAGTTTGTCGAGTTCTTCATGATTTTTTTCAATCTGTAGTTCGATTCTTTGAAGCATCTCAAGGTTACTGCGACTGGGCAGTTCTTTCTTACTGTAAATTTCGAATTCCTTGAACGTCAACCCAGTTTTACCCAATTTCTCTGAGAATATTTTTTCGCTTTCGTGTAGTTCAATTTGTAGTTTTTCAATTTGTGAAGAAAGAGATTGAAGATCTTTACTTAATTCATCAATTCTCTTATTCAATTGTTCTTTTGACTCTGCCAGTTTTGAAATACTCGATTGAACCTGACCTTTCTTCCCGAGTAGGTATTCGATTTCTTTTGAAAATTCATTTATCTTTTGCTTGATAGAACTATCATAACCCATGATCTGAAGTTCGTTCTCAATTTTGCCTATTTTATCTACACAATCATCGAGATCTTTACTGATCTGATTCATCCTCTCATTTGTACTATCTCTTTCTTGGGATAGAGATTTGATCTCAAAGATCAATCGTTCGATTTGTCTTTGCTCTTCTTCAATTGATTGTTTAAGTTCGTGATATCTCTGTACATCGGCTTTTTGTCGTGTAACCGTGATTTTGTGAAAAACGTTTCCACATACAGGACACGTGTCACCATCTTGCAGATTTTGTGCTATTTCTTGGGACATCCATATAACGGTTTGTTGCTTTATTTCGTCAAATTCTTTTTGCAGAAGTTGAAGTGAATTAGTGATTCCCATCAGAGCACTTTGTTTCTCAGATATTTGCTTTTCAATCTTGGAAATATTACTTTTTAAATTTAATTTCTCTTTTTCCAGGAATGACTTCATAGTTTTTAATTGATTCAAATTGTTCAAAAAAGGCTCGCTCTGTAAATCGATTTTTTGAAGCTTTTCTCTTTCGGTGTTAAGTTTATTTATATTCTGTTCGATCTCGCTTCTATTCCTTTCGAGGTTTTCCAAGTCCCGTTTGGCTTTTAGAATATCATTTTCATATTTTTTAATCTGTTCCTGTATACTATTTTGCTGTTTTTGCGATAACTCGAATTTTTCACGAATAGCCGAAAGAATTTGATAATCTCCTCCAATAGATTTTGCAAGGTTTATCTTTCTTTCTTCCTCAGCTTCAAAGATCAACCTATTTTTCTCATATACCAAGTCTTTTAGGTTTTTTTCAATCTGTCTTATTTGCTGCCAGAAAATTCTCTCTTGTTCAATTGATTTCAATTTCTGCTCTGTAGATTCAATTTGTTCTTGAAGATCTTTCAATTTTCTGTTACACAAATCTATTTTTTCTGGATTTGCCGTGCCAAGAATTTGTTCAGATCTTATTCTCAGATCACCAAGACGAGCTTGCATCTTTTCGTGCTCCATCTGAAGGTTTTTAACGATTTCACTGACCTTTTCCTGTACAGATCTGAGAATTTTCTTGGGAAAGAGCACATCAAATACTATGTCGTTGATCTCAGATCTTTTTGCTGTGAGTAAATATGTTGCCCTTCCTTGAGGCAGGAAAAAGGTACTTATGAAACTCTCGTATGTTGTATCCAAAATCCTTTGGAGTTCCCTATCCACGTGAGTTCTCTGTGTGGCTATTATTGCGTCATTTTCCGTGAGCAAAGCCTCAGTGCCCGACGATCTTATTCGCCTGAATACTTCGTATTTCTTTCCGTTTTTCAAAAAAGAGAGTTTTACTTGGCAGGTGGAAGTCGATGAGCGCATATAATCTTGAGGACTTTTTTTTCCATACCTGATACCTGTTCCATACAGCGCAAAGACAATTGCTTCGAGCAAGGAAGACTTCCCAGCACCATTCTGCCCAAGAATCAAAAACACACCTTCCTTGAAATCCACTTTACACTTTTCTATCCCAAGAAAATTGCTCACTTCAAGACTGAGTGGTCTGATCCTCACCAACCTCCTTGAACAATTTCTCGACCAATCTCACCATGGACTCTTCCAATTCACCAAATCTTCCCTTTACATAATTACGATATAGATCTATCACATCGATTTTCTGACGAGTTGCAAAGGAAAGATCTTTTTCTTTTATATCTGTTCTGAACTCAACCTTTGTTACACATTCGAAATTTTCCATCAGATACTTCCTAACTTCATTTGAAGCAAGATTCTCAAATATCACCCTTGCATATCCATCGAAATCTCTCAATTGCTTTGCCAAGATTTCCAGTGATGATTCTGAATAATCAGGCATCCTGAAGGTCTTGAGCCTTTTGTAAGGTGTACTGACATGACGAATGTGAGCTTTGTGCCGATCGAACTCGACTATAAAGGCACCCTTTATGTCATGTTCCTCGCCAAAATCAAGCGTAATTGGTGAGCCCGCATAACATGTAATTGGAGATTGTTGAACTATTGAATTGTTATGTATATGTCCAAGAGCAACATAATCTAATCCGGTTGGGATAACCGATTTTTTAATCTGTACACCCAGGGCGATTTCCTTATCTGATTCAATCAGGCCTTCGATCAATAAATGCCCAGCCAATATATTTATCTTCTTTTCATCTATCTGATTGCGTACCTTTACCAAAAAATCATTCAAGTATTCTCCAACTAAGGCTGTCGAATCTTCCGTTGTACCGAGCAATCTCTGTGGATCTGTATAGGGTAGAAAAAAGATTTTGAAATGTTCTGTGGTTATCTGTTCTGGATAATCGACAATTGTCAGATTTCTTATAGGTAGATTCTTCCAAGCTTTAAGACCTTGCCAATCGTGATTGCCAAGCACAAGAAATGTGTGTGCGATCTCTGAAAATTTTGCAAGAATATCACTGAGTACATTAAGGGCTTCTATTTTCGGCGATACTCTACTGTGCAAAACATCTCCTGTTATCAATACCAGTTCAACTTTTTCCTGTTCTGCAATCTGCACAAGATGTAGCAAAGCCTTTTTGGTCTCATCTAATCTGTCGACTGATTTAGAACCAGTCCAAGATTCCAAACCAAGGTGCCAGTCTGAAGTATGAAGAATCTTCAAGATCATCCACCAACCTTGAAAACGTTATCTTCTGATGGAAAAGCACGATTTCGAACATCAAAAGCATATCTTTGGACTGCTTCTAAAGATTCTTGGTAGAGGTTTGCATATCTTTTGGCAAATTTTGGAAGAAAAGATGGATTCAAACCGAGTAAATCGTGAAGTACCAGAATTTGTCCATCGCAATATCTACCAGACCCAATACCGATTGTCGGTATTGAAAGGCTTTCAGTGATCATTTTGGCTGTTTCTTCCACGACCATTTCGAGAACTATTGAAAAAACTCCCGCTTTTTCAATGGCTTTTGCTTCTTCAAGAAGATATTTGGCACTCTTTTCATCTTTGCCTTGTACTTTGTATCCACCGAAGACGTTTACAGATTGTGGTGTCAAGCCAAGATGTCCCATTACTGGTATACCTGCTTTCACAAGTCTTTCTATTAAAGGGACATAGAATGAACCTCCTTCAAGTTTTATTGCATTTGCACCTGCTTCCTTTAGAAATCTTCCTGCGTTCCTAACGGCTTCATCCATCGAACATTGATAAGACAAAAATGGCATATCTGCTATTATAAACGCCTCTGGGGCACCCCTCCTTACGGCTTGGGTGTGGCGAATCATATCTTCCATCGTTGCTGGCAGGGTGTCAGAATAACCAAGAACATTGTTCGCAACTGAATCACCAACCAAGATGGCATCAACACCTGCTTGATGGACTATATTTGCAAATGGTGCATCATAGGCAGTGATCATTACAATCGGTTGTTTGCCTTTCATAGATACGAGTTTTTGAACATTCATCTTCTCACCTCTCTTTAATCTCTTTCAACACTTCTATCATTAACATATATAGATCTTTGTACTTTGGAAAACAATTTTCGAAAAGCTTTCCTTCGTTTTCAACGACATCCCAGTCACCTCTGGCAACTGGTCCTGTTAATGAAGATTCAACACCAAGAGTTGAGATATTCTTTGAGGTACTCATCATTAAAGATGGTATGATCTTTTCAAAACCATTTATACCATATAGATCGTATAACTTCTTGGCAAGATAAGCAAGTCCAACATTGAAATTCGATGCCAACACGGCAGCTAAATGGTAAGCCACCTTTGCTTGTGGGGTTATCTCTACCCAATAATTGGATATCTGTTGAACTATCTTTCTTGCAAGATCAAGTCCTTTTTCATTTCCCTCGATTCCAAAACAACACTTTTCAATCAGTTTGAAAGCGATTTTTTCGTCGGCAAATGAAAGATTTGGGTGGATCGATCCTCTTCCCCATCCACGTTCATCGGCATCTTCAAAGATATCTGAAGATAAGAAACCACTGAAATGGTAGATGTTTACATCTGCACTCAATTTTTCCTTCAGGTTTGAATAAACCGAACTTATCACACTGTCTGGTACAGATATGAAAACAATGTCTCTCAAGAGAAAATCTTCATCATAACTGATCGGGTTTCCCTGACCGATTTTTCTCACAAATGCCGAAGCTCTTTCTCTTGAACGTGAAATGACATAACCTATCGAGAAATCTTTTTTTGCGAGTACCTTGCACATGACTAAACTAACCTTACTGGTTCCCACGACATTGATAAACATGATCCTCTCACCGTAATTAATTAAACCACACGATGATAGAATTATTTTATGAGAAAGACTCATAGGAGGTTGGCCAATGAAATGTAAAAAATGTTCTGACGTTGCAATAATACATCTTCGACAGCACAATGCATCCTACTGCAGCAAACATTTTGTTGATTATTTTGAAAGACGTGTTGAGAATACGATAAATGAATACTCGATGTTTGGGAAAAATAGCAGGGTACTCGTAGCAGTTTCGGGCGGTAAGGACAGCATGACCTTGTGGTATGTTTTGACCAAACTCGGATACAAAGCCGATGGTTTGATCATCGATGTTGGTACCACGAATATTCAATTGGATTCGCTCTCAGAATTTGCAAAGAAAATGGGTTCGCAATTGAAGTTTGTGGACATAAAGGAATTTTTTGAAGGCCTAACTGTGCCTCAAATTGCACGCTTACTCAAAAGACCAACTTGCTCAATCTGTGGAAGTGTCAGAAGGTATTTAATGAACAAGATAGCACTTGAGAATGGATATGATGTTTTAGTGACAGGTCACAATCTTGATGATGAGGTATCTTTTTTGTTGGGGAATCTTTTGAGCTGGAATACAGGATATCTACAAAGACAGGCTCCTTTCATGCCAAAAACTCATCAAAAGCTTGTGGCGAAAGCAAAACCATTGGTTTGGCTGACAGAAAAGGAGATATACACATATGCTCTTTTGAACAACATACCCTTCCAGGATGAGAAATGCCCCTTCTCTAAGGATGCAAGTTCCTTGAGATACAAAAGTGTTCTCAATAATCTTGAAGTCAGTCAACCCGGGACAAAACTCAGGTTCTATAAACAATTTCAAAGATCACAGTTATTCAAAAATGATAACGTTGAACTCAAAGAATGCTGTTTATGTGGTTATCCAACAACTTCGGAGAAGTGTAGTTTTTGCAGGATGAGAGAGAGGGTAAAGGATGCCTTGGGAAAACAGAAGGATTGACATTTTCATACCCATAATAGTGGCTCTCCTAATGATAATAGGTCTTTTTGCGATATACAGTGCCACCAGAGATTATGGAATTATGTTTGTGAGAAAGCAGATACTTTGGGATATACTGGGTCTGGCTGCATTATTTTTGACGATGTTACTCAGAGAAAGGGATTTACACAGACTCTCTTGGGTTTTATACGTACTCTGTATCTTCAGTCTTGTGCTTGTTCTTCTCTTTGGTACAGTTTCCGGAGGTGCTCGGCGTTGGTTCGATTTGAGAATTGGTTATTTTCAGCCATCAGAGCTCGCGAAGATGTGTGTAATTCTTGTTACTGCAACACTGTTGGTGAATGCTTCAACAAAACATATGTTTTTTTCACTATTGACTACTGGTACACTTGCTTTACTTGTGGCGATTGAACCAGATCTTGGTACGGCGATCTTGATCACCATGTTGTGGTTTGTTATTGTCTTTTGTTCACGGATTCCGTTGAAAATTATACTCATAATCTTGATTTTTTTTATCGCGCTGATGCCTTTATTGTATTTCTTTGGGCTTAAAGATTATCAGAGAGAAAGGATCATCTCATTTCTATCTCCATCGATGTACAAGCAGAGTAGTGCTTACAACGTCACTCAATCACTCCACACGATTGGTTCTGGTGGTTTATTGGGAAGAGGTTATTTAAAAGGCCTTTCGACGAACTGGGGATATGTGCCAAAAAATCACACAGATTTCATAGTATCAGTCATAGGAGAAGAATTTGGTTTCTTGGGTATCGGTATCTGTGTCGTTCTCTATGCTCTACTGACTTTTAGAATAGCCAACGCGATAAGACTCGCAAAGAATGAATTTTGGCAGCTCGTAAATGTTGGTATCATGGCGATGTTTGTTTTACAAGTTTTTGTAAACATGGGCATGGCAATGGGATTGACACCGGTGACTGGTGTTCCATTACCTTTCGTGAGTTATGGTGGTTCTTCGACACTATTCTTTTGCGTACAACTTGGGGTTGTTGAAAAATCTTACGCGGTGGGTAGAGCCGGTAAGGAGATGGAAGGAGGTCAATTGTGGTAAGGAAAAAAAGTGAATTTTTAGTGAGCTTTCTCGTTTTTTTGTTCATAATTGCTTTGATCAGTGGCCTTGCTCTATCTACATTTTCATTTTTTTATTATGTCAAACAAAGAAAAAACCAAGAAGCGATGGTTGGAAGCTTGAACAAGAAGATAAGTGAATTGAGTGAAAGAATATCGAGACTTGAAACTTCCATGGGTCCTAATTCGGTGATTGACAAATATATTTCTGCTGCAAATTTTCTTTCCAACACATCTACAGATCTGGAAAGGATTATTGAAGAATTGTATGATGATCCAACAACAGGATACATAAGAATCTTTGTGATGGGTCAGGAAAATGTCTGGGTTACTTTTAGAAAGGGAGATGCGGTTTATTTTTCAAGAGAATTGAAACCTGGATTAGCACCATACAAATTTTATTACTTCAAGGGCCCTTCTATTCAAACGCAGTATGCTGTTCAAATACCAAGAGATTGTACAGTCATTCTTGGAAAACCCATGGTGTGTTTCCTGGTCTATGGAGTTGGAACAAAACAACACCCAACAAAGATAATCACTTGGAAGGATTCAAAGGTGAACAACTTGGAGTCAGACTTTTCCTTGTATATACCAAAATAATGATTTTGAATCTCGGAAAAACCGCTTGAAACCTACATCAAGCATATGAAGAAGTAAAAAGATAGTTTTCGTATCATTCATACTTTTTCACCAAATGATGAGAAATTACGAGCAATAATAAGAAAAGATAAGAAATTCGATGATAAAAAGGATATATCGCATTCTTTGGGTTGATATGGCCATTGATGTTCTTTGACTTTGTGGTTTTGATTTGGTAAGTTAGTTGCAGGATGCAATCAACCAAATGGAGGTGTAATTTTGATCAACTCAATTCAGCATAAAATACTCAAGTCCCTCAGTATGAAGCCTTCTACTGCGCAGAATATTGGAACCGAACTCGGTGTGGATGAGTCAACAATTTCAAGAAATCTTAGATTTCTCCTAAATTGTGGAATTATCCTTGTCAAGGACTATTTACCCGCAAGTAGTTCAGGTGGTAGAAAGTCGCGATTGTTATCACTGAATCCAGAGTGGTTGAAAATAGTTGGTCTGTCTGTAGAACAGGGAGAAATTTGCACAGTTCAGGTTGATTTTGTTGCCAATCGATATTCGACTCAGAAAAAAACTGTAAATATCAATTCTGATAATTTTGAAAAAATACTCTGCGAAATAATAAACACGAACAAGGATTCAAATGCCATTTCCATTGCAGTACCTGGAATTATAAATTCATCGAAAGGACGAATAATCTTCTCTCAGGCACTGTGCCTTAAAGACTTTTCCGTTAATAGCATCACAGGAATGCCATTCATGATCTTGAACGATGCAAATGCTGCAGCTGCATGTTATTTGAATGATGCGAGGAATGTTGTGTATTTTCTCTTTGCGATACCATATGATCTTTCAAAACCAGTCGGTCTCGGTGCAGGAATAGTGATCAATGGATCTTTGTACGAAGGAAGTAACAGTTCTGCAGGTGAACTCGGCGAAGGCGTACCGTTGACCAGTTTACGTGGACTAACTATTGAAGACTTAGAAAAAAACAGAGAGGTGCTTTTGAGAGATCAGAGAAGTCTTGACGAGTTTAAACAACATATATCTTTCAAAATAGCTACCGCAGTGAATCTCGTTGATCCAGAACTCTTTATTCTTGGTGGAGATTTCTACCTACTTGACGACACGATTATTCGGGACATTATCAACAAGGTCGAAGAACAGGTCACTTTGAGGAAAATCAAAAAGATCAACTGGAAACTTGATACAAATGGCTCAAAGACAGTTGCGTTTGGTTCTGTAATAGCCTTTCTTAAAAAATTTTTTGATGATCTTGATTTTGCCAATTTTGTTATACAAAACAGAGGGTGTTGACGATGAAAAATTTTGAAAGATTATTCTTTTGTGGTGTATCAAACCTTGAAGAGTACCAGTATTTAGTCAACAAAGATGTTGGTGGCATACTTTTGTATCCAAAGATCTTCGAAGATCAATCTGAGTTTTTTGAGATGATCTATAAGATTAAAGGACGAAATATTCTGCTATCGACAGACCACGAAGGTGGGCAAATCGAAGTAATTCCATTTGTTCCACCATCTCCCGGCAATCTTTTGTTTGGTAGAGTTGAGCCATCTTATGTGCAGAATTATTGTGCCATGGCTGGAAAATTCATGAAAGATCTTGGAATGAACATGGTCTTCGCACCGGTTTTGGACTTGTTGTTTTCCAAAACAAATCCAGTGATTGGCTACAGAAGTTATGGAAATGATCCTGAAATAGTGGCACAAATGGGAAAAGCAGCGATTCATGGATACAAAATAGCTGGTTTGTACTCCTGCGCAAAACACTTTCCTGGTCATGGCAGAAGTTGTCAAGATAGCCACGAGGATTTGAGCGTGATCGATGTACTTTGTCTCTTTCAGAAAACTTGAGATAGGTTATGGTTCAAAGTTTGATTTGGAAGTCTACGTGTTCATGGTTAAGGTCAGCTATAATCAAAAAACTTTCAAAAAGGTGCTTATGGAAATCTTCGACGATAACTTCACAACAAGTCCAAATAATATCACAAAGATAGGGAAGAAATTACAAGAGAATCATCTTGGAAACTTGGATATTGTCATTTCAACTGTTGTGATTATGGTTATGGTGCCGGATTAACACCGTTCTTGAAGATGTACACGCTTGATAAGGGTTTCGTACCTCCCGTAATACATGCAGGCAGTCTAAGGTATCATAGTGCTTTGTCTATAAAAAATCATTGCGTGAAAGGTTGATAGAAGCTGACAGCTTTCCTCATACGAGGACCGGTTACATGCCAGCGTTTATTATTCCTTCGAAATTCTAATATTTTTCTTCAACCTGTTGATTTCGTTTTTTATTTCTTCAATAATCTCTTTATTGTAGATTTCTTTCTTGCCATTCTCCACGCTGCATGAAAAAACAACAAATACTTTTCCTCCAAATCTTTCTTCGAACTTTCTGTGACTTTCTGCCAACCATTCTTTCCATCTATATAATTCAGGAGTTTGGTTATAAGTTATTGGTTTCACCTGAATTCCTATGTATTTTTTGTTAACATTGATAAAAAAATCAACGTTGTAAAGTCTGTCCCATTCATCGGGAGCTGGCTCTATTTTGACTTCCAATACTTTTTGTAGCTTCCCGTATATAGTTTTGATCTCAGTTTGGTAACCCATAAATGTTCTTTCTATAACAAGATTCCGAATATATTCAATGCAATCTTCTTCGGTTACTTCATCGATTTCTGATTGAATTACCTCTGATATTTTCACAAAAAGCTTTTTTCCAAGATCTTGAAGGTATTGTTCAGGAGTTAATTTGATTCCCTTGTTTTGAAGGAATTCCGAAAGTTTTCCAAAGTAGAATTTCTCCCAATCCTCAGTATTTTTTGGATTACAGGTTCGTATCCACTCAGATAATGGTCCAACGGAGTCTTTTTTGTTTAACCCCCATCTGTTGGTTGCCATATTCAGTATCCATTCTCTTGCCATAGACTATCCTTCTCTCAAAGTTTGTGCACTTACCTGTAATTTTTCAAAAGTCATCTTGTATTTGTATTCCTTTGAAGAGTCTGCAATTGCCAGACCAGATCGAATGAGGTAAGCGTTTATAAAGATCCTATTTTTTAGATAAACGTAAGCTTCGATAGTTTTCTCGCTTCTAATTCCGTTGTTGTCAAATTTGAGAAACACTTCCTTTCTCAAAACATACTCTTTTAAATACCTAATTGTCTCTTCCTTTTTCGTTACCTTAACACCTAAAAACATCACAACCAAGCCTGTATCTAACTTTATAGTGTTTTCTCCAAGGATCTCTGTAACCCTGTATAACCTATCGCCAGCAAATTTAAATTTGGCTGGATCGATTTGTGGTTTGCTGTCTTTTATTCTTGGTATATAGTACACACTATCAACTGTAACTTGATTTTCCCTTTTAATTACTTCCACCGTCTTTCTTTTGAACAAATCATCATTGACATTGATTTTTCTCAGTATAAAATCCAAGAAGTTCTCATTTATTTCATAGCCAATTGAATTTCTTTCTAAATCTAAAGCGGCCTTCGCAGTTGTTCCGCTTCCCAAAAATGGATCAAGGACAGTATCACCTACAAATGTGTACATTTTAATTAATCTCTTAGGCAATTCTTCAGGAAACATAGCTTCGTGGTCTATCTGCTTTACCCCACCAAAATACCAATGTCCGTAAAAATACTCTTTCCATTCTTCTTCTGATAGCTTGGATTCTTCCTTTATCTCTTTAGAAGGTTTAGAGTATTCCCCGGGTTTCTTAAAGATTAATATGAACTCGTAATCTATTTCAACCATTCCGTTTGGTGGATAAGGATATGAGCCCATAATATTTGCCCCACCAGTTGTATTCATAGTCGTTTTTTTCTGCCATATTACTGCCCCCATATAATCGAAACCAATATCTTCACACTGAGCTATAACCTCTGCATGCAGCGGGATTACCTTGTACCTTCCATAAACTACGGAGCGTGCAAATTGGTCGCCAATGTTAATACACAGTCTTCTCCCGGGTTTAAGAACCCTGTAACATTCTTTCCATACTCTGTATAAATCTATCAGATATTCGTGCAAAGACTGTCCATATCCTATCTGACCTGGAATTCCGTAGTCCTTGATGTGCCAATACGGAGGTGATGTTACAATAAAATCTATGCTTTCTGTGCCGACTTCTATCATTTTTCTGCTATCGCCTATGATTATTGTTGATCTATTTATATTCCTGTTGTGTGAAAAATCTGAATTATTCATGACTGGGCTTATTAATACCTCCTCTAAGTTGACACCACTCAAACTTGAAGTTCTTCTCTTTCATTACAACTTTATTGTAACACACTATGGAAAATTTCTTGATCATTCCGATTATTTGAACCATAGATTCGGAAGCAATGCGCTAAAAAGCTTCTTCTACGTGGTAGGATAATCGAAACTTCTGGGCATTTTGATGGTACTATTTGAAATTTACCAGTTTTTCTGTCCTCAAAAGATATGGTACTTGGGGTGGGCAAGCCTTATTAATTAATTATTCGTTCCATAGAACTTTGGCTACTGGTCCCAGATAGGATCTTTCCGTTAAAGAAAATCATTGTCCTTTAACATTATAATGACAATAATGGCAGGAAGTCTCCATACTCTGTAGATGGAGATGAATTGCCTGTTGACAAAATTAAGTTGTAGTTCACTATTGACAACTTCTCGTGAGATGAGAACTGTACAAATAGGCTTGGCACTGTATCAAAAATTGAATGTTTTCACTTGGCCAACTTTGATGGCTGCTTCAACGGTTGCTGGTATTCCTATAATCGTTGTTTTCCTGATCTTCGAGAAGAAGATCATCTCAGGTATCCTTGAGGGTGCAATAAAGAGTTGAGTATAGTCCATCCTTTGTTGAAATAACTACAATTTTTCACACTTTATGCTACAATAAGAAACAAGGAGGTATCTGAATGAATAAGATTGCGCTTATCGCCCTTGTTCTTCCTGCTTTGTTGGTTATTGCTCAGGTAGATCTACGTACTTTTGATGTGACAAAATTCAATGGCAATATAACACTTGTAAGCCTTCAGAGATTTCTCCAAACCGATGAGTATGTTTCGATTGAAGGCAATGTATTTAGGATCAATGCAAACAAGAAATTTTTGACAAAATCTGAAATCAAACCAGAACTTTTAACTGAGGACAGATTTGTGGGTATTTTGGCACTGACAATTGATGATCTAATCGCCTATGATGGTAAAAAACAACCCGCTTTGGTTGCAGTAAGGGGTGTAGTCTATGATGTTTCTAACTCTGCACGCTGGAAAAGTGGCGTTCATCAGAATAGACACAATGCGGGTGCAGAATTGACTTACGATATTCTTAAATTGTCGCCTCATGGTGCGAAGTTACTCGAACGAGTTACACCGTTTGCGATTCTTGTATTCACTCCTGATCAATTAGCGAAATTCGATGGGAAGAACAAAAACAAGGCTTATGTCTCTGCCTTTGGTGTTGTTTATGATATGACTCAGTCAAAAACCTTGAAGGATGGTTCACATTATGGCTATCCTGCTGGCAGTGAACTTACTTTTGAAATAAGACAACAACCAGGTCATGAAGCCATGCTGTCGAGAATTTATCCAATAGGTCTTTTGGTTTTTGATGAGAAAGATCTTGCTAAATTCGATGGAAAATCAATTCGTGCAACGAGTAGGATTGAAACGTACAAAGCCTTCATCATGGTCGGGAATATCGTTTATGATGTTACAAATATTAATTGGCAAAAAAGCTTGGGAGTAGATTCAGATGCACTGGCAGGAAAAGATTACACTTCTCAATTTGAATGTGAATTAGAAGGATCTTGCTCACATGATCATGTCAGTACTGATGTGCTCAAAGAATTTGTTAAAGTGGGTTTTAGTATCCTATGATGTACAAAATTTTTGCATGGATAAGCGTTGTACTGCTTTTTTATAATTTTTCACTTTTTCCAATGCGCAGAATTTTCAAGAATTTCAGAACAATGAGAAAGTTTTTACAATACGGGTCAAAGATACACAGATTTACGGGTTTTACTTTAGTGGCAACTGGTATCCTGCATGGTTATTTGGCACTCGGCAGAATAACATTCCACACGGGATTTATTCTCTGGCTTGGGATAGTGTTACTTTTTGTGTATTATCTTCTGAGAAAGTTCTTAAAGAAACGATGGATGATCTTTCACAGATACACGGACTTTGTAGTCATAGTACTTTTCTTTATCCACTTTTTTGTTCCATGGCTTTTTTGATATAGTGGAAAAGCATCACGATTGAATAAGTCAGCTGTGAACGCTGACTTTTCTTTATGAAAAAGGAAAAGAGGAGCCCGTCTTGTGCAGGCTCCTCAGGCAGCTTGGTTCCATCCAAGGGGGGATAGGGGGGTCGCTGTCCAATAAAAATATTAACCCTAAAGTTGTTACATGTCAATGTCTATAATTAAATAGACAGGGACAGAGAAGTTTAGAGGAGGTGAAAGATTTTGGAAAACAGGATTATAAGAAAATCAAAACTCGCACCCCAGGTATATGATTTTGTTGTAGAGAATCACCAAATATCCAGTAAGGCAAGGGCAGGACAATTTGTTGTAGTGAGAACCACTGAGAAAGGTGAACGGATACCTTTGACGATAGCTGATATCTATGAAGACAGCTTTCGCATGGTTGTGAGAGCAGTTGGAAAGACCACATACGAGTTGTGTATGAAAAATGAGAACGATTTTTTGGCAGATGTTATAGGACCTTTGGGTAATCCAAGCGAGATAGAACATTTTGGAAATGTTATGTTGGTTGGTGGTGGAGTTGGTATAGCAACGTTACTGCCAATCGCAAAGGAGCTCAAGAAACACAACAACAAGTTGTTTGTCGTACTGGGAGGGCGTAGTAAAGAATATGTGATAATGCTCGAAGAATTTGAAAAATTCGCTGACGAATTGATTGTCACAACAGATGATGGTTCAATGGGTTTGAAAGGTGTTGTCACAGATGGTATGGATTTAGTCATGAGCAAAGCGAGAATAGATATCGCTTGGGCCGTCGGACCGACTATCATGATGAAGTTCTGTAGTCTCAAAGCCAAGGAAATTGGATTGAAGATTTGGGTGTCTTTGAACCCAATCATGGTAGATGGAACGGGTATGTGTGGTGCTTGCAGAGTTACAGTGGATGGCCAGATGAAATTTGCATGCGTTGATGGCCCGGAATTCGATGGAACAAAGGTTGATTGGGATGAATTGCTCATGAGATTGACTCAATATCGAGAGGAAGAAGAGTTGAGTTTGAAAAAATTCAAAGAAAGTGTGGGTGATCTTTCGTGGCTGTAAGACCACCAGCGAGAAAAACACCAATGCCAGAGCAGGAACCCCATGAGAGAATTAAGAATTTCTCTGAAGTTGCACTTGGTTACTCTGAAGAACAAGCAGTTCTCGAGGCAAGAAGATGCTTACAATGTCCAGCACATCCATGTGTGAGTGGTTGTCCAGTGGGTATAGATATACCGGGTTTCATAAGAAAAATCAAAGAAGGAAACTTTGAAGAATCTGCAAAGATTCTCAAAAAATACAACAATCTTCCTGCGATATGTGGGAGAGTTTGCCCACAGGAGGTTCAATGTGAGGAAAAATGTGTTGTCGGTAAAATACCTGGTTCAGAGCCAGTTGCAATTGGTAGACTTGAACGATTTGTGGCAGACTGGGAAGCAGCCAATATTAAAGATTTAAAAGTGGATCCACAACCTCCGAGAGAAAAGAAGATCGCAGTAATCGGCTCTGGCCCAGCCGGACTAACTGTTGCGGCAGATCTTGCAAAGATGGGATATTCAGTTGATATTTTTGAAACCTTACACAAACCTGGTGGGGTATTGGTTTATGGTATACCAGAGTTTAGATTGCCAAAATCAATAGTTGAAAGAGAAGTCAGGTATATTGAATCATTATCGGTGAAAATTCATTTGAACACACCTGTTGGTAAGGCAATACCAGTTGAAGAGCTTTTGGACAAATATGATGCAATCTTTATAGGTGTTGGTGCAGGTACACCAAAGTTTATGAAAATACCAGGTACAAATCTCAATGGAGTTTATTCTGCCAATGAATTTTTGACCAGGGTTAATCTCATGAAGGCATATCTATTCCCAGAGTACGATACACCTGTGAAAAAAGGGAAAAATGTTGTGATAGTTGGTGGTGGAAATGTTGCAATGGATGCGGCAAGGAGTGCCTTGAGATTGGGAGCAAAGGATGTAGTAGTTGTCTACAGAAGAACGGAACAAGAAATGCCTGCTCGAAGAGAGGAATATCTCCATGCTGTTGAAGAGGGTATAAAATTCAAATGGTTGACTCAACCACTCAGATACATAGGAGATGAGAAAGGTAGAGTAACTGGAGTTGAGTGCATAAGTATGGAACTTGGTGAGCCAGACGAATCTGGAAGGAGAAGACCTATTCCGATCGAAGATAGTAGATTTATAATAGAAACCGATATGGTTGTGGAGGCTATAGGTACAGATGCAAATAGATTTTTGCTGAGTCAGTTCAAAGGCTTGACACTCAACAAATATGGTTATGTAATTGCCGATAGTGAAACTGGTGCAACCAGCCTTAGGAAAGTTTTTGCCGGTGGAGATATAGTAACGGGAGCAGCAACCGTTATTGAAGCGATGGGCGCAGGTAAGAGGGCAGCTTATTGGATAGATAAATTTCTCTCGGGTGAATATGATCCTTGGAGATGATTTTGGATATGAATTTCACTTGTCTGATTGTTGATGGAGATGATTCATTCGTTGAAAAATTGGAAAAGACACTGGTTCTTTTACCAGTACAGGTGAAGATCAAAAGAGTACCACAAGATGTTGATCAAATAGCAGAGTTAATCTTTGAGGAGGCGGAAAGATCGGTTGATCTCTTACTCATCTTGGGTGGTGTGGATGTAAGAAGTGCGGCAGTTTCCAGTACGGCGGTGAAAAGAATCTGTGATGAAAGAGTTTATACACTTGAAACTTATTTGTGTGAATTACTCGCACAACACAAAGAATGTATATTGACATCTCCGACTGCTGGAATGAGGAAAAAAACATTAATTGTATCACTACCCCAACATGAAGCAATCCTAAAAGTATTACATTTAATATTTGAGGCACTAAAAGGCGGTTGATACCGCCTTTTAGTCTTTATCGAGAGTATATCAATTCACCTTCGATGAATACTTTTTCAACGATGGCTTTCATATCAAATGGATGTCCAGACCACACGACAAGATCGGCATCTTTTCCTGGTTCGATTGATCCTATCCTGTCAGATAAACCCAGAATTTTGGCGGGGTTTATCGTGAGCATTTTGAGGAGATCCTCTTCTTTCATTCCATATCTCATGGCTGTTGCAGCCTGAACGGTTGCATACTCAAGTGGTATAACAGGGTGATCACACATAAGAGCAGTCAATACGCCCTTTTCAGTGAGAATCTTCAAGGCTTCCATTGTCATATCTCTCAATTCGAGTTTTGTCGCAAAAGTTAGTAATGGTCCGGCGACAACGGGTACATTTTTTGCTGCCAAGATATCTGCCACTTTATATCCCTCTGTACAATGTTCTATAACAAATTTGATATTAAATTCTTCTGCTATCCTTATGGCTGTGAGTATATCATCTGCTCTGTGTGCATGCATTCTCGCAACCAATTCACCTTTCAGCAATTTTTCCCCCACCTCGTACTTAGGATCTGTATCGGTGAATTCTTTATTCTCTTTTTTAGCGAGCTCTTTCTTTTTCATGTAGTCACGCGATTTGAGTAAGAAAGTCCTTATAACTGCTGCAGTACCCATTCTTGTGTTTGGAAGAACTTTCTTTTCAGAATAAACGCGCTTTGGATTTTCACCAAAGGCCATCTTCACACCAACGGGATTCATGACACACATTTGGGTTGCTGTTTTTCCGCTGAATTTGGCGACAAATCCCTGTCCCCCAACGGGATTTGCACTACCCATGACTACGAATGCAGTTGTCACACCGCCAGAGAGAGCCTTTTTTATTGCGGAATCATCAGGATAAAAGGCGTCGAGCGCATACAAATGTGCCGTAACTGGATCTGTCATCTCATTTCCTTCACTTTCAGTTGATCCAAGTCCTTCAGGGTAAAGGCCGATATGAGAATGTGCATCGATGAAGCCTGGGAAGAGATACTTGTTGGTTAGATCGATGGTTTCAACACCTTTGCTCGATCTGATTTGATCACCGACCTGTTTGATCTTTCCGTTCTCAACCAGTACATCTCCTTTGAATGGCTTTTTTGTGATTGGAAAAACCGTGGCATTCTTAAAAAGAATCTTCATCAAATCACCTCCATATGTTAGCAATACGTACTTTAAGTTTATCATACGAGATCTAATTTCTGGTCGAAATAATTTCTACTCAACATACTGACTATCAAAAGAGTATTGTGAATTTTCATCATCTATTCATCCTTTAGCACGATTTTTATAATGATTTTTTAATCTGAATGAATATTATTGGTTATGCAATTGAAAGCTCGAGGGGGATCTTATTGAAAAAGGTTGTATTGTTATCTGTCTTGTCTGTCATAACTTTTTGTGTTTGTGTATGGATTTTCTATTCATTGAACTTAGAGCGCTTCGAGGAAAAGATCAAGATAGCTCGAGGTACGCTTCGTAGTGCCGTTGATTTTATTGCGAAAACACTTGATAATGATTTCGGACAAAGTTCAATCTATAGAGCTATTTTAAATAACGATCAGATTTATATTGACAAAAAATTTAATGAAATCAAGACAAGATATCCAGTTATTGATCAGATCTACTTTGAAAGTCTTGATGTTGAAAAACTGATTTCAGAACAGTATGTCGTTGTTTTTCAAGATAAAATTAGGCTTTTGTTCAAAATACACGATGCATCTGATTATCTCCCGAATGAAGCAATAGTTGTGTTGATAGATACAAAATTATTACTTGAATTACTGGGCTTGGTAGATATCGTAGTTTGTGAGGAAGGAAAATTTGTACTCATAGATAGTATTAAATGTAATCCAAAGAAAGATTTTCTTTCGCTGAGTGAATTTGTCATTTCGGGTATCTTTTCGGTTCTTGCCACTGTTTTATTCGAGCTGGTCACTACGATTAGAATGGTGAGAGTCGAGAGAATCTTGAGAAATGAATTGCTGAAAAAAAACACCTTTCAGGATGCATTGCTTGAATTCACAAAACTTGTGTTAAATGGACGGATCCATGATGCATCACAATATATTTTGCAAAAAGCCGTTGAACTCGTTCCAGGTGCTCAAGCGGGAAGCCTGTTGATGAAAAAAGGCGATGTTTTTGTCTTTACAAATGTCTATGGATATGATCAAAAGATTGTTGGAAATCTATTCTTCAGGCCAGAGGAACTTGCACAAGGACAGGATGGTAAGGTGAAGATCATCAAGAATTTGCACAAAATCAACGAGGAACTCTTGAACAGTGAAAAAAGAGATTTTCTGTACTCGGAAGGTCGCGTGAATCAGATAAAAGTTCTCTTGTCAATACCTGTCATAGTGAAAAATGACACGATAGCGTTCTTCAATCTGGATAATTTCGAAGATGAAAATGCATTTACACAAGAGTCAATAGAAGTTGCAGAACTCTTTGCGGGTCAGGTTGGATTACTCTTTGAGAGGATCAAACTTGAGGAAGAGCTTGAAGAACAAAGACGCATCATGGAATATTACTCATATCACGATCCTTTAACTGGTTTGGCGAATAGAAGATTACTCGAAGAATTTGCCGAGAAGATCTTTTCACTTGCCAGAAGAACGAACAGATCTGCATGTTTGCTTTTCATGGATCTTCACAAATTCAAGCAAGTCAACGATAAATTTGGTCATTCAGTTGGCGATCAGTTGCTCAAGATGATTGCTCTAAGAATTCAAAAGAGCATTCGCGAAAATGACATTGTAGCGAGGTTGGGTGGAGACGAATTTGTATTTCTCTTGTCGAATTTTTCTACTGAAGAGATCACCACATTCACAAAGCGATTACTGAAGGTAATTCAAGAACCATTGGTTGTTGAAAACAATGTTTTTTCGATCTCTGCGAATTTTGGTATAGCCTTCTATCCAACCGATGGAGACAATCTCGAGACTCTTCTCAGAAACGCGGACATGGCTCTATATTTCTCCAAAAAGAGAAGTGAATCATTTGCCTTCTACTCACGGTTGTCGAGAGATCAGATGTGACATTAATATTACTTATTTGTGAATTCAAGGCGGCTTGAAGATGTCAAAATTGTTTTTAATTCAACTATTGCCACCGATGCAATCTGTAGCTGAAGATCATCTTACCTGGTTAATTCATCCGATTTCGGTTAAATAATATTTTTACTAATAATTCTTTATCACTCATAAAGACAGATATTTCTGTTAAGGGGATTTTCAATGTTAAAAAAATAAAACCACATTTTTCACTGAGTAAACTGGCGGTTTGACCGCCTTTTTCTTTGATGGGTATAATGAACGCAAAGGAGGTAGATTGAGTGCGCCGAGTTGTTGTCACTGGAATGGGAATAATTTCACCAATTGGTATAGGAAAAGAAGAAGTACTTCAATCCTTGAAAGATTCAAAAATAGCAGCTGATACAATCACGAGTTTTGATGCAAGTAATTTACCAGTGAAAATAGCAGCAGAGATAAAAGATTTCGATCCTGAAAAATTCATCGACAAAAAACTTGCACGTAGAACAGACAGGTTTGTTCACTTTGCACTCGTTGCAGTCAAAGAGGCGTTGGATCAGGCAAAGATTAATTTACCAGATTTCTCAGAGAGAACTGCAGTTCTCATAGCTTCGGGTATGGGTGGTTTTATAACTCTGGATACAGAGAACAATAAATTCTTATCGGCTGGAGCTTCAAAGGTCAGTCCATTTCTAATACCAATGCTCTTAATAAATATGGCTTCAGGAATTGTAGCGATAGAGCATGGATTGAAAGGGATCAATTTCGCCCCAGTAAGTGCTTGTGCAGCATCAGGTCATGCCGTGGCAATGGGTAGTATGCTCATAAGACATGGATATGCAGATGTTGCAATCGTTGGTGGAGCAGAAGCCACAATTGCTCCACTACCAATAGCTGGATTTGCAAACATGAAAGCTCTATCAACCAGGAATGATGAGCCGAAAAAAGCATCGAGACCCTTTGATGTTGATAGAGATGGCTTTGTCATGGGTGAAGGTGGAGCAGTGTTGATTATCGAAGCTGAGGAAATTGCAAAAAAAAGAAATGCTCAAATTCTTGCCGAAATAAAGGGCTTTGGCATGAATGACGATGCATACCACATGAGTGCACCAGATCCAGAAGGGTCAGGTGCAGAAAAGGCAATGAGAATGGCACTGGAAGATGCGAAGATCAACCCAGATGATATTCAATATGTCAGCTGCCATGCTACCAGTACACCTGCAGGAGATGTAGCAGAGGCAAAAGCTATAGAAAGAATTTTTGGAAAACATGTTTTTGTCAATAGCTCAAAAGCTCTCATGGGACACTTGCTCGGAGCTGCGGCTGCGGCAGAGCTCGTCATAGCAATCCTTCAAATGCACAGTAACTTTTTACATGCAATGCCAAATCTCGATAATCTGGATCCACAGATTGGCATCAATGTTGTTGGTAAAAAGACTATTGAAACTGAGATAAGGAATTTCATGAAAAATTCCTTTGGATTTGGCGGACACAATGTTTCGCTCGTGGTTGGGAGGTATCAAGGTTGAATATTGATCAAATAATGAAAATATTACCTCATCGTTTTCCAATGCTTCTGGTCGACAGAGTTATTGAAAAAAGTAAAGATCATGTGATTGCAGCAAAGAACGTAACTGCTGGTGAGATATTCTTCATGGGTCATTTTCCAGATTATCCTATTTACCCTGGTGTGTTGATAATTGAAGGCCTTGCTCAGGCGGCGGGGATTATGTTGCTCGAACCCGATCAAAATGTAATACCACTATTTCTTGGAATTGATGAAGCGAGGTTCAAGTCAGAGGTAAGACCCGGTGACACTCTTACCTACGAAGTCAGTTTGAAAGAATCAAAATTGGGAGTTTTCAAAGTCAATGGCATCGCCAAAGTTCAAGGGAAAGTAGTAGCGACAGCAACACTTTTAGTGGGAGTGAAAAAGAATGAAAAATAGACTGACCGAGTTGCTGAAAATAGAATATCCAATTCTCATGGGTGGCATGGCTTGGGCCGGCACTCCAAAACTCGTAGCTGCTGTTTCAAATGCCGGGGGTTTGGGAGTAATAGGTTCAGGTGCCATGAATCCAGAACAGCTAACAAACGCAATTCATTCCACGAGACATCTGACAGATAAGCCTTTTGGTGTGAATATCATGCTTGCTTCGCCATATGCAGATGAACTTGTCAAAATCGTTTTGAAAGAGTGTGTACCAGTTGTAACCTTTGGTGCGGGAAATCCTGCAAAGTATGTGTCAACATTAAAGCAACATGGTATAACGGTAATTCCAGTGGTTGCCTCTGATTCACTGGCAAAATTGCTTGAAAGATCAGGAGTAGATGCTGTGGTTGCGGAAGGTATGGAATCTGGTGGTCACATCGGAGAGGTAACAACAATTGTGTTGGTGAACAAGGTGGCAAGATCCGTGAAGGTACCAGTCATTGCGGCGGGCGGTATTGCCGATGGTAGAGCGATGGCTGCGGCTTTCGCTTTAGGCGCAGAGGGTGTTCAAATTGGTACAAGATTTTTAGCATCGTTCGAAGCGGAAATTCATGAAAATTATAAAAAGAAGATTCTGAGTGCTTCAATAAGAGATACCGTTGTGACTGGTATGAAACTTGGTCATCCGGCAAGGGTCTTGAAGACACCATTTGCAAAACAAATTTGTGAACTTGAAGCACAAAGCCCTCTTGAGGCAGAACAAGTCTTGGTTGGCAGCTTAAGAAGAGCAGTTCTGGAGGGAGACATCGATTCTGGTTCCTTTATGGCAGGGCAGGTGACGGGATTGATAGATGAAATATTACCTGTCAACGAAATCATTTGTAGGATTTTTCAGGAGTTTAAACAGACAATTAAAAGGCTTTATGAGGAGGTGTTGCCATGAAAGCGTTCCTCTTTCCAGGTCAAGGTTCTCAATATTCTGGGATGGGAAAAGACTTCTCAATTTATCCAAGGGCGTATTTTTTCTTTGAAAGAGCGAAGGATGTACTTGGAATTGATATGTACCGGTTGATGAACGAGGATGAAGAGGTTCTCAAATTAACAGAGAATGCACAACCAGCGATTTATCTTGCAAGCTATATAGCTTTTGATGAATTAATGCGAAATGGTCATGTCCCTTCAATACTGGCTGGTCATAGTTTGGGTGAGTATACTGCTCTTGCAGCTGCTGATGTTTATGACTTCGAACTTGGGATCTATTTGGTCAGAAAAAGGGGTGAATATATCTCACAGGCAGTCCTTCCAGGGGAAGGTACTATGGCAGCAATCATAGGTCTCAAATTCAAGGAAGTTGAAGAAAAGATATCCACCTTGGAAGGAGTATGGATTGCGAACCACAACGCCGAAGATCAAGTTGTGATAAGTGGTCTCAAGAGCAGTGTTAAAACAGCTATGGAGTTGTTGAAAACGAAGGCAAAAAGAGTTGTTGAACTCAAAGTTAGTGGACCATTCCACACACCTTTACTCGAAAGTGCAAAAGAAAAAATGGCACGAGAACTCAGAGATGTCAAATTCAGAAAACCACGCTGGCCAATCGTAATGAATTGCACTGGTCAAGAAACGACAGATCCAGAGGAGATAAAAAAATATGTATTAGAGCAAATAACTTCACCAGTACTCTGGTACGATTCAATTTGCAACATCATGAGAAAAACAAATGTTTCAGACTTTGTCGAAGTAGGACCTAATAAAGTCTTATCAAATCTCTTGAAAAGATCTACACCTTTGTCCTGTCATCATTTCACAGAGCTTGTAATACAAGAGAGCAAACTTGAAGTTGTACAAGTTTAGGCGAGATTGTCTTCGCTCGCCTTTTTGATATCTGCGATCATTTCTTTTTGAGGTAAATCACATGATTTATCACAAGTGCCTTGCAAAATTTTGTTCAAAAGATCATCGTATATGGGATTTGTGTTGAAGAATCTGGATACTACATAAGCTACGATCGATACAAGCATTAAAGACATGAAATGATTGAGTGAACCAACCAACTCTGTTGTTAAAATAATACTGGTCAATGGAGCCTTTACAACTGCTGTGAGAAAACCTGATATACCAAGAATCACGAAGTTTGGTAGATAGAAGCTATCAATACCATTCATGAGTGCAACTGTCTTTGAGTACGATGCACCTATCATCGCACCGATTGCAACCATTGGCAGAAACAAACCGCCTGGTGCCTTTGAGCTATAACTTATCATTGTGAATAAGAGTTTTGTAACCAATAAAATTAAAATAGTTTTCAGAGAAAATAACCCCAACGAACTGTGTGTTATTAGTTCATGACCACCACCAAGTATTTGCGGTAGGTTATACATTAAGATCCATGCGAGAGCCGTCGGGATCAGGATACGGAATTTTTTAAATCTCCCGAAGATATCTACAAAGTATAGAAGCAATCTTTCAAAGAACGAGCCTACTATTCCAAGAACTACCCCGAGGATGATCACCAGCAAATAGTGTTTCAAAGGCAAAACCTTTTCAAGTTGAATGTGAAGAGCAGGAGTCATACCAAAGAATGATCTGGAGACAAAATCAGCGCTGATGGCAGCAATTGCGCAATCAACAACGGAGAATACTGAAAAATCCATCTGTAGCTCTTCGATCGAGAAAGTTATTGCTGCCAACGGGGCATTAAAAGCCGCGGCTAAACCTGCGCTTGCACTTATTATTATGAATCTTTTTCTCTCCAGTACACTTTTAGAGTTTTTGTAAAACAGATATCCTACGGTAGATCCTATCTGTATAGAGGGACCTTCTCTTCCAAGTGACAAACCATTGAATATCGCCAGAACTCCACCTATGAATTTACAAATTAAGACCTTCAGTGGTTCATAGTCGATTTTCCCTGAGACAAGGGCTTTAACCTGAGGTATGCCACTTCCACTGATCGATGGTAATCTTCGCACAATTGATTCCAAAATAAATACAACTAATATCGTGAGTATGATCCATGAAAAACCACCCCAGTTTGTTACCACGTATCCTCTTAAGGTATCTACCTTGGCGATGCAGAATCTGTACGAAGCTACGAGGATACCAGCCATAAAACCAATTGATACACTTTGAAAAGCTGAATATAACCAATTCCAACGATGAAACATCATCTCACCCACTTGAATTTATTCAAATTCATCAGAAGAATAACATCGATTTTTTTCAGCCAATTGACGTTTTGTTTGAACTCAAAGTGATTTTAAAAGAAAAAACAAGAAAAAGTTAGCTCAAGGGCGAATCTGATCCCCAAAGCTGTGTAGTCGAGAATATTGATTGTATTTTTGCAAATATAGAGAAAGAACATATTTGACTCATTGGTTGATTTTTGGTATTTTTAAGATGAAATTGTTGGTCAAACGATTGACTTCACGCAAATACTTAATAAACACTCTAATCGTAACGGGTCATTAAAGAAAATAAATTGACTTTCCCTAAAGATTTTTGCTTGGTTTCTTGGGAGGCATGGTTGAGAAACTTTCTTTTCGGTTCGCATCAAGCGAACCCCACATAGAGGAGGTGTGCATATGAAGGGCTTTAAGGTATTAGTTTTAGCAGTATTTCTGATCACTGTCTTTGCATCTCTTGGTATGGCAAAGAAACTGGTTTATGGTTATGTTACTCCTGGACCAGACACATGGTACAGGAAGGATGTAGAAGGATTTGTCTATGCAGCAAACCTTGCTGGAGTTGAAGTTGTAGTCCTGAATTCAGATTATGATGTGGAAAAAGAAATCTCAAACATCCAGACATTGGTGAACATGAAAGTGGACGGAATGTGTATATTCTCCTTCAATCCAAATGGTGCTTTCATTGCGGCAAGAGAATGTGCAAAAGCAGGTATACCACTCGTTGTAACAGACAATGTTGGTGAAGTCTTAAAATCAAAAGATCCCGTTGTTGCTTGTATTGACTTCAACTGGGATGCCATGGGAAAGGATATCGCACAGTATGTTGCAACTAATTATCCAGGAGAGAATATCGCAGTCATTATGGGAAGATTAGAGCATGTACCAGTACAGATGTTTTTGAAATCTTTTGAACCTGCCGTAAAAGAGCTGGGTAAAAACAAAATAGTTGCCATCAGAGATGGACAGTATATACCAGATGAAGCCGTGAAACAAGCACAGGATTTGATTGAATCTGGTTATAAATTTTCAGTTTTGTTTGTCTTCAATGAAGAAATGGGTGCCGCTGTTGTTCGTATGCTTAAGTCAAGAGGTTTATTGAACAACCCGATAAAGGTTATTACGACTAATGGCGCTCCATATGGAATCGAATTGATCAAAGAAGGTGGAATCAAGTATTCAATCTCAAGTTCACCTGGATGGGAAGGTTTTGTTTCATTCTTGGCTCTGCATTCTTATGTCACAGGTAAGATCAAAGCATTAAGACAATGGATTTTCCTACCCATAACACCTATCACTCCTGAAACTATAGACGACAAGACCAAGGTTGTACCTTGGGATATAGATCCAGTGTGGATTCAGCTCACAAAGGAATATTTCCCAGAATATAAAGGTCTATTGGATGTTTTGAACTGAAAAAATAGTGGGGATGGGTCATTCCCATCCCCTTAATTTGTAGGAGCTGATCATTGATGATTGAGAAAGATCTTCTTGTCGAGCTCAAGAACATAGTAAAGATATACGGCGAACACACCGTTTTGAAGAACGTTGATTTTGATTTAAGAGCAGGAGAGATACACTGTCTTGTTGGTGAAAATGGTGCCGGTAAGTCGACTTTGATAAAAATCTTATCGGGTGCAGTTTCACCAGAATCAGGGGAGATATTCATTCTCGGTAAAAAAGTAAAAACCTTGACTCCCAGATTGGCTATTGAACTTGGTATTACGACAGTTTATCAAGATGCTGAAATAGTTGACTCGCTAACCATCGCCGAGAACATATTTTTGGGTAATGAATTGAATTCAAAAGTACCTTTCAAGATAGACAGGCAGAAACAAGTTCAGGAGACTCAAAAAATACTTGAGAAACTTGGAATCAACCTGGATGCCAATGAGATCGCAGGAAATTTATCTACAGCAGAAAAACAAATGGTTCAGATAGCAAAGGCACTACATAGAAAAGCCGGAGTAATAATAATGGATGAACCAACCAGTTCATTAGGTCTCGAAGAAACAAAAGCACTGCTTTCTCTGCTGAAAAGCCTCAAATCAGAAGGATTGGGTATTATATATATCTCTCACTATTTGAACGAAGTGTTTGAGATAGCAGACAGGGTGACCATCTTGAAAGATGGAGAAAAGATGGGCACATATCCTTTAGAACAAATCGATTTGAACACAGTTGTCAAGAAAATGGTTGGAAGAGATACCGCATTATTTTTCCAGCGCAGACGAGTTCCAATTGGTGACGTTCGCCTTCGAGTACGCGATCTTAGTAAAGAAGGTGTCGTAGAAGATATCAATTTTGATGTGAGAGCAGGTGAAATTTTTGGTATAGGGGGTTTGGTTGGGTCTGGAAGGACAGAATTGGTGAGTTTGATATATGGTGCTGAAAGACCTGATAAAGGTGAAATCTTCATAGATGGGGAGAAAGTCGTATTGAAATCACCGACAGACGCTATGAAAAAAGGCATCTGCTTTGTTTCGGAGGATCGAAAGAGGTATGGAATGTTTTTGGGAAGAAATGTGGTAGAAAATTTGGTAAGCGTCAAAAATAAGTTATCACGCAGATTTTTACTCAATTTGAATGAAGAACTGAGACTTTCCACCCAGACTGTCAAAAGACTTTCAATTGTGGTTTCAGACAGAGACCAATTGATTGAGGAACTATCTGGAGGTAACCAGCAAAAAGTTATTATTGGTAGATGGTTGTTGAATTCTAACGCAACACTTTATATTTTTGATGAACCCACAAAAGGTGTTGATATAGGTGCGAGGGAACAGATATATCAAATCATGTTGGAACTCGCAGAAAATGGTAAGAGTATAATAATGGTTTCTTCAGATATGCCTGAACTTTTGTCTATGAGTGATCGCATTGGCGTCATGAGAAATGGAAGACTAACTCATATTTTGGAAAATAAGAATTTGAAAGAAGAAGATTTAATGAGACTCTTCATAGGTGTTTGATTTTGGGAGGGACATGACATGCAGCAGAAGAATTCAAATCAAGTCTTACCCAAGGGTAAAAGGCCAGTGTACAAGAATCAATGGTTTTTTCTACTTTTGGCAGAAGTAGTTCTCGCAGCTATTACTGGAACCATAAACCCAAGGTTTTTCAGTCTGAGTAACATCACGAATATTCTGGAGCAAATCGCTGTTTTAGGAATACTCGCATCGGGTATGACCATGTTGATAATCTCTGGAGAGATAGATATATCCGTTGGTGCCAACATTGGGTTGGTTACATGTGTAATTGCTATGATGATCAAGAATGATGTCAGTTATTTCTGGGTGATCGTGGTAGCATTGGCTTTAGCATCTTTTGATAGTTTACTTGTTGGATCATCATCTTTGGTTTTCAGAGCGCCTTCTTTTATCACTTCCTTGGGATTCTTGAGTGTTTTCAGAGGAACTGCATATGCCATAACAAAAGGAGTCTTTCAAACCATATATGGCAAATTCGAAGCTTTGGGATTAACCAGAATTTGGGGAATACTTCCTTTGGGTTTTTTGATAGGAATCTCTATATATTTTTTGGTGCATTTCATTCTGAAATATTCAAAACTCGGTAGACACTTTTATGCAGTGGGAAGTAACCCTGCAGCTGCTTATCTCTCTGGAATCTCGATTTTCAAGACCAAAATGCTTGCCTTTTTGGCAAACGGACTGTTAGTGGGTTTGGCTTCGATGATACTCTTATCAAGAGTTGGCGCAGCTCAGCCAACTACAGGTTCTGGATTGGAATTAAGAGCAATAGGTGCCGTTGTCATTGGAGGTACTCCACTGTCTGGAGGAAAAGGTAACATATTGGGTACATTTTTTGGTGTTTTATTGATGGGAATAATTTCCAATACATTGAACATGCTTAGAGTGAACCCATATTTTCAAGAAGTTGTCTTTGGAATCTTCATAGTGGCTTCGCTCGCCGTTAGCGCTTTCAGTGCATATGCAGGGAAGGGGATCTTTAAGAAATCCGTCAAGCAAAGTAAGGAGGGGTAGGCATGAAAATAGGTTTTCATACAGATGCTTTTAACTCTGCTGTCTTTAGTTTTGAGAAAGCTTTGCAGTGGGCTAAGGAACATGATGTCCACTACATTGAATGTGGTGTCATCGATGGTCTTACCTGGATACATGGCTTGGGATACTTTCCTCACATTTCTTTATCAGAGGATCCAATCAGGATGAAGGAGAAAATGGCAAAGTACGGGGTGAAATTCTCTCAACTCGATGCCGCATACCCTCTTTCCGGTAAAGATGGGATGTACTTTGGGGTCCAATATGTTTGTAAAACACTGCCTTGGGCAAAATTGGTTGGATGTGATAATATTGCCACTACCGATGGATTGCACAAACCCGAGGGACTGTCAGACCAAGAAGCTATGGAGTTGATGAAAAGATCTTATTCATACATCGTTGAACTTGCAGAGCTTTATGGGATCAACATCAACATAGAAATTCATGGTTATTTCACGACAAAACCAGAAATGCTTGAGAAGATGCTTGACTTTGTTAAGAGTGATAGATTAGGTCTCAATTTTGATACAGGTAATACCTTCATAGCCGGACAAGATCCCATTGAATTTTGCAGGAGATTTATAAAGAAAATAAAACATGTCCACATAAAAGATGTTTCGGAAAGTTTGGCGATGAGTTTGAGGGGGAAAGATACCGGCATAGGAATCAGTCATTGTGCAGTTGGTGAAGGTGTGAATGCAGGTAACATTAAGAAGGTTCTTGAAATGCTGAGAGACAATGGCTACGCAGGTACCTTGAGTATAGAGTGTGAAGGCAAAGGTGGGATTCTGCTTGAAAAATCTTTGAAATGGTTGAGAGATACTCTAAAAGAATTGGGTATTAACGAGGAAAGATAAAAGGTGTGGTGACGAATGAGATTACAGAACTTCCAGTTGAAAAAACTTGAGATGGTAAAAAAATTCTTGGAGTTCAAAACCAAATACCCAGAAAAAATGGTTAGAAGGTTTGATCTATCCTGGAGTGTGTGGATGTTTGGACGAGAGTCTTTGGAAAAGTCATTGTATAGGTTGAAAAGCAACGGAATAAATTTTGTTGAATTGAAAGGTGATAGCTATTCCGATGAGATTTCTCCCAAGGTAGATAGGGTACGTGAAACACTAAAGGCAGTGGATGTAAAGGTTTCTGGAGTGTGTGGTCTTTATTCACAAAACAATGATCTTTCAAGCTCAAATCCATACATAAGGCAAAATGCCATCGATTATGTGAAAAGACAGATAAATTTTGCAGAATCCGTTGGTGGAAGATATTTAATAGTTGTTCCAAGTGCTGTTGGAAAAACCAAGCCTGAAGATGATTATGATCTGAGCCGAAGTGTGGAAACTTTGAGAATCTGTGCAAAATATTTTGAAAGATCAACAGTCAAAGCTGCCATCGAACCAATAAGGTCTGCCGAGGTCAGTTTGATACACACGGTTGATCAGGCTATTTCATACATCAAAGCCGTAGATCATCCAGCGATATACTATATAAATGGTGATATCTATCACATGTTGTGTGAAGAGAATGATATTGCAAGTGCAATAATCAAATGTTCAGATCGGCTAATAAATCTTCATATTGCAGACAGTAATCGCGATGGTCCTGGTAAAGGCATGATAGATCTGGATTTAGTTATAATGGCTGCATATTTGGTTGGTATGAATCAAGAAGGAAGATTCATCACCTTTGAACCGCTTGGTCCATATGCTGATCCGTATGTTTTGGCAAATTCTTCACCCGATGAATCAGTTATGAACAATCTGGTCAGAGAATCAGTGACCTATTTTCGTCAAAGAGAAGAGGCTGTGAGAGAGATGACCGAATCTGATATTGAATTTGCTATTTTGTGATATACATTGTTGGGAGGTCTGTGAGTGGCAAAATTGAGGCAAATAGCTGACCTAACAAAGGTTTCAGTTTCTACAGTCTCAAAAGTATTAAATGGTAAAGGACGGGTTAGTGAAAAAAAGCGTAAAGAGATTTTGAAAGTAGCTAAAGAACTTGGGTATACACCGGATTTTCACGCCAGAAATATGGCGAAAAAGACGAAAATCACAACTGTCGGACTCATAGTACCAGACATAATAAACCCGTTCTTTGCCCGACTCACTCGCGGTGTTGAAAAAGCCTGCGGTGAGGATTCCTTAGTTATTTTGATGGATTCTTTCAGAGATCTACACAGAGAAGAGATGCTTATAAGAAACGCGAGATTTTTCGGTGTCGATGGAATCATCATAGGTAATTCACGTGTCAACGATGACTTGGTCTTGGAGGTTTCTTCATATATTCCCGTTGTCGTATTTGATAAAGATTATGACCATGAGAATGTTGTTTCACTTGTATTGGATAACTTTTATGGTGCATATTCTGCGACAAAACATTTAATCGAGAATGGCTGTTACAATGTGATCCACCTTGGCGGAACGCATGAACTGTATGTCTCACTCCAAAGACTTGAAGGATATCAGGCCGCAATGAAAGAATTCAATCTAAAGCCACTTGCATATCCAGTGGGATATGATGAAAGCAAAGGTTATGAGTACATGAAAAGGATACTCTCTTTGGGTCAGAAGGTAGATGGTGTTTTTTGTATGAATGACCTTGTGGCAATAGGTGCTCTGAGAGCTGCTAAAGAATTTTCTTTGAAGGTACCTGAAGATATCGCAATCGTTGGATTCGATGACGATGAACAATTGTGTGAAGTCATATCACCATCTCTATCTTCTGTTCATCAACCAGTTGAAGAAATGGGCGAGGTATCAGCAAAGCTTCTCTTTGAATTAATCAAAGGAAACAAAAAGATCAAAAGGTATATCTTTTCGCCTCGGTTGGTTATAAGACAGTCGAGTTCAAGAAAAAGGGGAGAGAATGTGTGAAAAAGGTCCTTGTTGCTTCAGCACATAGTGACGACCCAATTATCGGAATGGGAGGAACGATAAAACAGTTAATTCTCAATGGATATCATGTATGTGTTCTCAGTGCTTGCGGTGATAGAATCTTGGGTTTTAACGATGCCATTGAGATGCTTGGAGCACAACCTGTTTACTTCGAATATCGCTATGGACAGATAGACGAAGAAAAATTATTCGATGATTTGAAAAAACTACTTGAAGAATTCAATCCAGATGTTGTGTTCACACACTGGCATACGGAGATATTGTACGATCATGAAATTGTATCTCAACAAATTGTGAAACTGGCAAGAAGATTTGAAAAAGAGATTTATTTTTTTGAAATACCAGCATCAAGTATCGGTTTTGATTTTGATGTAGCTGTTGATATAACAGATTCATTTAATTACAAAAAGACGGCAATCGAGCTCATGAAAGATGCCTTTGATGAGCGTGTTTTTCTGAAAGAAATCATGCCGTCGATCATCTATCCGGCTGGTTTCAGGGGAATTCAAGTTGGTTGTGAATTTGCAGAGGTTTTTAAGCATTACGGATCCAGGTTTCCACTGTCTCCATTCAGAAAGAAAGTTATCGACATAAAACAGATCTAAGGAGGTATCACAGATGGCAGAGAAGATCAAATTGGGTATCATAGGAGCCGGGAAGATTTCTGAGGTATTGCACATTCCAAATGCACGTCTTTCTGAATATGTTCAACTTGTGGCAATCTCAGACAAAAATGAGGAGAGATTGAACTTTTTCAAAAACAAACTCAATGATGAGACAATACATTTTTACACGGAATATTCAGAGATGCTCTATAGAGAGAACATCGATGCAGTAATAGTTGCCCTACCAAATTTTCTCCATGCAAAGGTATCACTCGATGCTCTGAGAATGGGGAAACACGTACTCGTTGAAAAACCAATGGCGACTAACTCTCAAGAGGCTTTGCAAATGGTTCAAGTAGCAAGAGAAAAGAAGAAAATATTGATGACCAATCACTCTCAAAGATTTTTTCCCCATCATCAGAAAGCGAAAGAAATTATCGATTCGGGCATGATTGGTGAAATAAGACTCGTAAAAACGATGTTCGGGCACTCAGGTCCTGAGAATTGGTCTCCCAACGCCGCGTGGTTTTTCCAGAAAGATTCTGCAATGTTCGGTGCCCTTGGAGATCTTGGGGTGCACAAAGTGGACCTTATAAGATATCTAACGGGTTTGGAAGTAACCGAATGCACGGCAATGATTGGAACTCTGGAAAAACAAGGTAGTGTTGAGGATATCGCAAGTGCTGTTTTAAAACTGTCAAATGGTGGGTTTGCAACGATCGATGCCAATTGGATTACAAAAGGATTGGAAGAGAACTATTTTGTTATATACGGTGAAAAAGGTACCTTGAAGATAGGACAGACCGATCCCTCAAGGATCGACATATATCTCTCAAAGCCAGTTGGCTTTCACGGACAAATAGCTCTCAAGCCTTTGTTTACCAATGAAGATCCATATTGGAAGATGCCTGTCATAGATCATTTTGCGAAGGTGTGTTTGGGTCTTGAAAAGCCAATTGTTCAACCAGAGGATGGAATGATAGCTGTAAAGATCGTTGAAAAGATCTTTGAATCATCCAGAAAAGGAGGAATTGTGAAAGTAGATGGCTGATGAAGTAGTTCTCTCTGCCAAAAATATATGCATGGACTTTTCATCTGTGAGGGTATTGCATGACGTTGATGTGCAGTTTCAAAAAGCACGAGTTTATGGTGTAGTTGGTGAAAATGGTGCTGGCAAATCAACATTGATGAGGATATTGTCGGGTTTCCTACAACCAACCAAGGGGGAGATCTTTGTTGATGGTCATATGGTTCGCCTAAACCCACTCAAGGCTAAAGCATTGGGTATCGTATTGATTCCTCAAGAACTGAATTTGGTTGATACTCTTAGAGTCTATGAAAATGTTTTTCTGGGGGATGAAGTTAAAAACAACCTTCTTCTGAACAAAAAGTTCATGATCGAGAAGACCAAAGAATACTTGGATCAGTTTGGATTGAAGATCGATCCAAAATCCTATGTATCTCAGCTTTCACCAGCACAGAAGCAAATGGTAGAAATTGTAAAAGCGATATCAAAGCAGGCAAAGATTCTGATCATGGATGAACCAACTTCTTCCTTAAGTGAGGAAGAAATCTCGAAACTCTTTGAAGTTGTCAGAAACATGAAAAATTCAGGAATGACAGTCATTTTTATTTCTCATAAATTGAAAGAAGTCAAAGCGATTGCAGATGATTTAATCGTTCTTAGAGATGGTAGAAAGGTTTATGAAGGTTCAGCACGACAGCTTACTGAAAAACAGATAGCAGAATCCATGATAGGTAGAAAATTGGACGAAATGTATCCACCAAAATCTCTACCGTTAGAAGAAGTCGTCCTGGAGGTGAGAAATCTCAGTTCGAAAGATGGTACCTTCAAGGAGATCAATTTCAAGGTTTTTAAAAGAGAAATACTTGGATTCTATGGTCTTGTTGGTTCTGGTCGTACAGAATTGATGGAGGCATTAATAGGTCTTAGAAAGTTGCAAACTGGCCAAATTCTGTTGAATACGCAAAAGGTTAATATCGATTCTCCTAAAGATGCAAAAAAACTTGGAATAGTTTATCTTCCAGAAGACAGGAAAACTGCCGGGATAATTCTATCTCTTCAAGTTTTTATGAATACTACAATCATGTCGTTGGAAAAATTCTCAAGAGTATTGCTCGGCAAAAAGAGAGAAATAGAAACTTTCAAAAGCTACCAAGAAAGATTCGATATAAAGGCAAGAACACCATTTCAGATTGCCAAGACGTTGAGTGGTGGGAATCAGCAAAAGGTGGTTATCTCTAAGCTTGTGCAGACAGGTGCCAAAATATTCATCTTTGATGAACCAACACGCGGTGTTGATGTCAATGCAAAGCATCAGATATATGAAATTATGCATCAAATGATTAAAGATTTTGATGTGACTTTCATCGTGGTTTCTTCAGAATTACCAGAGATAATTGGACTTTGCAACAGAGTGATTGTCATGAGAAATGGGAAGATAGTTGGGTCTGTATCTGGTGAAAATATCAATGAGAGAAATCTCATTTACCTTGCAACAGGCTTAGAGGAAGGTGATTCTTATAAAGATTAAAGAAGCTTTCAGCATGAACCTTTCTAAATACCTTATAGTGCTTATCTTAATTGGCTTGATGGTTTTTTCTGGTATACTGAGCCCAGCTTTTCTAAAACCGAGAAATATCCTGAATATATTCTGGCAAACATCATACGTTGGAATCATTGCAATTGGTATCACCTTTGTGATGATAGCAGGTGGAATAGATTTGTCAGTAGGCTCGATGCTCGCTCTGTTGGGTTCTGTAGCAATTCAAATTGTGAACAAACTCGGTGATAAAACGTCTTCTGTGATACTCTCCTTTTTATTCACCTATGGTTTGGCGGTACTTTTGGGTTTCGGTGTAGGACTTTTAACAACAAAGGGCAAGATACCTGCTTTTGTTACAACGCTTGGTGGAATGGCAATCTACAGATCTTTGGTTCTGAATTTTGCAAACGGTGGAGTCTATATGACTATGTCTCAAAAATACACGAGCATAGGTATGAAGTTTGTTTTAGGACTTCCATTACCAATGATTGTGTTCATAGTTTATGCTATATTGGCTTACATACTACTCGATAAAACAAGATTCGGTAGATATGTCTACGCCGTTGGAGCAAATGAAACAGCCGCACTTTATTCGGCGATCAAAGTCGATATGGTTAGAACCTGGACTTACGTAGTCAGTGGTATATCCGTTGCCACATCGGCGATTTTGTTGTCTTCTATGATGAGTGCGGTAAGTTCATCTTCAACAGGTAATGGTTTTGAACTCGATGCAATAGCTGCTGCAGTAATAGGTGGAACAAGTCTCAGCGGCGGTAAAGGTAGTGTCTTTGGTACATTTTTTGGTGCACTGATACTGGGGGTTATAAATAACATGCTTGTTATGCTCAACGTTGCAGTCTATTTGCAAGGTATGGTGAAAGGTTTGATCATTATCGCTGCGGTGTTGTTACAAAATTTGAGAAAAGAATGAGACCCCTGGTGGGGTAATTTCAAGGGAGGTGTTTGTATGAGAAAGTTTCTTGTAATTCTTTTTGTAGCTGTGGTGGTATTTAGTTTTGCCGAAAAAATCAGAGTTGGAGTAGCAATTCCGGCAGCAGATCATGGTTGGACAGGTGGAATGGTTTGGTGGGCACAGTACGCAATTAAGCAGTACCAGAATGATCCGAATGTTGAATTCTACTTAGTGACAGCAAAAGAACCGAGCGAGCAAATTGCACAGGTACAGGCACTCTTGGCGAAGGGTATTGATGCTCTTGTGATCAATCCTTACGAATCGGCTCCACTTACACCAATTTGTGTCCAAGCATTCAGGCAGGGTGTCTTCACGGTCATAGTGGATAGGGGTATAAATTCCGAGGAGTACAACACCTACATTGCTGGAGATAATTATATGTACGGCTATCTCGCAGGAAAGTATATTGCTGAAAAACTCAAAGGGAAGGGAAATATCGTCGTCATAAGGGGTATACCGTGCAGTATTGATGATGAAAGAGTTAAGGCCTTTAAAGATGCAATAAGCCTTTATCCAGACCTGAAGATCATAGCTGAACAACCAGGATATTGGAGCAGGGAAAAGGCCTTCGAAGTCATGCAAACATTGCTCACCAAATTTCCAACAATTGACGCAGTCTGGACAGGTGATGACGACATGCTCCATGGTGTCCTCTTGGCACTCAAGCAAGCTGGTAGAGACAAAAACATAGTCTTGGTTGGTGGAGCTTGTGAGAAAAACATCGTCAAGATGATTATGGATGGTAACCCGCTCATTGGAGTCAATTTCACCTATCCACCAAATATGATTTCTACAGCAATCAACCTTGCCGTGATGGCTCTGAGAAAACAAGATCTCAATGGATTCTATCAAAGGGGCATTCCAAGAAAAATCATTCTGGCAACAGAGACAGTGACAAAAGAAAATGCCAAAGACTATTACTTCCCAGAATCGGTCTTTTAGAACCAGGGTCAGGCAGAAAGCCTGACCCTTTTTGAAGGAGGTAGAAAGATGAAAATCGGATTTCTCACAGTTGCCCTTGGAAACACAAAGCTCGAAGAAATTGCAAAATGGTCTTCTGAGAATAGCTTTGAATCTTTGGAAATTGCTGCCTGGCCTCTTGTGAACGAGAGGGATTTTTCTTCAACGACGATAGATGTTCGGGATTTCAATAAAAAGAAGGCTGAAGAGATCAGAAAAGTACTCGACAAATGTGGTTTGATCATATCTTCGTTGGCTTATTATGATAATAACTTGGATTCAAATCCAGAAAAGCGAAAGAACATCAATGAACATCTCAAAAAGGTCATAGACGCCGCACATCTTTTGAAGGTGGAACTGGTTGGAACATTTATCGGTAGAGATATTAAAAAATCTGTCGAAGAGAACATAAAAGAATTCGAAAAAGTATTCAAACCATTGATAACTTATGGAGAAAAGAAAAATGTGAAATTGATGATTGAGAATTGTCCAATGGTTGGTTGGCAGGAGCCTGAAAAGATAGGTAATATTTTTTACTCACCCCAACTATGGAAAGAGATACTGAGAATAACACCAGACTCTTTTGGAATAAACTTTGACCCATCACATCTTTATTGGCTCGGTATTGATTACATAAAAGCACTTGAAGAATTCAAAGACAGGATCTTTCATGTTCATGCAAAAGATGTTGAAATAGATGACAATGTGTTAGATCAACAAGGTATCTTCGGACATTTTGGTAGTAATTTGCATGGTAAAAGCTGGTGGATATACAGATTGCCGGGCTTAGGAGAAATAGATTGGGAGGAATTCACAAGGTCTCTCAAAAGAATTGGTTATGATTTTGTTATAAGTATAGAACACGAAGACCCAGTTTGGACTGGTACTATCGAAAAATCCAAAATTGGTTTGAAGATGGGTCTCGAGCACCTAAGGAGATTCGTATAGACTTTTTCAGTTGTTCTCTTCCTCGCCTATTCTCAAAAGGGCGAGGAAGGCTTCTTGTGGGATGGTTACTTGCCCTATTTCTCTGAGTTTTTTCTTTCCCTCTTTTTGCTTCTCTAATAATTTCATCTTTCTTGTGACGTCTCCACCATAACATTTTGCGAGTACATCTTTTCGTAACGCTTTTATATCAGCTCGTGCGATGATTCTCCCGTGTGCTTTTGCTTGAACAGGGATCTCAAATTGGTGGCGCGGTATCAATTCAGAGAGTTTGTCAACCAATTTCTTCGCTATCGCATATTCTTTACTTTTATGAGCTATTGTTGCCAAAGCATCAACTGGCTCTTTGTTTACCAATATCGATATTTTGACGACTTCAGATTCCTCATAACCCATGAACTCGTAATCCATAGAGGCATAACCTCTGCTTATGGCTTTCAATTTATCGAAGAAATCTGTTATGATCTCGGCGAGTGGTACTTTGAATTCCATGACTACTCTGTTTTTTCCGGCGTTCTCTGTATGAAGTAAACTTGCCCTTCTTTCATTTTGAAGATTTGTGAAGATATCACCAACATAATCTGTGGGTGTGATCACGGACAGTTTTACGAATGGTTCATAGACTTTTTGAATCTGATCTTCATCTGGAAACTTGGCAGGATCGTTCACCAAAATAGTTTCGCCATTGTTCAAAAGAACTTTGTATTCAACATTTGGTGCTGTGAGAATAACAGCCATCTCGTACTCTCTTTCGAGTCTTTCTCTCACTATATCCATGTGTAACAAACCAAGAAAACCACAGCGAAAACCAAAACCGAGTGCAGGTGAGTGGGTTGGTTCAAAACTGAGTGCCCAGTCGTTCAGTTTGAGTTTTTCGAGTGACTTCTTGAGTTCTTCATAATATTCTGGCAGTCCTGGAAACATTCCTGCGTATACCATTGGTTTTACTTCCCGATAACCAGGTAATGGAGAGTCTATGGGGTTATTTGCACTGGTTATCGTATCTCCCACCTTGGCTTGCGATACTTCTTTGATACCGGCTACGATATAACCTACTTCACCAGGACCGAGTTCATCGGTCGGCTTCATATCTGGAGAAAAGATGCCTACTTCGACGACTTCGTATTCTTCATTTGTTGACATGATAATTATCTTATCGTTTTTCTTGATGATACCATCGAAAATTCTCACATAGACTATAACTCCACGATATTTATCGTACTTTGCATCAAAAATCAATGCCTTAAGGGATCTTTTTGAATCGCCCTTTGGAGGTCTGATTCTTTGTATTATCGCATCCAATACCTCTTTAACTCCCTCACCTGTTTTTGCACTCATTTTTAGAATCTCTGATTGTCCTATTCCAATAAGGCTAACCAATTCGTTCGTTGATTCTTCAATATTGGCGTTGGGCAGATCGATCTTGTTCAAAACCGGAACGAGATCAAGATCATTGTCAATCGCCAGATATGTATGTGCCACAGTCTGCGCTTCAACACCTTGAGAAGCATCAACGATTAATACTGCGCCTTCACATGCCGCCATACTTCGACTGACCTCATAAGAGAAATCAACGTGTCCTGGAGTATCTATGATATTTATCTCGTATTCTTTTCCATCGTATTCATAAAGCACTTTCACAGGCTGTGCCTTGATAGTTATTCCGCGCTCTCTTTCAATATCCATTTGATCCAGGAATTGTTCGTGCATAAGCCTTGGATCGACACTTTTTGTGATCTCAAGTATTCGATCAACGAAAGTGGTCTTACCATGATCTATGTGAGCGATGATACATATGTTCCTTATGAGTTCAATATCCTTCAATTCAATCCCTCCTGGTTGATTCTATCACCCATTCCACTGGCATGGCTTTTGCTTTACCAAGAAAGCCTTCAATGTCTTCCGCACAAAACAAGGCGTCGCATATTGCTTCATATGTACATTCTACAGCTGCTCTGAAAAGTAGATCGAAATTTTCTTTTGTTTCTTCTACATAACCCTTTGTAGTTGAAAAGGCTATACACACATCTCCACTTGAGTGATATCCAGGTGCACCGAGCATACCCAAGGCAAGGAAAGAATGCCTTGCTATTCTTTTGAGTTGCCTTGAGTCAAGTGGCAGATTTGTTGCAATCAATATGATAATAGATCCAAATTCCTGTTTTTTCTCCACACCTGGTTTGACAAAATCTGACGCTTTCTTACCTAAGATGCATAGATCTTCATAGCTACCAAAATTGGCAAGCACTAAGGAACCCATTACAAAATTATCTTTCAAGATCCTTGAAGAACTTCCAATTCCACCTTTGAAGCCAAAACAAGTCATTCCTGTACCAGCACCGACACTTCCAAGTTCGAAACTTTCAGATGCCAAATCTATAGCCTGTGCCACGTGTTCTACCCTCACTGCCGGATAGAGTATGTCGTTTAGGAAACCGTCGTTGCATTCACAAACTACGGGATTTAAGGTTCTAAAACTGTATTTTTTGCTCATATAATTAACCAGACCTTGAAATCCAGCACCAACACTCAGAGTGTTTGTCAAGATTATAGGAGTCTGTATTTGTCCTAATTCCTCTATCTGCATTAATCCAACGGATTTTCCAAAACCATTTAGCACCGCACAAGCAGCAGTCACTGGTTTTTCAAAAACATTCTCTGGTATTATTGCAGTAACACCGGTTCTGATTATCGATGGTTTATCATAGTAAAGTGTCACATGCCCGACTTTGATTTGTTCAACATCTGTGATAAGATTCTTTTCTGCGGGAAATAATTTGCCAAAAGTCAAATTCAGTTCGCGGAATCTTTTTCTCACTTGATCACCTCAAAGATATTATGACAGAAGGGAGATATGAATCATGAATTGTCAATCTTTTGAAACAAAATGTGGTTACATCTGTGTTTGTGAAGAAGATGGTTATGTTGTTGAAATAAAATTCAACAAAAGATGTGACGGGAAAATTGAACGAAATATAGCAACTCAATTTGAAGAGTACCTTCAGGGTAAAAGACAGAATTTCGATTTTCCCGTGAAATTTTCAGGTACAGAATTTCAAAAAAGCATTTGGACATCGTTGAGAGATATACCCTATGGGCAAGCCGTGACTTATAAACAGCTCTCTGAAAAGTTCAGAACTTCTCCCAGAGCAATAGGACAAGCTTTGAAGAAAAATCCTTTGCCAATATATTTTCCATGTCACAGAGTTGTAGCGAAAAATTCGATCGGTGGGTTTACCGGTGGTATAGAATGGAAAAAGATGTTGCTTGAGATTGAGGGGTGCAAATTTTGAAAAGATTCGCATTTTTTATAGGAATGGCAATCTCTTTGGTGGGATTATTTTTATGCTATTTTCTGGTCACAAAAGATCTCGACGCACCAGAATCTCACCTGCCAACTGGTTTGATCATGTTTTACAAAGATGGGTCACCCATAATGTTATCAAGGACTTTCTGGAAGAATTTGTCTGAGACACCTTCAGTATTGATCAATGCGCTTATCTCTTCTGAAGATAAAAATTTTACGTCACACATCGGTGTTGATCTTGAAGGAATAGTGAGAGCACTTATCAGAAATCTTTCTACATTTTCAATAAACGAAGGGGCAAGTACGATCACTCAACAACTTGCAAGGACACTTTATCTGTCTCTGGAACGAACCTGGGAGAGAAAGATCAAAGAGGCTTTTATTGCATTATGGCTTGAGAGAATACGCACGAAAGATGAGATTTTGCAGATGTATTTGAATTCCGTGTATATGGGGAATGGTTTATATGGACTTGCCAGTGCTTGTAATTATTACTTTGGGAAGGACCTTTCCAATGTGAATCTTCAGGAGAGTGCTATTCTTGTTGGTACAATAAGATCCCCCGAAAACTACAATCCGTTCAGAAATCCCGAGCTTTCCAAGAAGAAAGCAAAAACAGTCCTCATGGCGATGTTGAGAGAAGGGTATCTGACTCAAGAACAGTACGATAATGAATTGTCAATGATAGATAAACTTGTCTTTGTCAACAAACCAAGCAGGAACCTTGATGAAGAAGTTTTCTGGAGGGTTGTTAGAGAGCTGAAGACGATCGGTTTTGGCTTAGATGAGGTTAGACAAGGCTATCGTATCTATACAACACTCGATCCATTATTGGTCAAAAACTCTGTTCAATTGGAACAAAATACCGTAATAGAAGCCATAGATCCTTTTACTGGAGCCGTGCTTGCATATAGAGGCGTTGGACTAACATATCCAGAAGGTAGAAGGCAACTTGGTTCTGCCATAAAACCTTTGTATTACTATTTGGCGTTGCTTGAAGGCTGGGGCTTGGAAAATCAATTGACTGATTTACCCATCAAAATCGGTGATTGGACACCTGAAAATTTTGATAAACAATACAAAGGATCTGTCACCATGGCACAGGCACTAATAGAATCGAGAAATATACCTTCGGTGAATTTATTTATGCAATTGGGAAAGGACAAGGTAGTTGAATTTCTTCAAAAAGAGATGAAACTCAATGGATATTATCCCAACGACTTGACAATTTCTCTCGGTACGATCGAGAGTGCTCCCGAAGAAATTTTAAAATGTTATGCAGCTATCTTTAATGGTGGGGTAGTTCTTCAACCGTACATAATAGATTCTATACAAGATCCATATGGTAGGGTTATCTACAAAGCTTCACCGAAAGTCATGAGTATTATCAAGGATAGAAAAAACAGTAAGATAGTCGCGAGTGCACTGCTTTTGAACGTCATGAAACGCGTTGTCGATCAAGGTACAGGTGTTTATGCAAGGCAAAAAGTGCCCGTCGCGGGTAAAACGGGCACCTCTGAAAAAACAGCGTGGTTTATCGGAGGAGATAGCCAGATCATTCTTGCGGTAGCCGTAGATGGGAAGGACCTAACAGGTGGGGTTAATGCAGCACCAATATGGGCTGAAATCATCGCATCTTACCCATACAAAGGCATCTTACCAAATTGGGAAATCCAGCCATCGAAGGCTGAAAAAAACATTTATGTGATGCCAACACTCGATGTCGATAGAATATTACAATGGATCGATGAAGGAAAACTGACACTTGACTCTCTTTTGAAATTGACTGAACAAATGAGTAATTCTATGGTATTGGATTTACTAAGCGCGCTTCATCAAAGTTCGCCAGAACTTGCGAGAGATCTTTGGGAGAGACTCAAAAATACCCGTTCTTGGTGATCAGAATTTCAGCGACTTGTTATTCTGTTCGCTACTCTTATAAGGCGCAGGTATGTACTGTACGGATGGTCTTCTCTGCTCAGCTTGTTTGTACAAATTCATGAGTTGATATACTTCTTCTGGCATCTGATCAGAGACAGGAAGTCCCATATTCTTAAGGGTTTCGATTGTTATTGGATAATCATGAGTCCACTTTCCACTTGAGAGAGTTTGTGCAAGCTCTTTTGCTTTCTCTTCTCCTACTTTTTCTTTGAGTAAACAGCTGATGAAATCTCTCACTTGGTCTATGGCTTTCTTGGCAACATCGGCGAGTATTAATGTTTCATCGTCTATTTCATTGATGTTCTTTTTCTCAAGAACACTCAAAATAGATGGCGCAGGATAACTACCTATTTGCGGATCGAGTGGACCAAGTACTGCATTGGGATCCATGACTATTTCATCTGCCGCAAGCGCTATGAGTGTTCCACCAGACATCGCATAATGTGGTACAAAGACCGTCACCTTCCCTTTATGCCTTACCAAAGCCCTTGCGATTTGCTCAGCTGCGAGTACCAATCCACCGGGGGTGTGGAGAATTATATCTATTGGCATATCCACTGGCGTCAATTTGATTGCCCTGAGTACTTCTTCTGAATCTTCTATATTTATATATCTTCCAAAAGTTAAACCAAAAAAGCTCATCGATTCCTGTCTATGTATCAAAGTAATAACTCGACTTTTTCTTTTCATCTCAAGCTGCTTTATAAGTGCCTCTCTGGTAGATTTCTGGACATTTGCACGAATAAAAGGTATGAAAAAACTTAAAATCAAAACCATCCAGAATATTTCAAATATAAGTGAAGACCACATTTTGTCACCTTCTTTCGATGACGAGTAAATCTGGTCTTTTAATTGATGTACCGTCTATTTTGAATTCAATGCATGGCCAGTCACTGTCGTCAAAATAACTAATGATCTTCATTCCATCTTCTGTCAATGCGATTGTATCTTCAGATTTTGTACCTGTAATCGTTGGGTTCCAGGCGAGCACGTTACCGATTTTCAACTCATATTCTGTAGATTCATTTGCTATAATCTCTCTTGCGTTGTAGCCAGCAAGACCACCTTGATGGTGTAACATCCATTCATAAGGCTTACCTACTTCGGCATAGGCGTGTTTAATCTTTTCAAAGACATGGTTCAATGTAATACCAATTTTTGATTTCGAAATTGCTACTGCGTCGATATAACAGTTCTGTTTGTGTTGCTCGATCAAATTTTGATCTTTTTCAAACAAAACAGATCTTGTAGCGGAAACAACCAATCCTCTCTTGCGTGCACAGATACTCACAAATACTTTCTTGCCTAAACTAACATTTCTTGGTAAATTATGTCTATAAAGTTTTGCACTTTCTTCACCACTTACCATGACAAAAATTGGCTCGATGCCTTCCTTTGCCAAAGATTTGTATATAATACCTTGAACTTCGAGTTCTGTCATCTCGGGTTTCAGTTCTTTCATTTCCTTATTCAAAACATAATCACATGTTTTCCCTAAATCTGAGTATGTTTTCAATTCAAAATCGCTCATTACATAGCGAAGTTGATCGATCTGTTGTTTGATATCGGTTGTTTGAAGCATACCTGTATCGGAAGCGATTTTCTTGGTGCTGATAAATGGTTTTAAAACATCTACCATGTTTTTTGACCAGATATATTCAGCGAACTCAACTTCAGATGAAATATCTTCGTGAAGTTCTTCTTTCTCAATACGCTTTCTCTCTATATTGTTTGTAAGGATGTAAACACTTTCTTCATTTACAAGAATGTGAGCCGCACCGACTTCTGTATTCAACGTGATGTGATTTCGAGCGCCAAAGGTAAACCAAGAAAAGTTATCACATCTACTCAGAAGTATTCCGTCAAAACCTCTTTGCTTAGCAAAATCTCTGAGCAGTTGAACTCTTGCCTTAAACAAAGTTCTCAACATCATGATCACCCAAAAATAAATTATACACTTTTTCAGGAAAGATCAAAGATTTGAAAATCCACTGAGCACAAAACCTTTCACATAATATCTTTGTAGATACAGGAACAAAATCACCATTGGTACAACCTGATAGACAAGAGCAGTTATTATCAAATGCTGTGTTTCAGCGGTCGAAAATGCAAGAGAAAGTCTCGATATACCTACGGGTAGTGTCATGAATTTTTGAGCAGTGGAAGTGACTATCAAAGGCCAGAGAAAGGAGTTCCATTGTCCTATGAATGTGAGTATTGCTAAAGTAGCCAGAGCCGGCTTTATCAATGGAAGAATTATCACAGAATAGACTTTGAACTGACTTGCCCCATCTAATCTCGCCGAATCTAAAAGTTCATCGGGTATGGTCATGACGAATTGCCTCATTAAAAATATGCCATACCCACTAACTGCGAATGGGACGATCAAAGCCAGGTAACTGTTAAGCCAGCCGAATAATTTCATAAGGTAATAGACTGGTATCAGAAATATGAAGACAGGAAACATCATAGTAGATAAGACGAAGCTAAAAAGAATCTTTCTACCGAAAAATCTGAGTTTAGCGAAGGCAAAACCAGCCATCGAACTTGTCAAAATCACAAGTACAGTAACGGAACCCGCTACTATGATACTGTTCTTATAATAAGTGAAAATGGGTACCCTTTTTAGAACTTGCAAATAATTGTTCCATTGGGGTTTTTCAGGCAGCCATTTTGGAGTATCAGACATCAGTTCTTGTGGTGTCATCAAAGATGCCGAAAAAAGCCAGAAGAAAGGCAAGATCATCCAAAATGCACCGAAAATTATGATTGTGTACCTTACTATCTCGAAAATTATCTTTATCACTTTTTTATTCATACCCCTTGATACCTCCACGTTTGAAAATCCAGAGAATAAACAAGGTGAAAGCAAAAATTATGCAGAACAACAAAAAGGCTCCAGCGGATGCTCTGCCCATTCTTAAGGACTGAAAAGCTGTTTCATAGACATACCATGAAACAGTCATGACACTCCTTGCTGGTGCATTTCTACCCATTATAAATGGAAGATCAAATACCTGCCATGCACCTATGAAACCAGTTGCAGTCAGAAAAAGTAACGTTGGGGAAAGCAGCGGTACTGTAATATAGAAAAATTGTCTGAATGGCCCCGCCCCATCGATCTTGGCAGCATCGTAATAATCTTGAGGAATGTTTTTCAGACCAGCGGTGATAATGAGCATGGATCCTCCCAAACCAGCCCAGACTGCCGTGATAATTATCGAAAATAAAGCAACTCTTGCATCTGTTAACCAATAGACGGGTTTGAATCCGAATACCTTTATTATGGAATTGAGCAAACCATTGTTCGGTCTATACAAATAACCCCAGATGGTGCCTATAGCAACCTGCGGTGTCACGACTGGTGCAAAATATATGAATCTCCACAAAATCGATAGTCTTGCGTTATTTATCAAAACAGCGAGTATCAAAGCAATTGTAATTGTAAGTGAAACTGTTATCAAAGCGTATAAAAGAGTATTTCTCAATACTCCTAAGAATATATCATCTTTGAGCAGATATGAATACTCTGAAAATCCTACACTTCTTGCCCTCGACAAAGGGACTAACATGTTCCATCTCTTCGTAGATACAATGAAGGAAAAGATAACTGGGTATACAAAAAACAGTGAATAAAAAGTCAAAGCAGGGGCAAGGAACAAATACCCTGCCCCCGTATTTTTCTCTAAGGATTTATAGTGTTTGGAATGAGGTTTGCTAATCAAGACTGAAAACTCCTTTCATTTATAGAACTCAGCCAAGATCTTGTCGATTTGTGCTTTTGCATCACTTAAAGCCTTTTCGGCAGTTTTTCGACCATTCCAAGCTTCAATGATTTCTCTCATCAATATCGTCTTGATTTCTTGTCCTTGAGCAACATTGGGCTCCTGGTACGTGTTTTCTAATTCTTTGACAAAGACGGATGTGTAGAGATCATCGAGTTCGCCTTTGAAAAAGCCAATGTCCATTTTGTTTGGTGGAATCGCACCTATATTCTTTGCCATTAATTCTCCCATTCTTGTGAAACCACCGGCATCTTGTAGTGTCATCCATCTTATGAAATCCCAGGCCGCCTTTTTATTCTTCGAAGCACCATCAACAGCTATGAACCAGGTATATCCTGTTGTCGCTGGATTTTTCAAATAAGGCATTGGTGCTACTCCAACTGTTTGTTCATATTGATCCTTTAGTCCCAGTTTTAAAGATGTTTCGTACCAAGGAGCCATTACCATCATGGCAACTTTACCAGATGGGAAATTCCACACACTTGCTGCTGGGTCGGTGGAACCGTTTTTGAAAAGCTTCAACTCGGCTTCCAATGCTTCAATTGCTTCTTTTGATGTAAGCAAACATTCGGTGAAATCATCTTTGAAGGGTTTCCCACCGTTGCTATACAAAAGTGCGAGATATGGATGAACGACTGCCGAGTCCCAACCAGATAGAAAGGCAAAACCGTATTGAGCAATTGTGCCATCTGGATTTCTCTTTGTGAGTTTTGGTGCCATTTCGACCAATTCGTTCCATGTCTTTGGTGGTTGATTGAATCCCGCTTCTTGCAACAATTTTTTGTTGTAAATGAGAGCGTAATTGTCTACTTCAACAGGTACTCCCCATATAGCCTTATCGATAGTTGCACCATCGACAGCGGCTTTGACAAAATTACTCTTGATCTTGTCCACAATATCTTTTGGAACCTGATCCAGTATTCCTGAGTCAACGAGCTGAACTCCCCAGAGTGAATACAAAACATAGACATCTGCTATCACACCAGAGGTATGACTAATTAGTATGCGTTTGAGGTAGTCATCAAATGGTACAGATTGGATCTCGATTTCAACATCTGGATTCAGTTTTTGATACTCCTCAACATACTGCCTGAGTCCCTTCACTTTTACATTTTCATTTTCGTCTTTAACTCCTTCGATTTGATAATCTGACCAGTGAACGGCAAAGATCAACTTAGTTTTTGCAACACCACTAATACTCAGAAGGCTCAAAATCACGACAAATAACAAAACCAATGACTTTTTCATCCTTCACCCCTCCTATCAAAAAGTGACTATTATTTCGCTAAAAAAACCAGTGTTTGATATGCGTTCAGTGTTAGATCTTTCATGGTTAAAAATTCATCCTCGTGTTTGATCGAGATCGAAATTGATTCGTTCAAGCAACTGACTTTACTGACATTGCCAAAAAGATCTTTTTGGATAGATAGATCGAAACTGCAGTTACTATTTCCGTGATTGAAAAGATAAACCAAGACTCCCTCTGGAGAGATTGCCAATTTCACTTCCAAATCATCTGTATTGCCTTCTTTTTTCTTGAGAGAATATTTTTTCTGGATGCCGCATTGCGATGCAATCTCTCTTATGAAATCGAGGTTGTTAATATTCCCGGTTTCTTCATAACCAATTCCAACTAAGGTACCTACAATGATTGCCTTTCCAGAGAAATAAGCATTTTCTACTATCAAAGGTTGATTATCAAATGACGCCAAGGCTTTCCCGGTTCCAACTTTGTAAGCTGAAATATACCTACAAGCTGAAAGAGTCTTTCCATTTAGTTGAAAGGTCTTTGGTTCTCTCAGTTCCTTCATATAAAGTTCTTCACAACCAAATAATTTATCAAGACCCAAGCCTGGTATCTTTTCACATAGAGTTCCATCTTCTTTCATCCAAGCTATCCGACCATCTGCTAAAATGGTCCCACCATTGGCAACATATCTTTCTATAGCTTTGACAGCTTCTGCATTCATGGATATCGAAAATGGAAGGATTATCAATTTGTACTCAGATAGATCTTTGGTGAGATCTGTTAGATGCAAAAAATCGATTGTAATACCAAAATCCATGAGTGCTTTGTATATTCCGAAGATGTCCTTGCGGATTAGTTCAGCGCTTTCTGCTCTCAGGCAAGCCAGGGCTTTATGAGCTTCTATGTTGTAGAGTATCGCCACCTCAGATTTCAGAGGCTTTGAATCCAAAAATAATTTCATATTCTGAGTGATTATCTTAGAGACATTGCCAGCAGCAATTGCTCTTTCGTTTACTGAGCCATCGTAATTTGCTAAGCCAAAACCAGAGATTTCATAGCCACAACTCATTGGTAGCCAAGCGTAATAATTCAAACCTTTTGCATTCCTTGAAACCGCTAACCACGCCCATCTTTCTACGTCGAATTTGTCAACAGATTCACCAAATCTCATTCCGGTAACGCCATGACCGGTTTGGAGTTCTCCTATCCAAAACGGCTTTCCACGACTCTCACAAGAAGATCTGCTTGCATCCAGAGCGACTCCCATGTGATGAGATTTTAAAGGCATCCATGAACCTGTGTGTTTTGGATAGAACGAAGTACCCCATATATCTACTTTCTCAGCAAGTCTCCAATCGTCTGATGCGCCGTAACTGATACCCGGTATCCCATAAACACTTGATATCGCTGCATGGCTTGACACAAAATGATCTTTATCGACTTCACGTAGAGCATCTGTTTTCCACTTGAGATCGTCTGCTATCTTTTCGATGTTGAATTGAATCCAATCCAATAAATCTCTAAAACTTGACAGAGAGACATATCTTGGGGCAACTATCTCTTCCCAATCTTTATGAGTTCTGTACCATGCTTCGTTCAGTGCATCAATCGTTTTGTATTTTTTCTTGAGCCATTCGATGAATCTATTTTGAGAATTTCTGCAGTAACAAAACCAAGGATCTTTAATATAATCTATCCAAGACCATTGGACAATGTGTGGCTCTGACCAAATATCCCAAGCATAGAAAGACTCGTGTGAAGATACGATCTGAGCGAGTTTTGTAAGGAATTTTTCTATGTGTTTTCGCACTACTGGATGGTCTGAACAGTAACCCGGAGATGCTTGTGAATGTATAACTAATCCAGATCTATCCACAAATAGTGAATCTGGATGATCTCGTTCAACCCAATTTGGTGCAGAATCTGTGTAAACTTGAACTATGGCTTTTATTCTTTGCTCATCCGCGATTGATAAAAGTGTATCTATTGTTGAAAAATCCCAAGTATCTGGTCTCGGTTCTGCGGCTGCCCAATCGTACCAAAATCTAACGGAGTTAAAACCGAGTGATTTTATCCTGTGGATATCTTCTTTTACTTCTTTCAAAGATTTAATCTTTGTTACCATGGGTGCTCTTGATCTTTCAGGACCATACCACACCGATACAGGAAAGAAATCCTTCAAAATCCTCACTCCTTTTGAATCTTTTTTTGATGATTACAGATCATTTTTTGATGTTCATCGAAGATTTTTATGTTGTAATTCACACCAAATCCAGCAACATTTGGAGAGACAAAGATCTTTAAATCTTTTCCTTTTTCATTCAAAATTGTTCCTGTTTCTGCTACCAAGCACATCGTCACAGCTATTGCAGCTATTGTTGAAGAAGCTGCGATTTTTTCGCTTCTGCCTTCAAGGGGAACTACAGCATCTTCAGGTGGTACACAGTTATCGATAACTATGTCAGCGATATCTGACAATTTCTTACCAGTACTATGAGTTGGTTTGGCAAAAGTTTGATTTTCCATTGATAGAATAGCTATGACGGTTGCTCCGATCTTTTTGCCATAAATGGCGGCTTCCACAGGTGCGGCATTGATTCCTCCATGCGAATAAACAATAAGTACATCTCCCTTACCTATTGGTTGATATCTCAAAAAACCATCCACGACATAACCTTCTTTTCTCTCAATAAGCAAAAGCCCAGGTGCACTTGCAGGGCCTGTGGGACTGAACCACATCAATCTGGGATCGGTCAATGGATTAAAACCAAGAAAGCTTCCGTATCTTGGAAAGGCATCCAGAACCGGAAGAACTGAATGGCCACTACCAAATAAATGAACGATACCACCATTTTCGATGCAATTCGCCATGACTTCGGATGCCTTGAGAATGTTTTCTTTTTGCTCATTCTTGATTTTGTTCAAAATATTGTTGATTTTCTCAAGATACGTCTCAAATGCAAACAACTCAGTCACTCCTTTCTTGCGATATCAGAATGTATTTCACGCACCCGATTAACTGAGCATCTTCCCCAAGAGATGTTGGTTGGACAGTGGGTTGCTGAATGAATGGACTAATATGATCCTTCAATACCCTGAGTACATTTTCTTTTAACACACTCCATTGTAAAGATAGACTTCCAGCAAGGATGATCAAATCTGGATTAAAAGTATTAGTGAGGACACTCAGAAGATAACCTATCAGCTGCGAGGTACTCACAATTATCTTTTCTGCACACTCGTTTTTGTTTGAATGTAGTCTGAAGACATCTTCTGGAGAGTCCACTTGCACTTTGCAGATCTCCTTGCATCGCTTCACAATCGCTGGACCAGAGATGAGATCTTCAATATTTTTGAATTCGCTCGTCAAAGGGTCACAAGCTTTAATCCATCCAACAGAACCAGATAGATTCTGAGTACCAGATATTAGAACACCATTTGCAAATATTCCAAGTCCTACACCCGTTCCTATAACGAGATAAAGTGCATCCTTCCTTCCTACGGCACACCCCTTCCAGAGTTCTCCCAGCAATCCAGATACTCGATCATCTATCATAAAAACACTTGATTTACTAAACAAATCTCTTAGATCGTCTGACATGTTGAATCTGTTCAAACCAAACACATTTGGAAGCCATACACTACCATCGTTGAAGATAGCTCCAGCTATAGAAAAACAGCATCCCAATATCTGGTATTTTTCTGCGTTCTCATCAAACTCGGTTTTTAATAAACGCAAGAGTTGTCCATAATCTCTTGGTGTATTTCGCTTTGATTTGCACAAAACTGTTCCATTTTCATCAACGATTGCTGTTCTAAGATTTGTACCCCCAATATCGGCTACAAAATACATCTGGTCACTTCCTCAAATTTACCTGTACGGAGTATTTATCGCTTCTGATAACGGACTCTGTGTATTCAACAGGGCTACCAGTTGGATCGAAGGTAACACGTTCAACTATGAAACCTGCAAAAGGCCATTTAACTTTTAGTAATTTACATTCGTACTTGTCGAGTATTGTGGCAAAATATTTTTCCTGTGCTGAGACGATTCGGACACCGTATTTTGTTTCCAGCAATTTATAAAGGGATTGAGATAAATCATTCTCGAGGAAATCAGGAGCTAAGTATTCAGGAATATAAAATGTTTGTATACCAAGAGGTTCATTGTTGGCAAGCCTGAGCCTTCTGACCATTATTACATTGGCTTTTGATTCTAATCTCAGAGTATTACAAATCTTCTCGTCTGCTTGTTTTACAAACTTTTCCAAGACAATCGAAGACGGTTTAAGCCCCATGGACGACATTTCTTCGGTAAAGCTGGTGAGCTTTCTTGGGCCCTGCCTGACTCTTGTATCGACTACAAAGGTTCCCTTACCCTGTCGTTTGACAAGAAATCCTTCCTCAACAAGAAGAGATACAGCCTGTCTGACAACTGCTATACTGACATGAAAATTTTCTGAAAGCTGCTTTTCTGTGGGGATTTTTTCACCTGACTTCCATATCCCCGCGAGTATGTTCTTTCTCAAGATCTCTTTAAGTTGATAGTATAAGGGCTCTGTTGAATATGGGTCAATCATCGAAGGCAAACATACACCCCCATTCACTATAATCATTATAATGATTATAATCAATTGTGTCAAGTAAAAAATCTGTCCAAAAATTAAAATACCCACATTGAAAATGTATGACCAAAGGCTTATAAAATCACTCTCAAAAGTTAGTCTCAACAAAGTTCTGTTATAGCGATGAATAGTGAAACAAAATGAGTTTTCTATACTAAAGTATCATCAGAAAGGCAAAAACAAGAAATTGTTACAAACAAAAAATCGTATACTATATAATGGACAGCGCTGATCCACCGGTGGATAATATACCCCCTTCGTATATTGCCATAGGTCTAATCTTTTGGGGTTTTTAGATATCTAATCATGTTTAGCTATCTTTGGAGTAGTCCTTGTTAGAGTTTTTCGTATCTCTCAACTGGGTAATCTATCTTTGCAAGTTCATCGATTATTTTCTCTATGTTCTCTGTTCCAACCACAACTGTTTTATTTACTACATCGATCTGATAATCTTTCACACCTATTTCTTCGAGTCTTTTTGAAATCCTCATTTTACAGTGATTGCAAGAAATATCTGGAACGTGTAATAAATACCTCATCAAGACTCCTCCTTCTATTTGACTCTCATGGAATTCAATGTGACTGTGATAGAACTCATAATCATGGCGATTTCTGCTATTAAAGGATGTAATAAACCAATCATCGCTGCTGGTATTGCTATGATGTTATAGAAAAATGCCCAAAAGAGATTTTGCTTTATGATCTTAAAAGTGTGTTTTGAAATGTCTATAACATCAACAACCTTTGATATCCCGCCTTTTGTAATGATTATATCTGCACTATCGATTGCAAGGTCTGTACCAGAACCTATTGCTATTCCAATATCCGCTCCTTTCAAAGCAGCAGCATCATTCATACCATCACCAACCATCACTACTTTAACACCTCTTGATTGATATTGTCTCATGATACGAAGCTTCTCATCTGGTTTCACGTTTGAATGTACTTCTTTTATTCCTACCTTCTTTGCCAATGAAATAGCTGTTTTTTCACTATCTCCTGTCACCATGACAGTTTCAATCCCCATTTTTTTGAGTCTTTCAGCTGCCTGGATCGAATCCTCTCTCAATGGATCCTCGATCGCCATAAATCCCAAAACTTTTCCATCTTTTCTAACTTCAACGATACTGATCATATCTTTCAAGTGATCATCGTAATCTCTGAGATTTTTTGGTTTTCCTATAAAATATTCCGAGCCGTTGTAGGTTGCTTTCACGCCTTCACCCACAATCTCTTCAATTTGCTCTATCAAAAAAGGATCATCGATCGTCTGAGCAATTGCCTTTGCCAATGGGTGATTGGAGTTTTTTTCAATCCCCGCAACGATCTTCAGGGTTTGTTGATCAAGATTGTGCTCGACAACCACAGGTTTTCCCAAAGTCAAGGTGCCTGTTTTATCTAAAAGAACTACCTTAACATCTCTCGCAGTTTGGATCGCCTCAGCGTTTCTTATTAAAAGCCCTTTCTTTGCTGCAAGGGTTGTTCCTCTCATTAAAGCCATTGGTGTTGCAAGGCCAAGTGCACATGGACAGGCTATAACGATCGTTGCAACAAATACAAAGATCGCAAAGTTTAAATTGTTCAATCCCATTGTCCATGGAATTTTCTCAAAAAAAGATGCAAACCTATCGTAACTGAGGTACCAAAAAACAGATGATCCAACGGCCAGAAAGAATATGACAGGTACAAACCATTTTGTTATGGTGTCTGCGAGAGCTTGTATTGGAACTTTCGAGCCTTGAGCTTCTTTGATCAACTCTATCATCTTAGATAGAAAACTATCTTTTCCAACGCCTGTTGCCTCTATTTTAAGTAAACCCGTGAGATTGAATGAACCACCAGTTACTTGATCACCAGTGTTTTTTTGGACGGGTGTTGGTTCGCCGGTTATCATTGATTCGTCAACAGAAGAACTACCACTTATGATTATTCCATCCACAGGTATTCTCTCTGATGGCTTGACAAGAACTATGAAGCCTTCCTTGATTGCCTCTATCGGCATCAATATTTGACCTTCCTGTGTCAAAACCACAGCTTCTTTTGCCTGTATCTTTAAAAGCTCTTTGATCTCCTTGGTCGCTCTGTCTCTCAAATACGACTCTATGAACCTACCCACTAAGTGAAAGGTGATTATCATGGCACCAATCGTGGCAAAGGACATAAAACCCCTATTCGTCAAGGCAAGAAAACCCGTCAACCAAGAAACAACAGCTCCAAGGAAAATCAATGTATCCATATTTGCATGTTTGTGAAAAATCGCTATAAGTGCGCCTTTAATCGTCTTTCTTCCACAATAAAAGACAACAAAACCTGCCAACAGAACTTCAAGCACTGAAGAATGCATATGCTGATTTTTAAGCATTTGATAGAACATCGATATCATCAGTGGAATTGAGATGAAAAGCGCAATTAAAAGATCGTTTCTTGTTTGAATATATCTTTTTTTCTCTATATCTTCTGATCGTTCGAGCGAGATATCATAACCGACTGATTGAACTGCTTTTCTTATCTCGTCAAATGGTATTTCTCTTTGTGCGACGATAAAACCCGTTGAAGTCGCAAGATTCACCGCCGCAAACTTCACACCGTCGACTTTCTTCAAAGCTTTTTCCACAATTCGTGCACAATTGACACAAGTCATTCCGATCACAGCAAAATCTTTCTTGAATTCTTCCAATCTTTCTAAACTCCTTTCACCGTAAAACCGTTCTTTCTCAACTCCTCAACTACTTGTTTTAAATCTTTGCCTTGTTTTTTACAACCTTCTCTTAGAGTCGTCTTTCGCCCAAGTGTATTTCTTATCAATGGGTTTTTCACACCTAAAAAACCCATCTGTGCGAGAATTTCTATCAATTCTGGGTACTGATCTGTGAGTTCGAAAATCGTTTTATCAAGATCTATCTCCTTGGTCTGCAAGTCTTTTCTCTCCTTCCAAATCCTTTATCTGAGTGATATCTTGTGTTACTTCAAGGGTACCAAGATAATTACCTTTTTTATCCCTCACCGCGAAGTATCTTATGTAAATAAATCTTCCCTTGAAGTTAATCCAAAAATCCACGAAATCCTTTTCGCCTTTCTTGAACCACTCGATTATCTGCATTACCTTGTCCACACTTTGCGGTGGATGACAATTTTGAACATCTCTTTTTATGACACTCTTTGTTCTCAGAAAGATTCTGTCTTTTGATTTTGAAAAATACTTGACTTTGTTGTCTTTATCGACAAAGGTAATATCAACAGGAAGTGTGTTCAGTATTGATTCCAATTCATTCAGTGCCAATGTTCCTGTCTCAAAGACGATCTGTCCATCCTCAATTTTTGGATCTTGTGATAGATTCGCTTCAAATTCTTCTATGAGTTTATCCAGTGTGGCTGGAAGTTTTATAAAGGCAAAACCAGTTTCTTTGGTCTCTTTCAAGATCTGTACCCATTCTTCTGCTGAAAGCATCTCGAGTGATGAAGGAAAGAGTATATTTTCTTCTTTAAAGATCATGCCATCGATTTCCTCGATCAATGGGTTTAGGTATTTTTCCAAATATTCATCAAATGATATTTTACCCAACATGTCGATAGCATCTTTCATCATGGCTCTGATATCATTGTGTTTTCCCCACATGACCTTTGAGGGTCCCATGAAGCCATGTTTTTCAAGATAGGGAAAGAGTAGTTGTTCTTTAGCACTATAGTGTGCATCGATCTTTCTGAGTTCACTTAGAAGTTCTTTTAATGGTCCAAAATCCTTTTTGTGTGATACTTCCCTGATCTTTTCAAGTAACTTTTTGATCTGCTGGTTTTCTTGTTTGAAGAGATTTACAGGATGAACTGGATACTCAGGGTTTTTAAAACTCTCAGAGAGTATACTCTCGAAGAGTAAGGCATGTACATTACAAAATCGTTTTATCTCATCTGGAGAAACACCTTCGTTGATCAACTCTTGTTCTATTTGAGCTATTTCAAAAGAGGTTATCGAACCTACTTCTTTTTCAAACTTCTCTTTTGCTTGTTGTGGTGTCATTCCTTTGTGGAGCTCTTTTATGATGTTTTTTACCAGTTCCTTTTTTCCTTGCTTGCCAACACCCTGACTCACAAAGTCACCCCCTAATTTGGAGTATTTCACTCTAATTTTATCATTAATCGTGATCATTCACAAATATGAGTTGATTACGAATGTTTGTCTATTTTTTCTCAATGTTGAGATTTTGAAAAAGTAATTGCTTTGCTGTGGCTTGAATGACCAAAAAGTGGCTTTTGAGTCTTCAAAACAAAAAACGGGGAGTTAAAAGTTCCCCGTTTTTTTGTAAGACAAAGTTTTCTGGCAGCCCCACGGGGAATCGAACCCCGACCTTCGGACTGAGAATCCGATGGACTAGCCATTATCCTATGGGGCCGTGCAATTGATATTGTACCACGAGTTGAAAAATTCTTCAAGAGGACAAAAAATAGATCTCTTAGGCTTCAAAGATCTTTCAAAATCTCAGACAATCTTTGGTATATCAAGCCAAGCTGTATCGCACAGACAAGGAAATTACCTTTTATCTGCAATAGATCTATCTCATTGAATGTATTTTTCTTGCCATAGTCATTGCCAAGATAGTAGTAACCTATCAATTCAAAGGTTCTCATATCCACTACTTGGTTGCCTATATCTGGAATTTCAAGGGTATCTGCATCAACCAAAATATGACACAATCCCATTGAAATTGCCTGTATTTTGTCTTGGTAGATCTCCGCTCTAAAAGATCCAGGGAAGAATCTCGACTCTTTGTAAGCGATTGCAAGCAATAGTTCAGCTGGAATTTCTGATAAATCGACGTAATCTTTGTAAAATGTCGAAGACGTATTTTGAAGTCTTCTCATTGTAAAAGAATAACTACATGCCGATTTCGCCAACAGATTGGCATATTCTTTCAGTTGATCGATATTGACTTCATCATTATAAAAACTTTTATACCAACTTTTGAACAAACCTTCATTTTGCCAATCTCTATATAAAAGACTATAGAGCCTTTCGGAAAGAATATTCTCTGACTCTGTATTTTTGAACAAGATCTGTACTGGTGGTGGGTCATCAAAGTTGTCTATGAAGACATAGTTGTTTGAATTGTTCATGGGTAAATGTTGTTTGATGTAGTCTTTTATTCTTTGGTCATATATTTGTGGCTTTTCGTGGAGTTTTACATCCTTGAGCTTTATTTTCCCACAGAAGTAGTGATAATATTCAAGGACATCATCGTCATAACTACTTTGCTCGGCGAATGTCTTGATCTCATCAATGGTATACGAAGGACCATAGTTGTACATGATCGCCATATAACTGACTAAGAGATCGTCTAATACATCCTTTGATTCGTTTTTCACACAACTATAGATTGCACAACAGATTATCAGAATGAAGATAACCTTTTTCACGATGTTCATCACATTGTTGATTGTACAATATTTGATCGTTGTAAAATATCTTAGAAAGGAGCATCTGTCATGAAAATTGCCGTACTCTTTGGTGGAATATCTCGCGAAAGACCAATTTCTCTGAAAAGTGGTCAGAATGTCTTGGAAGCGCTGAAAAAACTCGGGCATGAAGCTTATCCCATCGATGTGAACGGTGATTTTCTTTCTATCGCACCTAAGTTGAAGGAATTCGACCTTGTTTTTAACGCGCTCCATGGTAAATTTGGTGAAGACGGTGTGGTTCAAGCCATTCTCGATTGGCTTGGTATAAAATACACGGGTTCGAAAGTGCTTTCAAGCGCGATATGTTTTGACAAGGTCATGACATACCGTACACTCAACGGAAATGTTAAATACCCCGAATACATCTTGGTTAAACAGCCTATTAGGGAATCGCCGTTTGGATTCCCCTGTGTCATCAAACCAAGAAAGGAAGGTTCGAGCATAGGTGTTCATATCTGTGACAATCCAGAACAACTCTATCAAGCGCTCTTACAAGAATTCTCAAACTACGATGAGATGATCGTACAAAGATATATACCAGGAAGAGAACTGACTATCTCCATATTGAAATTGAATGGAAAACCACAGGTTTTACCTATTCTTGAACTCAAACCTAAAAGGAGATTCTACGATTACATAGCAAAATACACCCCGAACATGACTGAATTCATCCTACCGGCACCGCTGTCAGAACAAGAACACACAGAAGTCACCCAATCTGCACTGAAGGCTTTCGAAGTCTGTGAATGCGATGGATTTGCAAGGGTTGATGGCATACTCAAAGATGGTATTTTCTATGTACTTGAGTTGAATACCATACCTGGTCTCACAGACTTGAGTGATCTACCAGCCTCTGCAAAAGCTGCGGGAATGAGTTTTGAACAGTTAATCGATGCTATAATTCGCACGGTGGTGGAATGATTGAAGACGGTTATCAAGACGAGTTCATTAATTCACTGGCTCAGGTTTTGTGACAAAATAATTGGGTCTTCTGAATACAGTTTTGGGAATGTTTTTTTGTCTTATAAAGATGGCTTGGTGATGAGAGCCACAGATGGTTGTTTAACCTGTTGGATGAAGATCGCTGAATGTGATCAGTTCTATGGTGAGATACCTATTGGACTGAAGCTTTTAAAAGGTTTTTTGACAGGAGAAAAATCACAGGAAATCCAAATCACAATTCTGCAGGATCAGATAATCCTTCAAGGGTATCAAGAAACTCTGAGAATAAGAACATCTCAACCCAAGGAAAGAGAACACATGAAGTCATTCAAAGAAATAGGAAAGACGAGACTCACAAAGTTCATGAATTTTCTGGATTTTGCTACAGCCGCGCTTGAAGAAGGAGACATGACATATCTTTCTTCCTTTGAAAGTTCTTTGATAATGATTTCTCCATCAAAAACGATTGTCAGTCTTTGCAAGGTCGATGATCATATCAACGAATTTTTTTCTTTCTCGATCCCATATATGAGTAGTAGACACATCGTGAAAGCCTTGAAAACTTATGAGAAAGATTGTTCGCTGACTCTGGCAATTGGTGAAGCATGGTTCAGTATGATCAGTGACGATTTTGCCATGCAAGTTTGTGGTGAAAGAGACTCTCAGCAAGGCAGGATCGAGCAGATTTTTGTTCGTGGAGAGCCATATCAGCTCTACACGGCTTTCGCAAAATTCGTTTCTAAAGCTGCCTGGCTTTTGCCAAAAGATACACCTTTAACGATCATCGGGACTGAAAAAAAGATACATTTTTATGGATCATACGGCACGGTACAGTACAAAGCAGACTTGGATATAGGTCTTCAAAAGCCATTTGAAATAGAGGTCTCTCCACATAGATTAAGATCGGCTCTGTCGAGAATGGGTACAAGGATTTTTTTAACGGTTTTCGATGAATTTGTGAGAATAGAAGACCAAAAAGGTAGGTATGTCATTATTAAAGTTAAGCGAGATCAATGACATACTTGTAAGCCTTTTTGATCTTTTCACACAATTCAAGACAACTCTTTTCAACATCAAAACCTTTTAGAAAGTCTTCGTAAGATACGACAAAGGCACTCAAGACCGATGAGAGTTTTTTTATTTTGTCCACATTACCTTGATATGCTGCTCCATATTTTTTTCTGTAAATGCGTGAAATTTCAGAAAGTAAAGAAGCATGGTCTTTGTTCATATATTCGGGCATCGTTAAAATACAGACAATGTACTCATCCAAAGGATAGATCATCGCAAAATCTATTTTTTTCTCATTCAGTCTACAGAGTTTTTCAAAGTATTGTTGATTGATTTTTTGGCAAAAAGACAGGTTTTCCACGCCATAGATTTTCTCTTTTAACATCTCTTTTTGTAGAAAATCATCATCACCAAAAACTGATAGGATTTTGTATTGAAGGGGTAATTTTGTGATTCCACTCTTGAAAAATTCTGCCTTTATGTTGAAAAGTTCACGGTAGATCTTTTGAAGAACTTCAAATTCGAAAGTTGAATTGTATATCATCAAATTTTTTTCAAATGGATCAGTGATAGAAACACCTATGATCTGCCTTTTTTCGGTGTCAATAGCCGAGAAAACACAAAAACCACCCTGGGTATATACCGTGGAAAGAAAGACATGCCTGTGATATTGATCGAGTTTATCTTTGTGTTTTTCGAGCTCGGAAACAGCAATCTCAGTTGGCAAAGAAGTCACGTATCTTTGTAGTATTTCAACGACCAAACTCGGTCCATATCCAATCATTGTAGTACCACCACACTCGAGCGACCATAGATCTTTCTCGCCTGTGTTTTGAACTCTTCATTGTGATGCTTTGACAGTACAAATAAAACACGTCTTTTAACGATAGGAAGATCTGTATAGCCGTCGGTGAAGACTATTATTCCTTCTGGGTGATGTTTGTTTTGAAGGTAATCGACAGCTGGTTGCAAATCCGTCTCACCACCACCGATTATCTCCATATTTCTGTAAGTGCCTTTTGAATATCTTATTTCTAAATTAACGGCACGATCTACTTGAACAAGCACGAAATTGGTGTCCATATATCTTGAAAGTGCCTCTATTTCGGAGAAAAAGTCATCCAATTCTTCTTCTATTATGCTCCCACTCGTGTCAACGATAACACCAAGTCTTGCCATGTGGGATGTCCTCCAACCTGGTTGTTGTTCATATCTTCTGTTTGGTCTAAGAACAGTTGTATATCTTTCACCGTATTCAGATACTCCGGCAAAGTGCCTTATTTTATCTCTCCAGTTCAAAAGGGGTCTTGATATAGAGAGTTCAACCAATCTCTTGATACCAGATTCAAGTTCAGAGCCATACAGATTGAAAGCCTTTTTCAACTGGCTTTTGGTTAGTTCCAAAACCATGTCTATGTCCTGTATTTGATGCATCTTAGTGTGTGAATCGCAGGAATTTTCTCTTGCCTGTGCGATTATGGCTATATCGTATCTACCAAGTTCTCTCATTTTTTGCAAAATCCATTTGTGGTATTCTTCTGCACTCTTGTCCGGCATCCAATCTGGCGGGAGCACAAACAATCTTTCGTTATCCACACCGTGACCTTCTTCGATCAAAAGATTCAAAGGAATCCCGAATGCTGAAAGTTGAGGGATATACTGATTAATCGCCGCGTCCATCGCAAGATCCCATATCATTCTGTCTTTATTGTCTTTTGGTTTTATGAGAAAGTGTAAGTTTATCAAATGCATCAAATGATGAAGAATCAAACCTTCTACGAATTCTGGATGTTTGTTTGAAACCCAATCTGGATTGTAATAAAGCGTTATCTTCGAATTTGACGTAAAAGAGAGTTCAATATTTTTCACTTCTTTTGAAGGTACGCGTGAGATATTAAGTAGAAGATATAGGTAAAAAGGAGATCTTCTACCAAGATTCAGTATGATTTTTTCGATATCAGATTTCATCGAGTATCGATCTCACTTGATCAAAGGCTGCAAGGTTTTCGATCAGTTTATCGAAAAATTGCGAGTTTTTCTCTCCATTCGATGCCCTGTCAGTGATGTATCTGATCAAGGCATAAAAGGAGTCTCTGGGGAGGATAAAGGCAAGGTCGCTTATGTTTTTTGCAACTCTTGAAATATTCGCCTGGAGTAACTCGATCGTCTGATCATCGAGTTTGGAAAAATAGTCTATAAGCCGAAGTGTTAATGAATTAGCACGATCTGTATCGTCTTTAAGAGTTTTCTCAATACCTTGTAGTAAAACAAGTTGTGGCATAGGAATCGATTCATTGTAACCAGACTCAACAAAGACCTTTGCGGCTTCCGGCCCAAGTATCCCACATGCCAAGGAATATCCATATTTCTTTTTCTCGTTTTCATCCATTATCTTCAAGACATTGCTCAATTTGTACCAACTTCTGGGGCTGGGTCTTAATTCGACTCTCAGGGACATGGGAGAATGCGTGTAAAGAAATTCAGGGAATTTTTCAATGAACTGAATTATAGTTTCATCGACATTGTTTTGCTGTGCCCATAGTTTCCACTCTTCGATTGATGGTGATATCTCAATTATGAAAAAGCGTGAGATGAATGCAGGATCTGTTATCAAATCGGCTTGATCGTATTCATCATCTGGTGGGTTCATCGTTGCCATGATCCATGTACCTTCTGGCAATACGTGATTGTGGATTCTTTTATCTATTACAAGTTGCATGATCGCATTTCTTATCGATCTGTGCGCTCGATTTATCTCGTCTAATAAAATTATCGCATTGCCATCTTCGGGCCACCAGTCTGGTCTTAGAAAGACCGTCTGTTCATTTTGTTTTGATGGAAGGCCTATGAGATCTCCAGGCTCCATCTGAGAAAGAATCAGAATCACGAGTTTTCTGTTGGTTTCTTTGGCGATTTGTCTTGCCACATCTGTTTTCCCAACTCCAAAATGTCCAACCAATAATGGAACTTCTCCGGCTTCCATGATCTTTTTACTCAAAAACCGCGCTTCATCTACTGTCAAACCAAGACACCTCCTTTTGGATTATATCACCAGGCTCAATGACTCCTTTTTGGTCTCATTAATTTTAAGAACTTGAAAAGATAGTAGAACTATGATATATCGCTTTATAATAATTTTGTGAGGTGAATTGCTCTGAATATTCTTGGAATGAGCTATGATGAATTTTTAACGGCAATTAAAGAACTTGGACTTGAAAGATATCGAGCCGATCAGGTGCTTGATTGGGTTTACAAAAAGCACGTCTTTGTTTTTGAGAAAATGACAAATCTTTCCAAAGAGCATAGAAATATGCTCACTGAAAAATTCTCCATTGATCTACCAGAGATAGTGGAAAAAAGAGTTTCTTCACTGGATAAGACAACAAAGTATCTTTATAAATTGCAAGATGGCAATACTATAGAGTCTGTACTTTTATTCCATGAAGGTTATGCCACTGCTTGCATATCTACACAAGTGGGTTGTCCAGTCAAATGCAGTTTCTGTGCAACGGGTCAGAGTGGTTTTGTAAGAAATCTTTCAACTGGTGAAATCGTTTCACAGATTCTCGCTATCGAGAAAGATTCAAACCAAACGATAAGAAACATAGTTTACATGGGAATGGGAGAACCATTACTCAATTATGATAATGTTCTCAAGAGTGTGAGAATACTCATACATGAAAAGACGAAGAATGTCGGTATAAGACGTATAACTATAAGCACAGTGGGTATACCTGAAAAGATTTTGAAACTCTCCGACGAAGGACTTGATCTGAACCTTGCAATATCACTGCATGCATCAACTGATGAGAAAAGAGATCAGATAATTCCAATGAACAAAAGATATTCCATAGAAGAAGTACTCCACGCAGCAAGAATTTACCAAGAAAAATCAGACCGCAGAGTAACGATAGAATATATACTCATAAGAGAATTCAATGATTTCGATGAAGACGCAAGAAGACTTGCAAAATTACTTAAAGGTATGAAAGTTTTTGTAAACTTAATTCCGATAAATCCCGTTGTTTCTAATATGGAAAGACCGACTCAATGGAAGATCAATAGATTCAAAGAAATCTTGATCGAATCAGGTGTGGAAGCAGAAATAAGATATGAGAAGGGAGCGGACATAGAAGCAGCATGCGGACAGCTAAGAATCAGAAATCTTCAGCGCTGAGGACAGTCTTCATCTTTTTGCTTTACATGTTTCTTGGTATGGTAGTAGGTGGTGTGATCTTTCTGAGTTATTTTTTGATTCGTCCTCAGACAGTTGAGATACCCGATGTAAAAGGTTTTGAGATCGACCGAGCCATTGAGGAATTGAAAAGATCCGGCGTAAAACCAGGACAGATATTTGGAACAGGGCTGGTAGACCATACCTATCCAAATGCTGGACAGAAAGTACGAAAAAACAGAACGGTCATTATTTTTCTCAGAGAACCTCAGCAGATGACTATTCCAGATCTTGTCGGTGCTCCTAAGGAAACTGCCGTGAAGGTCCTAACTGAGATGGGTTTCCAAATAAGGATTGTACAGATGCCATTCAAAGGAACAGATGGCAGAGTCATGGGGATCTATCCCCCAGCAGGGAGTTCTTTGAAACAAAACGGTGAGGTGTCGATTCTGGTTGATTCTGGTGAACCAGGGGAGGGGTCAGGTTCTGAGAAGTAGAGGAATTGTGGTAAAATTCATGTCCAATGTTTTAATTGTTGAAGATTCGAAAACCTATGAAAGGATAAGATGTTATCTGAGGGGTCGTTTTAAACTTCAAGGATTAAGGCCAATAGTGGGAGATGTTGTTGAATATGTCAAGGTGAGCGATGCGGGAGTTGTCGAATCTGTTCTGAAAAGAAAGAATGAATTGCCAAAACCAAGGGTGGCGAATATAGATCAAGTGGTTTGTGTTCACACCATCAAGAAACCCGAGGTTCCTCTTTTGATGCTTGATAAACTACTTGTTTTAGTTGAAGAGGCAAAGCTCAATGCCGTGCTCGTACTCAACAAAATAGATTTACTTGATGAGACAGATCAAGATAGGAAAAAATCTTTCATCGATACGTATTCAAAAATCTACCCTGTCGTATGTACAAGCACAAAAACTGGTGAAGGTATCGAGGAGTTGAAAAATCATTTCAAAGATAGATTATCTGTTTTTGCAGGGCCTTCTGGTGTAGGAAAGAGTAGTCTTTTGAACAGTATCTGTCCTGGGATAAATCTCAGAACACAGGAGATCTCTGAAAAAATCGAAAGAGGAAAACACACAACTACGGCAGCCGAATTGATACGTTTGCCATTTGGAGGCTTTGTTGCCGATACGCCTGGATTTTCGCTCATAGAAATGGACCACATCAAACCAGAGAATCTGAAGTTGTATTTTCCAGAAATACTCGAGAATAATAAATGCTTGTTCAAAGATTGCACTCACATCGATGAGCCAGGATGTAAGATCAAAGAACTTGTTAAAAAAGGTGAGATCGCCGTGAGTAGGTACGAGAATTATCTTGAAATATACAGGGAAGTGAGTAAGCAATGGTGATGATTTCTGCATCGATATTGGCAAGTGATCTGTCAAGACTTGGTGAGGAGATCAAAAGAGTCGAGCCATATATAGATATGGTCCATCTGGATGTGATGGATGGCGTCTTTGTACCAAATATAACCTTTGGATTACCATTACTTGAGGCCGTGAAAAGATGTACCAGTTTGCCGATAGATGCACATTTGATGATCGTTCAACCAGAAAAATACGTCGAGAGATTTGTCGATGCAGGCGCTTCGATAGTCACTGTACATTATGAAACGTGTTTGCACCTGCACAGAACTATTTACCAGATCAAAGATAAAGGCGCACAAGCCTACGTGGCACTCAATCCACACACTCCAGTGGAAATGCTTTCAGATATTCTAAACGATATTGACGGTATTTTGATCATGACAGTTAATCCCGGGTTTTCTGGCCAAAAATTCATAAAAAACACCACTGAAAAAATCAAAAGACTTTCGAAAATAATTCAACAAAAGGATTTGAAGATCAAGATAATGGTCGATGGTGGAATAAATGAAGACACAGTGACTGACGTAGTGTGTAGTGGCGCACAGATATTGGTAATGGGATATGGAATTTTTAGGTATGATCCTGCTTCTTTCAGAAAGAAACTGGAGGAGATAAAATGCTCCTGATCGCGACCAGAAACAAACACAAAATTGAAGAAATAAAAAGGTTTGTACCGCGAGAAATAGAAGTTGTATCGCTTGACGATTTAGGTGTGAAATTACAAGCCCCTGAAGACGGTAATAGCTTTGTCGAAAATTCCATCAAAAAGGCCATTTTCTATGGAAATATCACAAAGCAGAGGACCATAGCCGATGACTCGGGACTTGTCATAGATGCACTTGATGGCTTTCCCGGTGTTCATTCGGCAAGGTTCATGGAAGATTATTCATATGAGCAGAAGATGCTATTCATCTTGGAAATGCTCAAAAACAAACAAAACAGAGCGGCGAGATTTGTTTGTGCAGCCGCTTACTACGATCCTATCGAGAAAATAGTATTGTCTTGTGAGAGAGATGTCAAAGGCAAGATTAGTGACAGCATAAGGGGTACAGGTGGGTTTGGCTATGATCCAATCTTCATACCAGATGGATATGAAACCACCTTTGGTGAGATGATAGAAGAAAAACATAAATTGAGTCACAGATATAAAGCTTTCAGTGATCTTTTTGAAAAACTCGATGATATAATCTTTTTCAAGTAGTTGGAGGTGATCCTGTGTCGAAATATGAGCCCAAGGAAATAGAAACGAAATGGCAAAGGTATTGGGAAGAAAATGGCATGTTCAAAACTGCTCAATATTCTGATCTTCCAAAATACTATATGCTCGTGATGTTTCCATATCCATCTGGCACACTACACGTTGGGCATGTAAAAAACTACGTGATAGGAGATGCAGTGGCACGATATAAAAGGATGTGTGGTTATAATGTCTTACATCCTTTTGGTTATGATGCCTTTGGTCTGCCAGCCGAAAACGCCGCAATTGAAAGAAAGATACACCCACATGACTGGACCATGAAAAATATCAACACAATAAGAGGTCAAATAAAAAAACTCGGTATAAGTTACGATTGGGATAGAGAGGTCATAACCTGCATTGAACCATACTACAAATGGACTGAATGGGTCTTTCTAAAGCTTTACGAAGCAGGACTTGCCTATAAGAAAAAGGCAGCCGTCAATTGGTGCCCAAAATGTATGACATCACTGGCAAATGAACAAGTGAAAGATGGTAGATGCGAGAGATGTGATACACCTGTGACTATAAAACATCTGGAGCAGTGGTTTTTCAAGATAACAAACTACGCGGAAAGACTTCTGAAGGACTTGGATAAACTCACCGGTTGGCCCGAACATGTCAAGACAATGCAAAGAAATTGGATTGGAGAAAGTAAAGGAGCAAGAATAAAGTTCAAAGTGGATGGTTTAGATACAGAAATCGAGGTTTTCACCACAAGACCAGATACACTCTGGGGAGTAACCTTCATGGCGTTGGCACCAGAATCACCACTCGTTGAACAATTGGTGCTGCCACAGCTACACAAAGACCTTGAGGATTTTCTGAAATACGTTGGCCAACAAGATAGATTCAAAAGAGGGGCAGTCGATACCGAAAAAGAAGGTTTCTTCACAGGAAGATATGCAGTTAACCCTGTCAATGGTGAAAAGATACCCATATATGTTGCCAATTACGTTCTCATGGAATATGGCACGGGTGCAGTGATGGGTGTTCCTGCTCATGATCAGCGAGATTATGAATTTGCAATGAAATACAACATACCCATAAGACAGGTTATAAAACCGCTGGAAGACGTTACTGTGAACAAGGCGTACGACGGACCTGGAGTGATGATCAACAGTGGATTGCTCAGCGGCACGCCAGTTCCCGAAGGTATCGACAAGGTCATATCGTGGTTGGAAGAAAAAGGATTGGGGAAAAAGGCTGTACAGTATAAATTGAGAGATTGGTTGATTTCTCGACAACGCTATTGGGGAGCACCGATACCAATAATCTACTGCGATCACTGTGGAATAGTTCCAGTACCGGAGAAAGATCTACCGGTTAGGCTCCCATACAATGTAGAATTTCTGCCAACTGGTCAGTCACCGTTGATGCTAAACGATGAATTCAGAAAAACAACTTGTCCAAAATGTGGTAGACCAGCACTCAGAGAAGCTGACACAATGGATACGTTTGTTGATTCTTCGTGGTATTTTTTGAGGTATGTCAATCCTAAATTGGATAACGCCCCATTCAAAAAAGAAGATGTTGATCATTGGTTGCCTGTCGATCAATATGTGGGTGGAGTGGAACATGCCATATTGCACCTACTCTATTCGAGATTCATAACAAAAGTACTACACGATTTGGGATATCTCAGTTTTGATGAACCATTCGAAAATCTTTTCACTCAGGGAATGATCTATAAAGATGGTGCAAAGATGTCAAAGAGCAAAGGCAATGTTGTTTCACCAGACGATATGATTGAAAAATATGGAGCCGACACACTCAGAATGTACATCCTTTTCATGGGACCACCTGAAAGAGATGCCGAATGGAACGATGCTGGTATCGAAGGTGTTAACAGATTCATAAGAAAAGCGTGGACTGTGGTTGACCAAATAATCTCTATTTCAAATCATGACAAATCTGAATTCACAGAAAAAGAAAGAGAGCTCAGAAGAAAATTGCATTCTTCTTTGAAAAAGATCACACAAGATATGGAAGGCGGTTTCAAATTCAACACAGCCATAAGTGGATTAATGGAATTGGTAAATGCCGTCTCTGATTACATGGAAGATATACCACAGGAAAAGTGGAATACCGAGATTTTGAGAGAGTTTGCCGAGAATTTCTTGCTCATGATCTCCCCATTTGCTCCTCATTTTGCCGAAGAACTCTGGCACAAAATGGGAAAGGCCACTTCAATAATGAAAGAAAGATGGCCTCAGTACGACTCACAAGCACTGATTGTTCAGGAAATTGAGATAGCCGTACAGATAAATGGTAAGGTCAGAGACAGAATAAAAGTTCCAATCGATGCCAATCAAGACGAAGTATTGAAACTTGCCCTTTTGAGTGATAAAGTCAAAAAATTTCTCGATGGCGAACCAAAGAAGGTGCTCTATGTACAAGGAAGACTCCTCAATATAGTTGTTTAACAAAAAATTGAGCAATCTTAGATTCAAAAATCAGCCAAGGTTTTCAAACCTTGGCTTTTTTAAATAATGATGGAAAAACACTCAAGGAGATGTGCAAAAACAATAGAGTGTCGCGTCGATTAATTTTTAAAACACAAAATTTTTATGTAAAATAACTCTGGAGGTGCTCCAGTGAAAAAACTTCGTTCAAAGATGCTTGTGTGGTTTTTGATACCGGTCATCCTACTCGCAACGGGTATAGCTTTTGTTGTCTACACAAATGTTTCTAAATCATCGATCCTCATGGCAGAAACAGCTGCACAAAAGATTGTTAGCCTCGGTAGCAGAACTGTAACCGAATGGCTTTTAAGGATCATTGATAGAATTAAGGTTTTAGCTGAGAAAAAAGTAATAGCACAGGTCACACTTGAAGGGTCAGAAGATCTGTTCATATCTTGGTCAGAAGGTATTGCACGTTCAACCAAAGCACAAGAAGCGGACATAACTCAAAAATCATATTTCAAGCAGATCTTTGAAGGAAAGGATTTGATAATCAGTGAACCTGAACGATCGGTTTTCTCAAGCAATCCCGTCTTTGTTGTGGCTGCTGCTTTTAAGGACTATCAAGGACAGGTAATGGGATTGTATGGAGCCACTATTCCACTTGAGACACTCGCAAAAATGGTGAAAGATATTCAACTTGGAGAGACGAGTTTTCCATTGGTTGTTACCTCCAAAGGTACGGTCATGGTTCATTCCGACCAATCACAGGTCATGAATCTTGATATTACCAGTGCAGATGAAAAACTGGGTTATAAAGGTTTGAGTGAGATTGGAAAGAGAATGATTAAAGGTGAGATTGGTTATGGAAAATACTCAGATGATAAAGGTGTTGTCAGATATGTATTTTTCGCACCTGTTGAATCATCACCGGGTTGGTAACTTGGTATAGTTGTCCCAGTAGATGAGATCTTAAAGGATGCAAAGAGGACTAATTACGTAGTCATTTCTCTCTTTGTTCTTTTAGTTGTAATAATTGCAGCTGTTGTTTTCATTGTGGCCACCTCTATCTCAAAACCGATAAAGGATCTGGCTGTCAAGGTGAATGAGTTTGACAAAGGCGATCTGACGACAAAGTTTGAAACCAGAGGAAAAGATGAAGTTGCTCAAATAGCGAACGCACTGAATGGTATGGCACAGAGTTTGAGAACAACTGTAGGCGATATCTTGAATGTCTCAAGAAGCATAGACGACTCTGCTGATGGCTTGAGAGATGTTTCTGAACAGTTGAAAACATCCAGCTCAGACTTGCACAAAAGCATGATAGAGATCGAACAAGCAGTGCAGAATGCATCACAATCATCAAAAGAATTCACTACAGGTGTTAGTGAGATCGCAGCAAGCACGCAGAATATCGCAAAGGCTTCGCAAGATCTTGCTGATAAATCAGAACAAGCGAGTAATGCCGCAAAAGAAGGAGAGAAAGCACTTGACATGATCTATCAAGTAGTTGAAGACTCCAAACAAAAGGCGGTATTCACTGCATCGGTGGTGAGTGAATTGTCTGAGAATGCTCAAAACATAAGTGAAATAGTCAATACAATCAATTCAATAGCCGAACAAACGAATTTGCTCGCATTGAATGCCGCAATAGAAGCCGCAAGAGCGGGTGAAGCTGGTAGAGGTTTTGCAGTTGTTGCAGATGAGATAAGAAAGCTCGCTGAACAGAGTAAAAATGCCACTGAAAAAATAAATCAAATACTTAACAATATCAGACAAGGAGCAGATAGAGCAAGTTCTGTCACTCAAGAAACTGTCAGTGCCGTTGAGAGAGTTGCAGAACAATCTTATACTGTGAGAAATTCTCTGACCAATGTATTAAAGCAAATAAAAGAGATTGCCAGTATGACAGATGGGTTAGCTGCAAGTTCAGAACAACAGAGTGCTGCAGCACAGGAAATGAGTGCTGCAGTTAATTCACTGAACTCTTCAATTTCGAATATCTCAACCAGAGTAGATGAATTGAGTAAAATTGTCGAACAACAAGTCCAAATAAACCAAGAGGTGAGTTCAGAAAGCTCTAAGTTGATAGAACTTTCAAAGAAGCTGAATGAGTTGACGGATAAATTCAAAGTGTGAGTTATACAGTCAGGGGGCGTTGATGTGAAAGAAAATTCTTGCTTATTGTCTGTTGCGATGATCGTCAAAGATGAAGAACACAATATTCGAAGGGCTTTGGAAAGTATAAAAGATGTGGCAGATGAGATTGTTGTTGTCGATACGGGTTCGAGTGATAACACTCCAAATATCGTGCGAGAATATACAGACAAACTCTATTTTCATCCATGGAAAAACGATTTCTCTGAAGCACGAAACAACTCTTTGAAATATCCAACCTGCGAGTGGGTATTCATATTCGATGCCGACGAAGAAGTCTCAGAGGATTTTAAAAATGGAATAAGAGAATTTTTGAGATCCCTTTCAAAGGATGTAAACACAGTTTATCTTCCGACTCTGAGCTACCTTGATTGGGACTTCAAACGCACAGAAACAGCCTCGACACCACGTATTTTCAGAAACGGAACAGTTCATTATGAAAACATCGTACACAACCAGGCAATTTACAAACCAAAGGTTGTGAATGCAAATTTTTTGATCTACCATTATGGTTACATCTGGACGAGAAAACTCAAGAAGCAAAAATACGAGCGAACCGCAACACTAATAAGAAAACACTTGGAACAATGCAAGAACGATCAGGAAAGACTGTATTATCTCATTCAACTGTATAAAACAGAGAAGACCGGTGGTAAACCGCACCAAGCTGCTGAAGCGGGTTGGCAGGCTTTGCAACTCATGAGGAGATCGACTTCTATCCCCGCGATTGGTTTGGAATTCTTGTATATCTTCTCAATCGACTTAGTCAATGCTGGTCTGGATGATCTTGCGATACAGCTTGCTCAAACTGCCATAAATGCAACCCCAGAGTATCCTGATCCATATTTAGCCATGCTGAATGCCTATCTCAAAAAACAGGAGTGGAAAAAGGTAATTGAATATCATGAAAAATTCAAAAAAGCCGTTGAAAATGCTTCAAAGAATATCGAGAAATTCGGATGGACGATCATGTCTTTCAAGGATATTCCAATGGCAGATCTTGGAGCGATGATCGCCTATACCGTGCTTGAAAAATATGAAGAGCTCAACAAACTCGCTCAGGAAAGGTTTTCGAAGAATGACGATCTTTCTGTAAATATGATTCAATATCTGATCAACAAGATCGCAGAAAAAGATATCGAAAAATCTCTACCAACTTTGAAGTATTTGACAGATTTTGTAAAGAGAAAACAACTTAGAGTGAATATGCAACCTGTATACGAGAAAATCGTTGAGAAGAGAATTCCTGTAAACCTTTCAGATGTCATCGTTAAAGATGTCACCTCATTCAGCTATGCACTTTTGAAGAGGATTGACACTAAGCAAGATCTCATGCTGGAATTGTTGTGTTCCGGGAATTTAGAGAATGTCGTAAAAGAAAATGGCGTGGGTGGTCTACTCTTGGTATACTCACTGCTCGATCACTCTCAGAAAAAATCATTCATAGAGAAATTTGTAGAAGATGAGGATCTTGTTGTGCGTGGTGTTGCCAAAGCAATCTTAGCAGATCATTTTCTCAAAGAATCAAAATTCCTGGAAGCGGTGAGATTATACAGAGACGCCATACAACTTGTACCTGAACTATCGCAATTCATCAAACCAATAGTAGAAGATTTGAAAACCAGATTAGACTCAACAATAGGTGGGGTCTATGAAGAGTTGTACAATTTTTATTCAAAACAAAAGGAATTTTTAGTTGATTTTAAGAAGTACTTGGGGAATGAAGTGAATAAACTCTATTTGCTCTCCGATAATGACATCGCTTTATATGTTTCTGCCGTTAACACTAAGGATGAAAGTAAGGCAATAGAATTACTTGATAGAATAAAGGAACCTTCAAGATTTCCCATGTATTACTACAGGCTCGCAAAACTCTATTCTAAAAAAGACAAAAAGAAATCGTTATCTTATCACATAAAAGCTGTAGAAGAAAATGAAAAACTCGCAGACATATCTGTTGGAAGATTTGTTTACACGGGTTTGTACCCAAACACGGAACTTAATTGGTTCAACGGTGAAGACGAAATTCTGTGGGTTGGTAACATATCAGAAAAATTCACCACCTTCGGCGTCATTCATCCTATCAGGGCATGGTTTAAAGCAAAAAATGGTTTGATCTATGCGAAACCTTATCCAATCGATGAGTCACTCAAGGCTTATGAAAATTTTGAAAAAGAATCTTATAAACAACTCCCATTGAGAGTTCAATCGACCGAGCTTTACGAAACGCTTTCGAAGGTTGATTGGCATGACGTGAGAATGAATGAGCAGTTAGAGAATTTCAAAGATATTTTCTCAGATCTTGGCATCGAATTGAATGAGAAATCAGAAAATATTCTCATAATATCTGGCATTGAACAGGCTGTGGAATTGAAAAACCTGGTTTCTAATGCTAAACGGATCATCCTGTTTCATCATGTGCCTAATCTTTCAGATGAAAACGACACGGTCTGGTATTATCCTGGTTTCCGCATTCTCAGGACAACAACTAAAATCAAAGAAGAATTGATGTCGCTTGGTTTTAAGATTAAGGCTATAGAATCTTTCACAAATGGTTTGAAAGCTGTTATTGCAGAACATTAAATATGAAAGGCTGTTAAGCTGTCTTATCTTTACTCTTGTGAAAATGTTTTGCTTTTTCGAAAACTCTGGACAGATCGATAGTTTTTGGTATATAATATAGTTGAATAGTTGTTCAACTGTTGAGGTGATAGTGTGAATAAATATCTCTGTTCAATCGACCAAGTACACAAAGATCGGGTCAAAAAAGTCATCGAGAAACTCGAAGATATTCAGTCAATAAACGATATGTCAGTTTTGTTCTCAACCTTTTCAGATCCTACGAGACTGAAAATTTTACTTGCCCTTGAAAAAATGGAGTTGTGTGGCTGTGATCTATGTGCCATTACGAATGCCACAAAATCTGCGATATCTCACCAAATGAGGATTTTGAAGATGACAAAACTGGTTAAGAGTAAAAGACAGGGAAAACAAGTTTTTTACTCACTCGCCGATCAACATGTAATAGAACTTTTGAAGGCTGCTCTTGAGCATGTGAAGGAGGAACAAAGATGAGAAAACGTTACCAATTGGAGAATTTACATTGCCCCGACTGCGCGGCAAAGATCGAAAAAGTTTTATCAAAAACAGAAGGTGTGAGAAAAGTGAATTTGAATTTTTCCTTAGGTGTGTTGGATGTCGATTCTGAATATGATATTGATGTTGAAAAGATAATCCACTCCGTTGAAGATGACATCAAGATAGTCGAGAGTAACAAAAGAAAATACGTAGAATTTCTTCCTTTGCTGTTTGCAGTTGTTTTACTTATCTTGTCTATTACTCTCAATATTTGGTATTTGCTTATTCTGACATACCTTTTGGCAGGTTATGATGTTTTGTTAAGGGCATTCAAAAATATTAAAAAAGGTTTTGTTCTTGATGAGAATTTCTTAATGAGTATAGCCACAATCGGAGCCATCTTCTTGAAACAGTATGAAGAGGCTGTTGCGGTGATGATTTTATACAAAATCGGTGAGTTATTGCAACAAATGGCTGTCAATCGCTCACGGAGATCTATAAAATCTCTCGTTGAAGCCATGCCAAAACAAGCTTGGCTTGTTCAAAACTCTCAACTCCAACGAGTTGACCCAAAAGATCTCGAAGTGGGACAGATGATTTTGGTAAAACCAGGTGAAAAGGTACCGGTAGATGGAATCGTTGTAGAAGGCAGTAGTTATCTTGATGTTTCACCAATAACGGGTGAATCTACACCGAGATATGTGACTATCTCGGACAAGGTCCCCGCAGGAGTAATAGTAAAAGAAAAGTCTATAAAACTGCAGGTACTGAAAAAATATGAAGATTCTTCAATGACAAATATCATCAAATTAGTAGAGGACGCAGCCGAGAGAAAGGCGAAGACCGAGAAATTCATCACCGTCTTTGCCCGTTATTATACACCCGTTGTTGTATCATTGGCGATCTTCACATCTTTTGTAATACCTCTGTTGACAGGGCAAAGTGTGAAACCATGGATCAATCGTGGATTGATCTTGCTTGTTATTTCGTGTCCATGTGCGCTTGTGTTGGCAATACCTCTGGCTTATTTTGCTGCGATAGGAAAGTTATCAAAGAACGGTGTTTTGGTAAAGGGTGCGACTTTTTTGGATGTTCTGGCTAATATTAAAAATGTTGTCTTCGACAAGACTGGTACTTTGACACATGGAGATTTTGAGATATCAAAGATAAATGGCATGAACGGTTTTTCACAAGATGAGATACTGATGTACTCGGCTCATGCTGAGGTTAATTCAAACCATCCTGTTGCCAGATCGATAGTTAAGGCATTTCCATATATCGATCATTCTGCCGTCAAGGACTTTCATGAAATAAACGGGTTAGGAGTTAGATGTTCTGTAAACGGTAAGGTAATTCACGTTGGAAATGATAAACTCTTACATTTAGAACAAATTCCACACCCACAAGATGTGTGCGATCTGGGTAAAGAATCTGCTGTGCACGTCGCTATCGATAAAGAATATGCAGGTAACATTTATCTAAATGAGAGGCTTAAGAAAACCTCTGAAAAGGCTGTGAAGTTGCTCCAAGAAAGGGGTATAAATGTACATATTCTCACAGGTGATGGCAAGGAAAAGACATCGACTATATCAGAAAGACTCTATGGGATTAATTACCATGCACAACTACTCCCAGAAAATAAACTCGAAATACTTGAAAACAAAATAATGAAAACAGGAAAAACCGCGTTTGTAGGAGATGGAATAAATGATACGCCCGCATTGGCAAGGGCAGATGTTGGCATGGCAATGAATGGATTTGGTAATGATGCAGCTATCGAAGTGGCAGATGTTGTCGTAATGAGTGGAGAACCTATAAAGGTTGTTGAATCAATAGACACTGCCAGGTTCACAAAGAAGATTGTCCTGCAGAATATAATTTTTGCGATTGCAATGAAATCTTTTTTCATAATTCTTGCAATAGCCGGTAAGGCAACCATGTGGGAAGGCGTTTTCGCAGATACTGGTGTGGCACTTTTGTGTACCATCAATTCAATGAGAATATTGCTTTCGAGAAAAAAGGTGGGTTAACACCCACCTTCAGATTCTCCATATTTCATAAGGTGATTTTAAGTACCTATAAAATTTCTCACAACTGCCATTTCTTACAACCTCTCTGAAAATGAACATCGATGGTCTTGGAGCGAATTGTTTTGTTTCATAATCTGTTTCTGCAAGACCAAAACGCATGTGATATCCCCTTGCCCACTCATAGTTATCGACAATTGACCAATGTAAATATCCAAGCACCTTCACACCTTCCTGGATGGCTTTCTCTGTGGCATAGAGATGTCCTATTAAATAGTATGGTCTGAGCCAGTCTCTAAAATCTGCAACACCATTCTCACTCACAATGATAGGCAGTTTATATCTACCGTAAATTGATCTGAGAACCTTGAGTAAACCCTCTGGATATGTCTCCCAACCAAAGTCACTCACCGGTCTTGAATCTCTCGACATGCCACCAGCTGGACAGTTGTACCCATAACCATCTACAATAGTCCAATCGAGTGACAACAAACCAAAATCAACCGACTTCATCCGGTCTATTACCGTTCTTGTATAGTAATTCACCCCGATGAAATCAACTTTGTTCTTCAAATCTTGACGCTCCTGGAAGAAGATCTTACCGTTGGTGATAACATCCAAGAAAAGATAGTTCATCAAATAAGTGGCATTTTCTTCAATCTCTCTGTCCTGATTCATAGATTCATAAACTGAAGTGGCATAAATTATTCCAACTGGTTTGTTGCTAAATGACTTGATACAATCGTATGCACGTGCATGAGCTTGAGCTTGATTCAAAAGACTCTTCATGTACATTTCTGGGTTGAAATAGGAAGGTGGAAAGCCAAATCTACTCATTATGTACCCCATCTGACTCACAACATTTGGCTCATTCATTGTCGAGTACATGTCCACAAGATCATCGAATTTCCAGGCGATATATGCAGCGAATTTTGCAAATTCTACTACAGTTTGATCGTTCACCCATCCTGTTTTTTCCGTTTGTTGACCTTTGTGAACAGATATTGGATCGTGGATCCACAATGGAAGTGTAAAGTGAGACAGATTGACTATGACCTTCAATCCACGATTTTTCATATCTTTGAAAATCTGTCTGTAGTGTTCAACGGCTTTTTTATTTGCCAACTTGTCGAGTTTTTCAAGGTGCTCTTTTTTTACTTCTACTTTTGTTATTCCATCCTGAGTTTCTGCAATAACCTGAACTTCAGCGGTCGAGTTTGGAAAGATCCTGGACCATTCAATATTGGTTCTAAGCGCATTCATTCCAAAATCTACGGCAAGTTGATGCAAAACAGGATAATTATTCCAGTATCCAACGCCGTATTCTGGTAGATGTCCACTGACAGCACCTGTTAAAAGATTCTCTGGCTCTCTAACCCAAACAAACCAATCCGTGTTTGGATCAGTATCTTCGCCTGCATATCCCATTTCAACTTGAAAACCCGCCATTGATGCACCAAAGAGAAAATCCTTCGGAAACATGATATTACCCCCTTTCCTGCCCAAGTGCAATCATTTTCTGTTCAAGCGATTGCACATCTTTTGCGAAATAGAAGGTCAGCAGAAACAAAAAGATTGAACAACCAAACCAAAAATATGCCGAGACCTTCATAGCCGCTCCGAGAGAACCCAACAGTACAGAGAATGATCCACCGATCCATCTACCAACTCCTGTTCCAAGTGAGTCAGTCAGGTTGAAGATCGAAAAGATCCTTCCACGGTCCTGTGGCTCATTCACATTCAAAAGCATAAATTTCACATTTGCACCTGTAAGGCTGTCCATCAAAGCCGCGAACAACCCAAGCATTCCAAGGATGAAAAGACCTCTGTATCCCACGGCAGAATAGTCTATTGTGAGAACCGTGAGCCAGACGCCAAGCGCTGTGGTGACTGCGCAAAAGATAGGTACCGATGGTTTGGATATCTTGTACAACCTTGAGCCAATCCATCCCCCAATGATCGTACCGAGAATACTCCCCAACCCAAAGACCAAGAAAACAAACGTCGCAGTCTCGACCGATAGATTTCTCTCTCTACGAAAATATTCAACCAGAAAATACGGTATGGCACCCCAGGGAACTGTACCGAGTATACCCTGGAAAAACAAAAAGAGGTTGGTTTTAACTGTTATCAATTTAGCATAATCTTGCATCTTCGGTAACTTTGGATACGTATAACCCGCCTGTACCAATTCACCAATTCCCTTTTCAAAAGCACCACGCTTTGGTTCTTTGAGTACAAACAACGCAATCAAAGCAAGTACTATATTTGGAAGAGAAACCAGTATAAATGGAATTCTCCAGCCAAATGTCGGTCCAACAAAGCCACCAACGATCATACCCAAGATCCCACCTATGGACATCGCAGATGCCAAGATAGCCACGATCTTTCCCCTGCTGACTTCATCAAACATATCTCCAACCAGCGAATAGACTATTGGAAAACTCGCTCCCACGCCGATCCCAGTTAATACACGCCAGAAAAATAGCTGACCAAAAGATGTAGAGAACGCCGTCATAAAACATGGAATTTCTCCAACAAGGATGGAATAAATCAATAAATTTTTTCGATTGTACTTATCTGACAAATAACCCCATACCAGACTTATCAGCGCACCTATGATCGTGAAAACAGCTCCAACAAGACCTATATGCGCATCGGTTACGTGAAATTCATCCTCGATCATGCCAATAGTCGGAGACATCACCATTTGATCGGCATTCAAGAGTACTAACAATACCACCAGAAAAAAGACAGACAAAAAGGTTTTCACAATGCCACCTCCCACAGCAATAATCTCATTTGAGCAATAATGCAAACACTATGATACCAGTACCCAGTAACTTGAATAGACCAATTGGTTCTGAAAGAAGCCAGAAAGCCAAGAAACTCGCAACGGCTGGTTTGAGATAGAAAACCAAACTCGTTAAGGATGGACCAAGTCTTTCCATGGCTTTGAAATAGGTAACATATGCAAGACCTGTTACAAAGACACCGGCATAGATCAAAATCAGCCATTGAGAAATCCCAATATGAGGTATCTTCAAATTACCTGTGAAAATCAAAAGAACACCGTATATAAGTCCTGCCGAGAAAATAGAAATAGCCGTGGCATTCAGTGAACCATATTTCAATGTAAAATCTCTCATTAACACTGCGTAGAGAGCAAAAGTCACTGCAGCGCCTATGCCACACAACAAACCAACTATACTATCACCTTCAATTCTTCCATAAGAAAGAATCAAGATTCCCACTAATCCAACTCCCACACTCAGAAATCTCTTCGTGCTGAATCTTTCTTTACCGAGTAATAATGATAATACTGTCACAAATAAGGGATTTGTTGCTACAAGTGTCGCTGCAGTCGATGCATTTGAGAATTTGACAGCCAGTTGCAAAAGCGACATCGACAATACGCCGTTGATTGAGCCTATTAAAACCAGTAAAATCACATCTTTGAAAGGTATCTTTTTACGAATGAAAATCAGCAGAAAAATACCTCCAAAGAGAAATCTGAAGAAAGTGAGAAAGAAAGGATCAACTTGATTCATCATAGGTTTGGTGAGAACTTCCATGGAAGACCAAAATAAGAGTGTGGCTGCTAAGTAAAGATAGACCAAACTGCTCACTCCTTTTTCAAAAGCTCAATGAATATCTCCACGATCAGTGGATCAAATTGGCTGCCAGCATTTGCCTTCAACTCTTCAATCGCTTTTTCACTTGACATTGCTTTTCTATAAGGTCTATCACTGATCATTGCGTCGTATGCATCAACCACCGCTATGATTCTCGATTCAATTGGTATCTGTTCTGCTTTAAGACCATCTGGATAACCATTTCCATCAAATCTTTCGTGGTGGTGGCGTACTATCTTTGCGATATCTCTCAATCCCGCCTTTTCAAGTAGATCGGCTGCTACAACTGGATGAATTTTGATTGCTTCGAATTCCTCAGGTGACAACTTTGAACTCTTGCACAATATTTCTCTTGGTATTGCAATTTTTCCAATATCATGAATAAGACTTGCCCAATAGACTCTTGCAATTGCTTCGTCATTCAAAAATAAATTCTGCGCAATTTTCACAGCGTAATCACTCGACCGAGTTGAATGTACAGCCGTATAAGGTTCATGATAGTTCAAAATCGTTATCAAAACATCGTTGATCCTTCTGTAAAACTGTTTTTCATTCTCTTCATAAGATTTTATTCTCAAAAAGACCCTTACTATATTTAAAAGACTTTTGGCCATCTCAATTTCACTTGAAATTTTCTTCTCTGAATGGTTCAAAAGAATCAGATATAGATCATTTGATCTAATACTAATCGCTTCATAAACTTTTTGATGTTGATCAAAAGTATATGGAAGTTGAAGGGGTAAGCCTTCGAATCGCCCTTCAGGTAAATTATAACTATCTATAGATGAAACAACTTGAACTCCATCTTTCGTTTGAAGATAGCATAGATTCATATATGAAAGGGCAGCCGAGCAATTTGGAGCCACAGATCTCACCATTTTTAAAAATTCCCAGCAGAATTCTTCATCTTTTGAAAAAGTTGCAAGTTGACCAAATAGATTCAATGATTGGGTAAATCTTTGAATAGCATTTTCTAAATCCTTAAGAGTTTTTTCGAGTTCCTCATTCAGGGTTTCTAATTCCTCACTCTGTGCTCTGATTTCCTCGTTTGCTGCGATTAATTCTTCGTTTTTGTGGATGAGTTCTCGCAAAGCCTTGTTCAATTCATCTGTACGAGTTGCCACAACCCTTTTCAACGAATTTGTCCACAGAACGAACAATCCCGCCACTACTATCGCCAAAACCAAGGCTGTTTCAACCCACTTTGGGATCACACGCTTTTCCATGTAAGTACCAAGATAGCGGCTGAGTAATTGATTGTAACTCTCCTGGTTTGATTTGATCTTGTACAAAAAATCATCTATAGCTTGAATTACTATCTGATTCTTCTGTGTATTCTTAGGCAAGGCAAATCTGAGTTCAATTGGTGAGAAGACTATTCCACTTATGTTGAGTGAATATCGCTGTACATTATTTTGGGCAAAGATTCGGCTGACGATACATGCATCTGCCAATCCCTTTTTGACGGCTTCGAGGGCTTTTTCATAATCCTGAACATAGAAATATCTCACTTTCATTTTAAAATCGTCGATTTGCTTTTTCAGGTATTCTGCATAGACGTCGTTATTGACAATCGCTATGATTTTATCTTGAAGATCCAGTAAGCTGCTGAGTGTCCCCTTTACACAAATTACTCCCCAGTTGAGTATAACCGCTTGATTGTTGAAATCGAACATTTCAGAACGTTGTGGTGTATATGCGATCGCCGTCATGAGATCGATCTGCCCATTTCGAAGTTTATCAAGTAGTGTGCTGAATTCATCAAAAACGTACTCGATATCCCAGTTGTTTGTCGATGCTAATTGCTCGAGTATTTCAGCATACAGACCAGATGCCCTTCCTTCTGAGAACTCGATCAGTGGCGGGTTATGATAGACTCCCACTTTTAATGAAGTTGAAAAGCAAAGACAGATCAACGTAGTACATAAAAAAACCAGCCACTTCATTGTTCCTTACCCCCACAGACGTTGTTAAAATTATAACATGCTTCATTAAGCAATTGTGTTGATGATAAGAGTCTATATTTCAAATGATTGCATTATAATAAAAATGGGGGGCACGATATTGAGGATAGATAAATACTTGAAGTTGACTGGATTGATAAAAAGAAGAACGGTTGCTCAACAGATGCTCTTACATGGAAAGGTTCTGGTGAACAACAGGGTGGTTAAACCATCTTATGAGATCAAGTCTGAAGATATTTTGAAGATCATTCACCCTTTCAAGGAAGTAGTTGTCCGCGTGGTTTCAGAAACAGAATATGAAATCATAAGTCAATCAAGGCTCCAGGATCTCCAATGAACTCACCTGTATTTGTTGATCATCAACGGTCAGAATCATCTTTTCATCTTCTATTTTGAAAATCTTTCCTGTTTTAATATCATCCCCCAACTTAAAAGTTATTTGTTGACCTTCCTTTTGAATCAACAAACCTTTCCAAACTCTTGTCAGAGCCTCGGGTTTATTCAAATATCGCCTCAATAGTTGATTGATATATTTGAGAATAATTTTGAGAGTTGTCTTGAGATCATAGTCTTTGGTAGAGATTTCACGAAGGCTCGTGGCTTTGTCTTTCAGCTCTTTTGGAATATCGTTGTTCACATTCAAGCCGATACCCACAACGACTACTTTCAACGTACTTTCTTCAAAGACAGATTCACTTAAAATACCAGCCAATTTTTTATCTTTGTAGTAGACATCATTTGGCCATTTGATCTTTGTGTCTATCTCAAAAAAAGATAGGGCTTTGACTATTGCAACACAACAAATTTTGGTGAAAAATGTCGGTTTAATCTGTTTTCTTGGCTTGAAAAGAATTGAAAACCACAGACCTCCTTCTGGTGAATACCAGTATCTGTTGTACCTACCTCTGCCAGATGTTTGAGACTCAGCAACCACGATTGTACCGTGGGGTAGTCTGTGCCAATTTTCTTTTAGAAAATCATTTGTAGATGGTAAGGTCGCAACCCAAATGATTTTTTCACCAATCATCAATAAATGATCCACTTCCATATAAAACTCAAAATGACTCCACTTACAGGGCTGATCCACCAAGTGTGATTCACCTTTTTGACAAATAAGAGTCTGTAGAGTAGTCCAATACCTATACTTGCGATGGCAAGTAACGGTTTTGAAGCCAGGATAAAGACAAAGATGGCCAATCTCTCAGATATGCCATCCACGTCGGGTAAAAATTCATCTGCTGGATAATAGTTACGAAAGATATAGGTTATGGCTACTGAAACAACACTCATCCCCATGAGATATAACACGAATTCTGGTGATAAGTAGGAATTTCGAAGCAATGGGGCAAAGATCAGGTTAACTACTAATGCCACAGCGATTCCAGTTAATTCAATGATATCGACGATTCTTTTGTTTTTTCGATACCATTTCACACGTAAAACATCGAGAACGGCATGAACAAGTGAAAAAATCAAGATTATCGCAATCCCTATGGTAGATTTTAAGAGTGTATCAAATGTAAATGCCAAGATTGCCAGTATTGACCAGGCGATATGGCCAACTAATTTACTTCCTGAATAAGTTCTGATCTTTGCATTGTTAGTAAAAGCATGGTCAGCTACGACGTGACCGAGTAAGATATTTAGTGGTAACACGTTTCACACCTCCGCTGTTTATGGTCTCAAAGATTTTCGTGGGAATATTTTTCATCTTTTCTACCATGATCTCGATCCAAACATTATCACGAAAATCATGTTGACACGCGCCTTCCTCGATAGCTTTTGAATAAGAGCTCTCTAACAAAAGTGCTTTGGCATCTATGGACCAATTTTTGACAACATACTCTTTCCCTATTTTACTCATTTGTTCATGGAGATTCTCGTTACAGAGCAACTGTTCGACCTTTTCAACAAACTCAGAAAGAACGGGTTCTTTAACTAAAAGTGCACCTTGTCCATCTACCAACACATCAGCCACGCCCATCTTTGCCACTGCCACTACAGGTGTGCCCGCCGCGAGAGATTCGAGTACCACTAAACCCTGAGTTTCGCTCTCAGATGCGAAGATAAACAGATCAGCCTGTCTGTAGTAATTGGCAAGTGCTTTTCTTGGCATATAACCGGTGAATGTCACGTGCGATTGTACATTGAGTTCCACAGTCAATCTCTCGAAAGAAGCCCTTTCAGGACCATCGCCGACGATTATCAAATGAGTGTCGTAGTTTTTCCGGAGTAGTTCTTTCAAGGTCTGAATTACAAAGACTACATTTTTCTCCTTCGCAAGCCTGCCAACAAAGAGAAGAATTTTTGATCTATCATCGATGTTGTGAATTTTTCTTATGTTGAACTCGTTTACGTTGTCAAACAGTTCTACATCGATCCCTGTTGGAATGACATCTACAGGTTTGATCACGCCGTATCTGAGTAACTCACTTCTTATCTTCTCAGTAGGTGCAATTACCCGATTTACCATGTTGCAAAACCACGCAGAAAATTCTTCTACACTCTTTGCCGAAGGAGTAAGTGGTTTTGGAATGTAATGTCTGTATTCCACCAGCAAAGTGTGATAAGTGTGAACATGCGGTATTTGTAAACGTCTCTGAACTGTCAAAGCCCTAAAACCAAGTGCGAAAGGAGCATGGCTGTGAATTACTTCTATTTTCTTCTGTTTGACGAAATTCAGTAGAGGCAACAATCTTCCACTGTTGGGTATCACATGATTCTTTTCCCATTTGAATTGAATTCCACCTATGGCAAAGACTCTATCATCCTCAGGTCCTATAGGAGCTACTACATAAACCTCATGTCCAAGCTTCTCAAGGGCTCGTTTGTAGAGACTAACAGATGTCGCAACCCCATTGACTTGCGGCATGTATGTATCAGTGAACATCGCGATTTTCAACAACATCACCACCTTTGAAAAAATATTCCGTTACAAAGATCGTTACCAACCAAGTTACCGAAAGACCTATACCCATCAAAATCCCAAACTCTTTCAAAAGTTTTCCTTCAGCCAGTGAGAAACTGCCAAAAGCAACGACGGTTGTGAAAGTGCAAAAGGTGACTGATTTCAACGTTCTAACAAGTCCATCCAAATCTCCGATTTTTGAGGCATGTCGCATATGAATCAAACCATCGACACCTGTTCCCACCAATATTGGTATCAAAAGTAAAGTCATGAAAGTAGCATGAATCCCCATGATTGAACCAATACCAAAGGCAATTACTATTGAAATCATCACCGAAGCAAGTATCAGCAAACTTGCTCTCAATGATCTTGTGTCTATCAACAACATGACAAAAACACCCAAAGAAACAAAAAGGGAAAGCCAATAAATCGTACCTTTCATATCATTCATCACGTTATAAAGTATCGCTGGGTAGCCATAGGATTTGACATTGTTTTTCTGGAAAAAGTTGTAGACTTCTTTTATTCTGTTTTGTTTGTAAAGATCTTGAGCGGTGTCCGTGTACAATACGAATTTCGTTTTTCCATCTTTTTCATAGAACAACATTGGAACATCTTTTTTCAGTTCATTCAGTATATCCTGCATATTTTTCGAGTTTCGCACCATTGAGAGCATTTCAAGGATCTGACCATACATACCAACTCTTTTGAAAACGGCAACCAATACGGGGTTATTCACCACCTGGAAAAGTTCAGAATACATATTCGGTAATGTTTTTACGACGTCATCAGACGCGTATTCCAAGATGTTCAAAACAGATAGAGGAGGAATCAAAATGCCAGAATTTTTTATGATCGAATCTATTCTTTTGAGATCTTCAAGATCGTCAGCCAGAACACAAATTTCTCCAAAACCAACCTTTTGAAAACTCCTTTTCACTTCTTCAAAAGCTATTGAAGATTCTGCCTTTTCTGAAACTAATCCCGAAGGGGTGTACCAATAATTCTTGAGATTCATTATTCCTAAGGGTGTAAAGATGACTACAATCGCTATGGTCATGATTCTAATCAATTTCTTTGTTTTTCCTTTGAAGAAAAACGAGAAATCTTGTTTTCTCCTGCTTTCTTTTATTCTCGGCTTGAATACCAGCAAAAGTGATGGGAGAAATAAAAACATTGTGATGAAAAACACGGATACACCGATGATGGCAAATAAACCCATTTGCACAAAAGGCTTTGAGAGTCCAAAAAACATTGAAGAAAAAGCACCGATCGTTGTTAAAAGTGCAGCACAAGCTGGACGAACAAATTCAGAGATGCTAATCGATACAGCATCAGATTCCACTCTTCCTTCCTTTGCGTGAGAAGTCACCTTTGTGATCATATGGATCCCATAATCGATACCAAGTCCAAGAACCATTGCATTGACAAAAGAAGTTACTATGTTTATCTCACCTAAGAAGAATTTCGTGATGCCAAGTGTCATACACATGGCTACAATCATCGAGATCAGTAAAAGCCCTAAGGTGGAAATACTCCCATAACCAAGGTAGATCACAAGACAGATACCTGTAAAAGATATGGCCGTTGTCAAGAGAAAATCTTTTCTCACTTGTTCATTTGACTCAAAGATTCCAACTGCAGTCCCTGTAAAGAGAAATCTCACATTGGTTTCTTTCGTGATCTGCTGAGCGATCTTTTTTAGATCCATTATTGCTCGACTCACACGATTGACATCTATGATGTTGTCTTTCAAGACAAAATTGATTATGACAACACGTTGATCTGGCGAAACCATTGTGTATTGTTCTATTCCTTTTCTTTTTTCATATTCTTCCAACAATTGCTCAACGGTGATGAATGACTGTGCAAGTTTTCTGTACTCTGAAAAATCCAGCAA